>JAFYNQ010000047.1 GCA_017548065.1 Oscillospiraceae bacterium
GCGGACTGGCTGCGACCGTAAACGATCTGCAGGAACAGCTCACGCATAGCGGTGTTGATAGCGTCGCACACCAGGTCGGTGTTCAGCGCCTCCAGCAGGGTCTTACCGATCAAAATCTCGGAAGCCATAGCTGCGGAGTGGGTCATGCCGGAGCAGCCCAGAGTCTCAACCAGAGCCTCTTCAATGATGCCCTCCTTGATGTTCAGGGTCAGCTTGCAGCAGCCCTGCTGGGGAGCACACCAGCCGATGCCGTGGGTGAAACCGGAGACATCTTTAATTTCCTTGACCTGAACCCACTTGCCCTCTTCGGGAATGGGAGCGGGGCCGTGATAGGCGCCCTTGGCCACGGAGCACATTTCTTGTACTTCTGCACTGTAAATCATGGCAATTTTCCTTTCTTTTCGGCTTTCCGCAGGAAAGCTCAAATTTTCCACAAATATTATACAGATGATAATGTGTATTGTCAATGATGCAATTGAAAAAACAAAGGATTTCCCGGTATTATTTCTGAAATTGTGTTTATACTAAAGCCATCACCGAAAAAAGGAGGAACAGAACATGAACTGCAATGCAAACAAGAGCATTGAGTGTACTGTCCATCAGTGCGCTCATCACTGCAATGAAGCAAACTACTGCTCTCTGGAGCGTATTCTGGTAGGTACTCACGAAGGTAATCCTACTCAGGATCAGTGTACCGACTGTATGTCCTTCCGTAAGAAATAAAAAACTTGGGTGCTGTGAATATCGCAGCACCCGATTCTTTTTGTGAATTTCGTCGGAGCTGTCGCTTTTCGTCGGTGGAATCCGGTTGAAATTGCAATGCGATTGTGGTATTGTATTACCGTTAGTGCAAAGCAGGTGATAAACAATGCAACGTTTAATGATCGTTGACACCCATGGCGCACTGGGAAAAGCCATTGAGCGCCGCCTGGGTGACGAATTTTATATTGGTGTCCGTTGCAGCGACGAGATGCTGGCGGAGGAGATCGTAAGCTTCTGCCCGGACATTTTGCTGATGGATATCATGTACCCGGCCATTCGCCGTTTGCAGGTGCTACAGGCGGTGGTAAACACCTTGCCGGACATGAAGGTATTGGTGATCGCCACGGTGCTGGATGAGTATACGGTTTCCAGGCTTGTGCAGTTGGAACTCTATTCTGCCATCGCCAAGCCTTGCGCTCCGGACTATGTGGCATCCAAAATTCGGGATGCCGCCTTTGCGCACGATTATCCCGATAAAAATGACTGGTGTCTGGAAAATGAAATAGACAGACTGCTGTTGTGCCTTGGCTTCCGCATGGGCTCAAACCGATACAACTGCGTGTTTGAAGCCATTCGCATACGCTACCACAGCATGGATTGCTCCACCAAAGAGCTGTACATAGATGTTGCAAAAAGCTGTGGCGGCAGCTACAGAAGAGTAGAGAAGGCGATTCGGGATGCTGTGGCGGATGCCTATGAAAACAGCGATTGTGACACATCTTTGTGGGCGGCCTATTTCCCGGCTTGCGGCAAACGGGAAAAACCGTACCCGGGCAACGAAGAATTCATCGCCCGGGCAGCAGGTTATATGATTTCAAAAACAAGATTGCGTAGACCCTGCCATCGGGAAGCAGAGACGGTAGCGGTGGTGGAATAATTATTTCAGCGCCAGACCGTCCCGGAAGGCAGTGCCCACTTTTTCACCCAAAACAAGATAGTGATGATGCACGGGATCAAAGGTGATGGGTGCAAGCTTGGCAACATCCACCTTGCCCTGGGAGTCCAAATAAGCTTCTTCCACAGATACGTTGATAACTCTGCCTACCAGGCGGCAGGAATCGGGATCGTAGGAGATCATCTCGCACTCCAAAGCCATGGGCAGCTCGTCGATCAGCGGTGCATCCACAAAGGGAGAGGGGGTGGCGTGGAAGCCTGCCTTTGCAAATTTGTCAGGCTCTTTGTTGCCGCTGACAATGCCCACATAATCGCAGGCCTTCACGTAGGCGGCAGTACCCATAGACACGGTAAACGCCTTCCGCGCAAGGATGTTTGCGGCAGTTTTGTGACCGGCTTCCACACAGATGGTCAGTTCTGCCTCTTCGGTGACACCGCCCCAGGCGGCATTCATGGCATTGGGCGTGCCGTCCTCGTTGTAAGTGCCGATAATGAACACCGGCATGGGATAACACATTTCTTTCGCACCAAAATTTTTACGCATGTTTATTCCTCCTTTTTCTTTCAGTATACCAAAAAATGCCGCTCACCGCAAGAAAAATCCGCTTGTTGCGCAAATCCGGCTTTTGTGGTAGAATCGTTATAGGATTAAGAAAGGAACGGGATGTGGATGGTAAAGGAAATTATGCATGACCCCATGTTTTTGGCGCTGAGGTCCGAGCCTGCCACCGCAGAGGATCTTTCGGTGGCGCAGGATCTGGTGGACACATTAAGCGCAAACAAAGAAGCCTGCGTGGGTATGGCGGCCAATATGATCGGCGTGCGCAAGCGGATCATCGTGTTTGATAATAACGGCACCTATATGACCATGTTCAACCCTGTGATCCTGAAAAGCGCAGAGCCTTATGACACAGAGGAAGGCTGCCTCTCTCTGCTGGGTGGGCCTCGGAAATGCAAACGCTATAGGACAGTGAAGGTGCAGTGGCAAAACGAAGAGATGCAAACACGGATCAAAACCTTCACCGGCTGGACAGCCCAGATCATCCAGCACGAGATCGACCACTGTAACGGCATATTGATATGAAAGCATCGGCAGACGGGTTATCGTCTGCCGATGCTTGTTTTGTATAGACCGTGTTTGTTGCAATAGTAATAGAGATAGCCCCGTCCCCGAAGCTGCAGCCGTGTTTCTGCGCCGCCTTCGGGATATAATTTCACCAGCTGCAGCCGATCCTGGGTGACATAGGCGATAAAGGAGATAAAATGCTCCTTGGTCATGGGATGCTGCACGGTGATAAAATGCTCGTCTTCCACTTTTTCTGCTGACAATATATGCGCCTCGTCCATGTCCTCTGCCTCCAGTGGCGGCAGGGTGATGCCGCAGCAGCTGACCAGGGCGCTGCCCATGGTATGCACCACGTTTCCGCAAAGGGGACATGCATAAAATTTGCAGCGCAGCATATTTGCGGATATATTGGTGTTTGCAATCTGCTGGCCGTTCATCAGCTCAATCACAGAAATGCCCAAAGCGCCTGCCAGGGGCTGTAAAAGGGAAATGTCCGGCAGTCCTTTGCCGGTCTCCCATTTGGAGACGGTCTTGCTGCTGACACCCAGCTTCTCTCCAAGTTCGGCCTGGGTCAGGTCTCGGCCCTCCCGTAATGCCCGGATGGTGGCACCGGTGACGTAGGTATTCATGATCAGCACATCCTTTCTCTGCAAGCATAGCATAAAACCCCGAAAGAGGCAACCTATGCTGCGTAGACTTTCGTTGCAATTGGGTTTCTTCCGTGTTATAATGCAAATGAGGTGATCTTATGAAGATCTATGATATTACCCAGGAGCTGTTCTCCTGCAATGTATACCCCGGTGACCCGAGACCGGAAAAGCAGACTTTAAAAGCCACTGAAAAGGGCGACCGCTATAATTTGACCGCCTTTTCCATGTGCGCCCATAACGGCACCCATATTGATGCGCCGTTTCACTTTCTTGCCCAGGGCAAAACCGTGGAGCAGCTTCCCTTGGAGACGCTTGTGGGGGTGTGCTACGTGTACCGCACAGAAGGGGATGTTACCGCAGAAACGGCAAGGACGATTCTTGAAAAGGCAAAGGGTGTGGGACGGATCCTCATTGCAGGCAAAGCAACTGTCACACTGGAAGCGGCAGAGGTCTTTGCATCTTCAGGCATTTGCCTTTTGGGGAATGAAAGTCAGTCCGTGGGGCCGGAGGAAGCGCCTATGCAGGTGCATCTGTGCTTGATGGAGAAGGAGATCGTCCTTTTGGAGGGCGTCGTTTTGACGGATGTCCCGGAGGGGTGCTACCTGCTGAATGCCGCGCCATTGAACCTGGCAAGCGCCGACGGTGCGCCTTGCCGTGCGTGGCTGATCCCCATGGAGGAACTGGGCTTATGATCCTCTATGCCATCATCCTGCTGCTGTCAGCGCTCCTTTGCGGTGTTTTGGCGGTGCGGATCTATCAAGGCAAAACGGAGCTTATCCACGATTACCACCAAAAGAACGTAAAAGACCTTGAAGGCTACGGAAAAGCCTTTGGTAAAGCCCTGGGTTTTATGGCTGCCGCTATGGCAGTCAGCGGCTTGCTGGCTTTTGCCGTGGTGCCGGCGGTGATCGTGCTGGTTGCAGGTCTCACGGTGGGAATCCTCATGCTCGTTGCGGTGCAGAAAAAATATAACGGTGGTGTGTTTTAATGGTCATTCTCGTTGCCGGTGCTTCCCACAGCGGAAAGACGGCCTATGCCCAAAAGCTGCTGGAAGTCTATCGCTATCCCTACCTTTCCATAGATCATTTGAAAATGGGACTGATTCGCAGCGGACAGACAAGCCTTACCCCCATGGACGATGACAAGCTGACAGACTACCTGTGGCCCATCGTCCGGGAAATGGTGAAGACAGCTGTTGAAAATAAGCAAAACCTGATCGTTGAGGGCTGTTACATCCCCTTTGATTGGCAGAAGGATTTCTCACAAAGCTACCTGGAAAACATGCGCTACATCTGCCTTATTTTGTCCAAAGGCTATATTGAAAAGCATTTTGATGCCATTGAGAAAAACGCAAATGTCATAGAAAGCCGCCTTCCTTATGACCTGGACAAAGAGTCGCTGATAGCAGAGAATCTGCAAAACCTGGCGCAGTGCAAGGCTCACGGCCTGCCCTACATCCTTTCGGAGGAAGAATACTTACCTGCGACACATATATGGAGTGAATAAAATGAAGCTGTTAACAGAAGCGCTTGTGAAATTTACCTGCGGTCTGCTGCTTGTGGGACTTATGATCTTTCTGCCTGCCGGCAGCTGGGGTTATACCAACGGCTGGCTTTTGGTGGGACTGCTGTTCCTGCCCATGCTCATCGCCGGTTTTGTAATGCTGGCAAAGTCCCCGGATTTCCTGAAAAAAAGGTTGGATGCAAAAGAAAAGCAAGCAACCCAAAAGGGCGTGCTTGCTTTCTCGGGACTCATGTTCGTGTTGGGCTTTGTGCTGGCAGGACTGGACTACCGCTTCGGCTGGTCAAATATGCCTGCCTGGGTGGTGGCGGTGGCGTCGGTGCTGTTTCTTGTGGCTTACGCACTGTATGCCGAGGTCATGCGTGAAAATGCCTACCTCAGCCGCACCATCAAAGTGGAAAAGGGACAAACTGTGGTGGATACCGGTCTTTACGGCATCGTCCGTCACCCTATGTACGCAGTGACGCTGCTGTTGTTTTTAATGATCCCCCTGGTGCTCGGCTCCTGGTATGCACTGCTGGTATTTGCTTTTTACCCGGTGATCATTGTGATCCGCCTGAAGGACGAGGAAAAACTGTTGACCAAGGAGCTTCCCGGTTACGCAGAATACAAGCAGAAAGTAAAATACAGACTGATTCCCTTTATTTGGTGAGGTGATAGTATGCTGATCAACGGTTGCCAGGAAGGCAAGGCAACACCCAGACTGACGGAGGTCAGATGCCCCCGGTGCGGTGAAGACGTGGAGGTCTTCGTGATCATGGGTGGTCCCATCGGCAAGACCGGCACATTGGCTGCCGACGAGACCTGCGCTTGCGGCTGCGTGCTGCCGGCAGGTAGTTTTGAGACGGATTATAAATAGTTACTGCTTCAGTAGCTTGGTCATCCGCTCGGCATTGGCTTTGTTTACAAGGTAAATGATCATCCAGATAATGCCGTAGCCCACAAGGAAAATAGCGGTAAATACCAAAATGGGAACAAGCTTATTCAACAGCCACCCGTTTACAAGATAGGTAAGAATGTAGGCAACATACAGTACGCCGCCATGAAGCAGGATCATAATGGGCAGCGGTAGCCGCTCGGTCTGATAAATGGCACTCATGCCTGCGGCAATGAAGGCCAGCAGGGTTACGGAGATAATGGCGGTGCAGACCTCTTTGGGGGACAGGGAAGTCACCGTGCCGGTAGCGCCCAAAATGCCGTAGACCACGGCGATGACCAGTGGCCCACCTGTAGCGCAGAGCAGCCCACGAAGTAAAAATTCTTTCCAAAATTTCTTCATTTCTTTTCAAGCCTCCTTTTGATCTGGGCGAAGCAACGTCGGGATACGTATTCCCGATAGCCGCACTTGAAAACAGCATCCACGCTGCCGGTGTAGGTCACCGCAAACCGCTCCAGGGCGGTCTCGTTGGCAAGGGTGCTTTTGTTGATGCGAATAAAATTGGAAGGGAGTATTGCCTCCAGCTCATATAACCGCTGTTTCAGTCGGAAACGGCGGTTTTTGCTGTCTATAGCAAAGGTCTTGCCGTCCAGCACCGTAATGCATTCCAGTTCCGCAGCCGTCAGCAGCTGCATGTCATCCTGGATATACCCGATAATAGGCGCATCTTTTGCTGCCTGGGTCACCAAAAGCCGCAGCTGCTCCGTCAACCCGCTTTCCTCATGGGCGGTGACAACAACCTCTTCTTCTTTGTCTTTGTCAATGATAAGCCGAAATTTCATCTGCCCACCTCCTGATCGTACCATTATACCACAAAATTCCCCCAAAAAACAAAAAATATCCCTATTCGGTCATTTCTTCCCCCTCAACGGCATATAGATATTGATTATTTAACCAAACGGTTAAATGATGGTTGACAAATGAAGAATGCTATGGTACATTTAATTTAACCAAAAAGTTAAATGAGGAGGCGAGAGCGTGGGCATTCAACGAACTATGAAGGCGCTGTCCGATTCGGTGCGCAGAGATATCTTGGGTCTTTTAAAGACGGGCAGAATGTCTGCCGGTGAGATCGGGGAGCGGTTTCCCATCAGCGGAGCAGCTGTCTCCAAGCATCTGTCGGTGCTGAAGGAGGCTGACCTGATCCGTGACACACGGGAAGGGAAGTTTATCTAATATGAGATTAACGCTTCTGTGCTGGAAGAGGTTATGCTGTGGCTTGCAGGACTGAAAGGAGAAGAAAAATGATTCGTAAAAACTGGAAAACCTTGGTCATCACTTCTGTTGTGATCCTTTTGCCGATTCTGCTGGGTTTGTTTCTTTGGAATCAGTTGCCGGAGCAACTGCCTATCCATTGGAATGCCAAGGGTGAGGTAGACGGTTGGACCGGCAAGGCATTTGGTGTTTTCGGTATGCCGCTGATCATGCTGGCGCTTCATTGGCTCTGCGCCTTTGCCACCGGCGCTGACCCCAAGAAGGCTGCCCATTCCGAGAAAGTCATGAGCCTTGTACTGTGGCTCATTCCCACCCTGACACTGCTTTTGGTGTCTTTAACCTATGCGACTGCCCTGGGCGCAGCTGTCCGTGTGGAAATTTTTATTAACATCTTTCTGGGTCTGCTGTTTACCATTATCGGCAATTACCTGCCTAAGTGTAAACAGAACTATACCATTGGTATCAAGCTCCCTTGGACACTGAATAGCGAAGAGAATTGGAACAAAACCCACCGCATGGCAGGTAAGCTTTGGATGGCTTGCGGCGTTGTTATGATTCTGACATCCTTCCTGGGGTTGTTCTGGCTGTTTGCGATTGTTGCTCTTGTGATGGTGCTTGTACCGCTGATTTATTCCTATGGTCTCCATAGGAAGGGAATTTAAATGAACGAACAGATTCAAAAATGGAAAGAAGAGGAGCGCATCGCCCATATCCACGGCTGGGACTTTTCCCACATTGAAGGTCGTTATATGGAGGAGGATGCGCTGCCCTGGGATTACCGCACAGAGATCCTGCAGTACCTGAAGCCGGAAATGCGGCTGCTGGATATTGATACCGGTGGGGGAGAGTTCCTGCTGTCTTTGCGCCACCCCTTGGAAAATACCGCCGCCACGGAAAATTATCCCCCCAATATTGCACTTTGCCGGGAAACACTGCTGCCCCTGGGTATTGATTTCCGCCCGGCAGACGGAAAGGGTCAGCTGCCCTTCGGGGATACGACCTTTGATATGGTAATTGACCGTCACGGGGACTATAATCCCGAAGAGATCTACCGTGTGCTGAAGCCTGATGGTATGTTCATCACCCAGCAGGTGGGCGCAGAAAATGACCGTGCTTTGGTGGAGCTTCTCTGCGGCGATGTACCCATGCCCTTCCCGGAGCAGTACCTGGAACGGGCAGCAGAGCGCTTTGAAAAGACGGGCTTTTCCATCCTTCGCAAGGAGGAATGCTACCGCCCCATACGCTTCTATGACGTGGGCGCCCTGGTATGGTTTGCAAGAATCATTCAGTGGGAGTTCCCCGGCTTCTCTGTAGATACCCACATGATGCAGCTTCTTGCAGCGCAAGAGCAGCTGGAGAAGGAGGGCGTGCTCCAGGCGCTTGCCCACCGCTTCCTGCTGATTTGCAAAAAATAAAATGATCCCCTTGGAGGCATTGCGCTTCCAAGGGGACATTGTTTTTTATTTTACAGCGATGGATTCTGCCCACTCCAGGAAGGTGTCGTGGTAAGTATCCCGGTTGCTGACGGGGGTTGCAAAGTTGACGATCCAGAATGCATCTGTGCCTTCGCAGCACACAGCAACATAGTAGACGTCTTCCCCGTCTACCGTCTTTGTGAATGAGAACCAGTAGAAATCGCTTCCCTGATGCATATCGGCATCTGTCATTTCGTTCAGCTCGCAAACCAAAGCACCGTATTCCGCAAGGGTCATTTCATCCAGATCGGCTTTGGCTTCGCGCTGTGCAAACAGCAGCACGGACTTGGACTGATATGCGGCATAGAAGCCGTCCACACCCACAGAGGAAAATTCGTCGGTCAGGGTGATCTGAAAATCGTCCTTTGTGAAGGTTTTGGGGGAGGCTGTATGGAAGGCGCCGCTGGCAAGAGATCCGACGATCAAACCCACCACCACAGCAATGACTGTGATGATAGAACCCTTTCTGGCCTGCTTCTTTTGCTCAGCCAGCTGCTCCTCGGTGTAGATAACACCGTCAAAGCGGAAGGGGTTGCTGCCGAAGGTGTAGGCGTGCTTGCCGGAATAGGAAACATCCTCCTGACCCTGGGGAACGGTTACCGTGCCGTGGCAGTAGTCCTTGCTGAGCTTGTCGGCGATGAGAAATACCTGCAGCTCACCCTCACCGATCTGGAAGGTCTTTGTCTCGCCGTTTTTGATCTCACCGATCTTACGGCAGGGAACACCGCTGATGGTAAGCTCCGGGGCAAGATCGTCCTGAACGTATACCTGATCCTTCATAGCGCAGCCAACAAAGCTTTTGTTTCGGGTAATGGTTAAGTTTCGCAAAGTAAACACACCTTTCTTCTTTTTGGGATAATTTAATTATAAATCTACCACCCCGGAAAGTCAACAAAAACCGCCGGGACGATATGTCCCGGCAGAGGGTTATGCATTACGGGTGATGCGGAGGGTGAATTTGTAGCTTTCGCCGCTGGCAAGTCTCGGGTACGTGCCGGAGTTGAGTGCGTTGACAGGGCCAAGCTGGGGTTCTATGCACAAGAAATTCTGCTTCCCGTCGCCGTTGAACAGAATCCACTGATCAAAGCCGTAGGCGGTGAAAAGATAATTTCCGATGCGTGCTGTGTTGCCTGAGGCTTCGTAGAAGCCGTTGACCCGTTGTCCGGTAAGGGGGCAGCCTTCTTTGTAGGTAAGCTGCTCTTCGGTAAGCGCCGCCATCTCGCCGGTGGGGATGTGATGCTCGTTTACGATCCAGCGGTTTCCGATCGGAACGGCAAAGTCATCGGGCTGTGTAAATGCGGTGTGGAAGCCCAGAACAAGGGGCATTGCGGTGTCCCCGGTGTTTACAAAGTCCACTGTTCGCAGTAAACCGTTTGGAAGCAGCTGGTCTGTGATGGTGAGCTGAAAAGGGAAGGGGAAATATTCCACGTTGTTGACAAGCCGTGTCTGCAGCTCGGTATCAGAGCAGGACAGAACCTCAAAGGGTGCGCTGTGCAGGAGACCGTGCAAGTGGTTGTTGTGGGCAGGCTCGTTTATGGGCAGGCGGTATTCTGCGCCATCAAAAGTAAAACTGCCGTTGCAGGTTCTGTTGGGTGGCATAAGAAGCGGAAAACCAAACAGAAGCGGAGCGTTCTCCACCTGGGAAAATGCTTCAGGCTCACGAAGAATGGGATGTGCTTTGTGCCGCAACGAAAGTATATTTGCACCCAGTCCTGGACAAACGGTGCAGGACCATTCCTGATTATGTAGTAAATATGTTTTGCTTGTCATAGAAATACCTCCTGCCGGCAATCATATCCCTTTTATATCATATCCTTGAAAGCGCTACCATTATATCACAGCAATTGCCCCATTAACAAGCACAAATAAAACGAAGCTATGAAATTGTATCATAGCTTCGTCCAATTCCACGCACTGGGTGATACAAGGGTGCAAGGATAACGATTAATAAACAAAAAAAGAACAGCTTTCGGAAGGGAGTAAGCATCCGAACGGCAATGTTCGATCTCCTACAAAAGCTGTTCCCGGGCGTACCCTGTTTTTTGAAATAAGACATCCAGCAAACACTTGTTTTTGTTTAAGGGCGATGTTCGTTATTTCAAAAGGAGCATAATCCGTTCGCATTGCCCCTATGGCAGATGAGCGAGGCCTGCCCACATTGTGATATGTCCTCGCCGCTCATCTATCACAAGATTATCATACCGGATTTTAGCAACAAAGTCAATGCAAAGAAATACCTGCCACATAAAAGCAAGAACGAAGCTATGAATTGTATCATAGCTTCGTCCGTTTATGTATCTTCACGCATTTAATAATACAAGGGTGCAAGGAAAACGATTATAGCATTATCCTTTGATGATGCATACTTAAACTATTTTGGCACTATTTTCAGGTTCCAATTGGACGAGCCATAGGCATCCAGCTTATATGTAAATAGATGATGCTCTTTGTACACGGCTTCTTCTTGGGACAAAAAGCCCCGAAGAACCAACCAAAAATGAACACGATTATCAAACTTTTGCTTGTAATCATTCTCTTGTGCATATCCGTGCGCAACATCAAAGTAAATATCAAAATCAGACAGGTGCCAAAGCGATTCCCCATCAATCTCGGTATGCGGGTCCCCGCCGTGTTCTAACAACAGCTTTAGCGTATCGGCTGCAACATACGGTTTGTCTATCCAATAAATTTCATACATCGCATTGTGTTCGTCATTCTTCTCACCGAATACATAGTTTGGATCAAGTCCGTATTTCAGTAGCAATTCACATAGCGGAAATACATAGGTGCTATGAATTTCCTCGTCCAAAGGTTTGCGAGCATGTTCGTCCACAAAGTCACTACACTCGCAAAAACATTCTTCTGCAAATTTACAGAAAGCCTCACTGATACATTCACGGGAGCAGTTATTATCTTTAATAACCTGCTCAATCTGTGCGTAATCCGGCGGCAAGACCATAAACAAGTCAAATAGTTTTTCCGTGATATTCATGCCATCAGCTCCTTTCACTGCAATTATATCACGCGAATTGTCCAATAAACAAGCACAAATAAAAAGAAGCTATGAAATTGTATCATAGCTTCGTCCAATGATGGCATATACTACGCATTTTGATACAATGCAACGCAGTTCGTGTAAGCGTTGCACTTTTGTCTAAAAACTCATTTTGCGTTGCGTTCGTTAAGTAACCGAATATTTTAGTGAAATCGTTCGCTTTACTCACGGTGAAATTTCGTCTTTGACGAAGTGAAATTTTCGGCTTGCGCAGAAAGTGAAATTAAATCCACCCACCGCCGCAGCGATTTCACTCCGCGTCAGCTGAATTTCACATTGCGAAGCAATATTTCACCCACCCGTAAGGGTGGATTTAGTTGAAAA
>JAFYNQ010000048.1 GCA_017548065.1 Oscillospiraceae bacterium
GCCGACGCCCTGCTGGGCGGCGCCACCTACTCCACCGCCGACACCGTCCGTCCCGCCCTGCAGATTATCAAGACCAAGCCCGGCAACAAGATCGTCTCCTCCTGCTTCATCATGGTTCGTGGCGACGAGAAGCTGGCTATGGGCGACTGCGCTATCAACCTGGGCTATGAGGATCGTCTGGACAAGGACGGCAACGTTGTTCTGACCGCTGCACAGCAGCTGGCTGAGGTTGCTGTTGAGACCGCAAAGACCGCAAAGGTCTTCGGCATTGACCCCAAGGTCGCTATGCTGAGCTTCTCCACCAACGGTTCCGGCAAGGGCAACACCGTGCAGCTGAGCCACGATGCTGTTATTGAGGCCAGAAAGCTGGATGAGACTCTGCTCATTGACGGCGAAATGCAGTTTGACGCAGCTGTGGCTCCCGAAGTCGGTCAGCTGAAGTTCCCCGGCTCTCCCGTTGCCGGCTACGCAAACACCTTCATCTTCCCCTGCATTGAGGCTGGTAACATCGGCTACAAGATCGCACAGCGTCTGGGCGGTTATGAAGCTTACGGCCCCATCCTGCAGGGTCTGGCAGCTCCCATCAACGACCTGTCCCGTGGCTGTAACGCTGACGAGGTCTACAAGATGGCCATCATCACCGCTGCTCTGGTGTAATTTCATAATTTTCTTCCCTGCGGTCTTTCATAAGGCCGCAGGGCTTTTTTGTATAAAGAAAATCACCGGCACGGCCGGTGGTTATGATTATGTCTTAAAAGCGGTGCTATTTTTGCACCGTTTTTTGCCTTTTTTCACCCCTCTTTTCCATAAAAATTTCCCCTGATTTTATCCAATGTAATTTCTTTTCACAAACAAGGCAATAACCTGTGGAAAACTTTTAAAAAATATTTTTTTACACAGGTTTTCCCCTTGTTTTTTGGCCTGAAATGTGTTAAAATTTAGGGTGAGAAAATGTTACCTTTTTTAGGTGTTTATTGCTGTGAAAAACAGTTTTTTCAAGAGAGAAAGGAGCCTTATTTATGTTCTCTTCCGCCTATGTCTGGGCAAAGGTTTTGAATTATATGGAGGAAAAGCTGGGCAGCGTTACCGTGTCCGCCTGGTTTGACGATGCAGAGGTTGTTGAGCTGAACGAAGAGCAGCTGATTTTGTACTCTCCCAATGAGTTCCGCAGGGAAATTATTCTCCGCCGCTGCTCCGAATATGTCCACTGCGCCTTGCAGGAGATCTTTGAATCCGAGGCAAAGCTGATCGTCTTCGGTGACGAGGAGCTGGCTGCCCACCGCGCCGGCGGTGTTCACAAATCCACCATGGATTTCAACCCCCAGTTCAACTTTGATAATTTCGTGGTCGGCCCTTCCAACCGCTTTGCCCACGGCGCTGCCATTGCGGTCACCAATCAGCCGGGTCAGACCTACAATCCTCTGTTTATTTACGGCCCTCCCGGTGTGGGCAAGACCCATCTTCTGTATGCCATCGCCAACGGCATCCGCAAAAATCAGCCCAATGCCAACATTGTCTACATCAAAGGTGACCAATTTACCAATGAGCTGATCGCCGCCATCCAAAGCGGTAAGAACATTGAATTCCGCAACAAGTATCGGGAAGCCGATCTGTTCCTTATTGATGATATTCAGTTTATTGCCGGTAAGGAATCCACCCAGGAGGAATTCTTCCACACCTTCAACAAGCTCTATGAAGAGCATAAGCAGATCGTCATGACCTCCGACCGTAAGCCCGGCGACATGCTGACCCTGGAGGACAGATTGCGCACCCGTTTTGAGTGGGGTCTGCAGGCAAGCATTGCCGCTCCCGACTATGAGACCCGAATGGCCATCATCAAAAACAAGGCAAATTCCCTGGGTCTTGCGCTGCCCGACGATGTTTGCAACTATATTGCCGTCAACGTCACCAACAATGTGCGGCAGATTGAAGGCACTGTGAAAAAGATCATGGCCTACCGTGATTTGAACAATATGCCTCTGGATCTGGACAACGTGGCCCAGGCCATTGACGATATGTTCAAGAACGAGGGGAATGCCCTTCCCACACCCAGCTTGATCATCAGCCAGGTTTGCAAATTCTATTCCGTGGACGAATCTGCTCTGCGTGGTACGCAGCGTAACAAGGGTATCGTGGAGGCAAGACAGATGGCAGCCTATCTGATCCGCAAGCTGACCAATCTGAGTCTGCCGGACATCGGTAAGGAATTTAACAAAGACCATGCCACCATCATGCACTCCATCAAGAAGGTGGAAAACGCACTGGCTGCCGGTGACGATGCCCTGGCAAACACCTCCAGAGACATCATTGCCAACATCAATTCCTGCCTTTGAGCTTTTTCCACAGAGGCTGTGGAAAGTGGAAAACTTTGCTGTGGAAACTCCGCAGATTTTGAAGAAAAAAATTTCTAAAAATCAGGCTGTTGAAAACTTTGACTTTTCCACAATTTGATTGTTGAAAAAAATCTGTTGTCTCCCTAGAGGAAAACCCACTTTTCCACATAATTTTCCTCTATTACTATTAACACTACCTAATAATCTGTAAATATATATATAAATATATAATCTAATACAAAAGGAGTTTTGAATATGCGTTTTACCTGTGAAAAAAGTATGCTGGTTGCAGGCCTGAATATTACCGGCAGAACCGTTGCTCAAAAAAGCTCTCTTTCTGCCATTGAGGGTATTCTGTGCCGTGCAGGTGCAGGCCTGAGCCTCACCGGCTACAATATGGAAACTGCCATTACCTATGAGATTGAAGCTGATGTATCCGACATGGGTGAATGCATTCTTCCTGCAAAGCTGTTCGGCGATATTATCCGCCGTCTGCCGGAAGGCCCTGTCACCGTTGTGGTGGATGAGAAATATAAGGTTTCTGTCCGTGCCGGTTACGCTGCCTTCAACATCAGCGCCGAGAGCGCAGATGATTACCCCGAGCTGCCGGACGTTACCGACGGCAAGGCGATACGCATTCCCCAGACCGCTATGAAGGAGATCATCGGCGGCACGATCTTCTCTGTTTCCGAGAACCAGGGCAGACCCATCCACACCGGCGTAAAATTTGAGGTGGAAGACAACACCGTCTCTGCCATCGCTGTGGACGGCTTCCGTCTTGCCCGCCGCACTTACCACACAGAAGAAGCTACCGGCAGAAACCTTTCCTTTGTTGTGCCGGCGCAAGGCTTGAAGGAAGTGGAAAAGATCCTGCAGGAGGGTGACGAGGATGTGGCTTTCACCCTGGGCAGCAAGCACATTCTGTTCCAGATGGGCGCAGCTACTTTGATCTGCCGTCTGCTGGAGGGTGATTTCCTGGATTGGCGTCGTGTTGTGCCTACCGGTTGTCCCATTCAGCTGGTGGCAAACGTGGCAGAGCTGACCTCTTCTTTGGAGCGTGTGGGTCTGATCGTTTCCGAAAAGTACAAGAGTCCCGTGCGCTGCGTGTTCTCCAATCAGCTGCTGATGCTGAAGACCAACACCACCATCGGCGCCGCGGAAGACCGCTGCAGCTTTGCCGGTGACGGCAAGGAGCTGGAGATCGGCTTCAATGTCCGTTATCTGTGCGATGCCCTCCGTGCTGTTCCCAGCGAGGAGGTTACGCTGGAGCTGACCAACAGCCTCAGCCCTATTGTCATGACCCCCGTGGATGATAAGCACGATTTTGCCTACATGGTGCTGCCCGTGCGTATTGCCACCTGATAAAAGGAAAATAGTATGAAAGTAAAAGTAACGAAAAAAGAAAACGTGACTCCTATTGTCATCGACACAGAATTCATTAAGCTGGATTCTGCGCTGAAGTATGCCAATGCGGTGGAGTCCGGCGGCATGGCCAAGATGATCATTCAGGACGGCCAGGTGAAGGTCAACGGTGAAGTATGCACCATGCGTGGCAAGAAGCTGCGTCCCGGTGATCAGGTGTGCTTCAACGGCTGCACCTATCTTGTGTGCGCAAATGAGGCTTGATAAGATCGCTCTGCGGCACTGGCGCAGCTACGGGGATGCAGAATTTGATTTTGATCCCGGTGTGAACCTAATCGTCGGCGACAATGCCCGTGGAAAGACAAATCTTTTGGAATCTGTCATCTTTTTGGGCAGCGGTAAAAGCTTCCGCACCCAAAAAAATGCAGAGCTGGTGCAGCTGGGTGGCGATTTTTGTGACGTGGAGGGAAAGGTATTTTCCCAGGGACGGGAGCAAACCCTTCGCTGGGTGCTGTTTCCCGGTGCAAGACCCCGACAGCTGTACTTAAACGGTGTGAAAAAGCGGACAGCGGGAGAAATTTCCGGTGTGCTGCAAACGGTTTTGTTTTGCCCCGAAGATCTGCTGGTACTGAAAACCGGCGCTGCCGCCCGTCGTAAGCTGGGTGACAATGCCCTTTGTCAGCTGCGCCCTAATTATGAGGCGGCGCTGACGGAATATCAGCGGATCCTGGATAACAAAAACCGTATTTTGAAAGACCGCTTTGAAAATCCGGCGCTGACAGAAATCCTGCCGGAGTATAATGCAAGGCTTTGTCAGGTAGGTGCGCTGCTGATTTCTTACCGGGCAAGGTTTTACGAAGGTCTTGCCAAGGCGGCAAAGGAGTATCATGAGCAATTTTCCGGTGGTAAAGAGGAATTTTTCCTGGAGTACAAGACAGTTTCCACGGTGACAGATCCTTTTGCCCCGGTGGAAACGCTGCACAGCCAGCTGCTGGAGCACCTGGAAGCCCATCATCGGGCAGAGCTGGAGAGCAGTCAGTGTCTCACCGGCCCCCATAAGGATGACTTTGATGTGACCTTAAACGGTATGAGCATCAAGGCCTTCGGCTCCCAGGGACAGACAAGAACCGCTGCCATCAGCCTGAAGCTTGCCCAGCGTGCGCTGATGGAAAAGCAGTCCGGGGAGACACCGGTGCTGCTGCTGGATGACGTTCTGTCGGAGCTTGATCCCAGCCGCCAGGATTTTGTACTGAATCAGATTACCCACGGCCAGGTATTTATCACCTGCTGTGAACCCGGCCGTTTCACCAAACTGGGTAAAACCATTGAGATTGATTGAATATCGCATAAGCATGGGACAAAAATGTCCATTACCCCACACGGAGGAATATTATGTCTGAAGAAACCAAAGTAACCCAAGAATATGGCGGTGAGCAGATCCAGGTTCTGGAAGGTCTGGAAGCTGTCCGCAAGAGACCCGGTATGTATATCGGCTCTACATCTTCTTCCGGTCTCCATCACCTTGTGTATGAGATCGTGGATAACTCCATTGACGAGGCGCTGGCAGGCTACTGCAAGCACATTACCGTCACCATCAATGAGGGTAACTCCATCACCGTCACCGATGACGGACGTGGTATTCCCGTTGACATTCAGCCCCAGACCGGCAAGCCTGCTCTGGAGGTCGTCTTCACCGTGCTCCATGCCGGCGGTAAGTTCGGCGGCGGTGGCTATAAGGTCTCCGGCGGTCTCCACGGCGTGGGCGCATCTGTTGTTAACGCCCTTTCCCAGTGGCTGTGTGTCCGTGTTTACAAAAACGGCAAGATCCACGAAATGAAATTTGCCCGTGGCGCCATCACCCAGGAAATGCGTGTGGTGGGCGACACCGACAAAACCGGTACCGAGGTCACCTTCCAGCCCGA
>JAFYNQ010000049.1 GCA_017548065.1 Oscillospiraceae bacterium
ATGGCCTTCTTGGACTCAAGAACCTTTGCGTTGGGCATGTGTTTCACCTCCGAAAAAAATAAATGTCTTCCTGCCAGAAGACAGAAAGACACGCAGAAAAATCATATCAGCGCACCTCGGCAGGATTTATGGCAAGCCACCTGCTGTCTTTGGCAACTTTGATATAATACCACCAAGGTGCGGATATGTCAAGTATTATTTTTAAAAAATCAAAGAAATTTTCTAAAAAAGTTTGCTTTTTAAGGAATTACTTGGATCCCTCCAGCTTCTCGGTACGCTGCTCTAGACGCTTGATCTGCTCGTTGAGCTCCTTGAACTTATTGATGTTGTTCTCATATTCGTACTGCAGATCCTGGCACAGACTACGCAGAGACAGCGTAATGGCAAACAGACCTGCTGCAGCGCCGATGAGCAGCGTGAAAATAGCGAAGCTGGCATGGAAAGCAAGACGAAGGGAAGGGGCAGCCATTACGAAGAGGATCACACCCAGAACGGTAATGGCGCAGCAAATTGCGCTGAAGGTAGCAAGCTTATTAGCGGAAGAATACATAGTTATTACCTCTTTTATTCAAAAATCTCTAACATTGTACCACTCCGCTGGCTTTTCGTCAAGAAAATTATGTAATTGCTGCTGCAAAAAATTTGCTTGACAAATGAGGTTTAATGGATTAAACTAATGCTAGGTCTAATGCATTAAACCGAACGAGAAAGGAGAAGAAGAATGGAAATTCCGAAGATTTTTGACAGTGAGTATCGGTTCTGCCTGATTCTTTGGGAGCATGAGCCGGTGAACAGCACACAGCTTGTGCAGCTTTGTAAAGAGCAGCTGGACTGGTCAAAGGCAACAACCTACACCGTTATCCGCCGCCTGGCAGAGCGTGGTGTGTTGAAAAACGAAAATGCCACCGTCACGTCCCTTGTTTCCAAAGAGGATGTGCAGGTAGCAGAATTGGACGAAATGGTGGAAAGGACCTTTGAAGGCTCTATTCCTGCCTTTATTGCGGCCTTCTGCCGCAGCAAAAAGCTGTCGGAGAAGGAGCTCACCCATCTGCAGAAGCTGATTGACGAATATAAGGAGGGGTGATCATGAAGGATCTGTTTTGCGGTTTTTTGAATGTCAGCCTTTCGGGCAGCTTTGTGATCCTGGTGATCCTGCTGCTGCGTTTTCTCCTGCGAAAGGGAAGCAGACAGCTTTCCTGCCTGCTTTGGGCGGCAACCTTTGTGCGACTGCTGCTGCCTTTTCAGATCCCGGTGCCCTGGAGTCTGATGCCGACGCTTCCTACAGTCAGCGGCAGCGATACCCGGCTGTTGGGGACACCACAGCCAATTTTGCAGGAATCGATCCCCGACTTTATCCCGAAGGAAACCTTGTCCCAAGCCGGGCGTCAGGCAGTGGTGGATCACGTGGCGATCCTTGGCTGGCTTTGGGTCATGGGCATGGCGGCAATGCTGTTGTATATGCTGATTTCTTATGGCGTTTTGCGCTATAAGCTGCGCAATGCTTCACTGCTGGAGAAGGGTATTTATAGGGTGAGCGGCCTGGAAAGCGCTATTTTACTGGGCTATTTTCCACCCAGGGTCTACCTCCCCGGGGACTTGGATGCCCGTTCCGGGGAGTTGGTGATTGCCCATGAGCTGATGCATAAGAAGCGTGGTGACCACTGGCTGAAGCTGCTTGCTTTTGTGTGCCTGGCAGTCCATTGGTTTAACCCACTTGTATGGTTGGGTTATCACCTTCTGTGTCAGGACGTGGAAGCCGCTTGCGATGAGCAGGTGGTAAAGAACCTGGGAACAGAGGAGAAGAAGGCTTACTGTACGGCGCTGCTTGCCTGCGGGAAGCCTCGTGGAAAAAAAGCCGTCTGTCCCGTAGCCTTTGGAGAGGTGAGCCTTCCGCAGCGTATCAAAGCCGTGCTGTCCGGGCGTAAGCCGGTGGCGTGGATCAGCGTGGTTGCCCTTGTGGCTGTGATCTTTGTTTTGGTGTTTTTGTTGACTGACCCCTTGTCACCCAAGGCTCTGCCCCAGTATTACACGCAGCTGGAGCGTCTGATCGGTGAACCGGTGGATACGGTGTGCCAAAGCCTTGGTATTACAAAGGAACAGCTGGGTGAGGAGATCCCTCCGGGCATCTATCAGCCGGCGCTGAAGGCAGAATACATGGGCATTGAATTTGATGTGGTGCTGCTCTTTAGCGTAGATACACGGCAGTTGGGCGCATTCCGCTATGTGGCAGCCTATGAGGGTATTACGGAAGCGGCGGCAGAGGATGCGGCAAAGGTTGCCCGGCAGCTGTGGAAGAATTACGGAAAGGGCTACCAGTGGGAACTGAAGGAAGAGCCGGAGCAATTCAAAACCATCACCGGGGATGATGTCTTCGCCATCCATCAGAATGTCTACAACCGTACCGGCTCGTTTACCATTCGGGATCTGTGGAATCTTACGGATTCTGCCCCTGAAAACGTGACAGCCTTTTTACAGCAGATGGAGCTTTCGGAGTTGTGGCAGAATAGCTACGGAGAGCTGTCCCAGCGCTACGGTGTAAAGCCTGCCTGTTACCTGGAATTTTTTACCGATGTGAGCAAAAGCGAGGAGAAAACGGCACTGGTCCTGGATTATCGCACCGGCTGGATCCCCGGAAGATACTCTACTATGACGATTGAAAATTGAAATATTATAAGATACGTATTGACAAAGAAAATATAACATGCTAATATAAACATAAGAAAGGATGATGCCAAATGAATTGCAATACTGTGTGGTACAGCAAGTGCGTTGTTTGACATCTCTTTGTGCTGAAGCGATAAATGAAATGCAACGCATAAGCTGTACCGATAATGGACGGCTTATGCGTTTTTTCTATAAGAAAGGGTGAGTTTTATGGGTAACTACGATTTCCAGAACGATTTTCAGAACGATGCAGCCAGAAAAAATTACGATGCGGCCATGGAAGGCAAGAGCCGTAAGGGCTTGGACTTCTTTGAAAAACCCTTGACCTGGGAGGAGGAGAATCCGGTACATCCTCAGGTGGATACACCGATCAACAATATTGTTCCCATTCCTACCATCAGCACATCCGGCTTTGAAAGCTACAGCCTGCCCAAAAAGATATTGATCATTGCAGCTGTGGTACTTGGCATTGCGGCCTTCATCTGGCTTGCTGTGTCCTGTTTGCGTGACGGCGGCTTCGATTACTACGGCTACCAGGGTAACCATTTCTGGTAATACCTATAGGGAGCGCTGATCACGGCGCTCCCTATAACATTACTGTACGTAGGGGAGGCATTCATGCATTCCGCAATTGTTCCCCCCCGTCATGGCATAAGCCATGCCACCACGCCCGCATGCTTATTAGATTGTACGTTTTATGTCCTGTTGCGGTGCCCGGCAGCTTCGTTGGCTTTGAAAAGCCTTCCTCATCTGCCGACCGCGGCCACTCGCTCAGGTCGCTTTCTCTGCCACCGGCAGCGCTCCCATCGCTCCCCCACATACAACAAAATGCCTGAAGCCGTGTGGCTTCAGGCATTTTTATTGTTTATCAATTAGGCGTACTTGGTGGTGTTGACCTTAACGCCGGGGCCCATGGTGGAAACGACCACGCAGGACTTGATATACTGACCCTTTGCTGCAGCGGGCTTAGCCTTCACAACAGCAGCCATCAGGGTGTCCATGTTCTCGGTCAGCTTGTCAGCGCCGAAGGAAACCTTACCGATGGGGCAGTGGATGATGTTGGTCTTGTCCAGACGGTACTCAACCTTACC
>JAFYNQ010000050.1 GCA_017548065.1 Oscillospiraceae bacterium
GCAAGCTTTCCTCATTACGCACCAGCGCACGAAGAGCTGCTCTTAGCGAGTCGCAAGGGGGCCTTACGCAGTTGGCGGATCGTACTTACGCGTTGACGCGTTACGCGAGGAATAAGGGGTTATACCCCTAAATGACAACCACCGGCTTCGCCGATGGATGTGTTTTTCTGCTTTTGGGACGTCTACACTCGGTAGACAAAAATGGAGAAAATCGGAAAAATCATTGGGGCAGTAGGGGAATACGGATTTTTACGCACCCTTTGCTTTTGGAAAGGCGGCATGGTAAAATATACGCAAAGACGTAAAAAGGAGTGACGTTTATGAAAAAGAATTTACCCAAACAGTGCAGCTATGTGTGCCTCTACGAAAGCTACCGGGATTTACTGAAGCCCTTCTCTGACGAAGAGCGTGGCCGCCTGGTGTCAGCTATGCTGGACTACATGTTTGACGGTGTAGAGCCGGACTTTCCCGGCAACGAGCGCTTCGTGTGGCAAGCATTCCAGAGTCAGATCGACCGTGACCGTGCCAGCTATGAAGAGCGCTGCAGAGTCAACCGTGAGAATGCAGCCAAGGCTGCCAAAGCCAGGGAGCAGAAGGCAATGGATAGCGATGGGGAGCGTTCGGTAGCGATTGCACCCAAGGAAAAGGAAAATGAAAATAAAAAGGAAAATGAAAAGGAGAATGAAAAGGAAAAGGAGAAGGAGAGTGAGAATAAAAAGGAAAAGGAAAAGGAAATGCCGCCCCTTGTCGCTGCGCCTTCTGCAGCGCCTGCGGTAACGGCGGAAGCTTTTGGCACACCCTCTTTGATCCCGGATGAAAAAGATATTATAAATTATTGCTTTGAGAGTAATCTTTGGATCAATGCCAAGCGGTTTGTGGAGTATTATGAAGCCAGAGGCTGGCGCCTGGGAGGGGAGCCGATCCGGGATTGGCGACCGCTGGTGCGCAGCTGGGCGGATACGGAATATGACGCCGACAATCCCTATGCCGGCACCCTGGCGGCCATAGAAAAATACAAGTCCCAGCCCTGGCAGGACTACCTGAAAAGCGGCACCTAGCGCACCGGAGCAGTTCCGTTGCCGATGGCGATGATAGGGATACGCCCGGAGAAGGACTTGTAAGCTGTTGGGAACGGATTTATCCGTCCGAAAGGCTTGCGGAAAGCAAAAATGCACAGCGCTTTTTTGCGGGGTGACAGCCTACCGTCCCAACGGGGGAAAACGCTGGTTTTCAGGGGCAAAAAGGGGCAAATTGCCTTGACTTATTTGGGCAGAGTGGTATAATGATATTTGTAAAAAAAGGAAGGCAGGGGACTGCTTTCCAAAAAATCGGGAGGTAAGAAAATGAAGCGATTATTTAGCTTGCTTTTGGCTGTTGCCATGCTGCTGACCATGATGCCCCAGGTCGCAGTTTTCGCCAGCGAAGAGCAAACAAACGCGGCTGAAACGCCGGCTGCGCCCCAGGCAGAATATGAGATTCTGTCCTCCGGCAGCAAGACGATTCAGCAGGACGAAGAGAATGGTACATATTACTATTCCATCGTCCCCGAAGACCATGGTCTGTACACCATTCAGACCACCGGCGAACTGGATACAAGAGCGCAGCTGACGGATGACACCGGCGCTGTTGTAACCGACAGCAACCAGTCGGATGATGGTGAGAACTTTGCCATGCAGGTGTACCTGGAGAAGGGCAGGGTTTATGACCTGGAGGTGCAGGTAAACGGCGCGGGCAGCTTTGATCTGTACCTGGACTGGACACCTGTGTCACCTGTAACTGTAGGTGGTCAGAAGGTGAACCGTGTAGGGGAGAGCCAAACGGTCTACGTTCCCTTCATTGCACCGGAAGATGGCTCCTATGTCTTTGGGTCCGCTTCCGATTATGATACCTATGGCTATCTTTACACCCAGGATATGGTGCTTCTGAGAGAAGATGATGATGGCGGCGAAGACATGAATTTCCGCATTAGCCATACTATGGCGAAGGGTGAGGTCGTTATCATTGGCGCACGCTTCTACGACGGCGGAGCGTCCGGCACCCTGGTGGTGAAGGCTTCCGGCATGAACGTGCAGAGCGTTGTCTGCAATGACCTTGTGCTTTACCCCTTGGGAAAAGGTTACTTTGCAAGCACACCGATTGGCAGCTACTTCCACTATACCTGGTTAGAGCTTCTGTCCTATCAGATCACCACCAAGGATGGTCGTGTGCTGGAATGCTGCGGTAGCAGTTACCAGCTGGACGGCGTAGAATATAGTGTGGGCTATACAGATGACCAATCTTATGATAACCAGTGGGAAGTCGGCAATACCTACCAGCAGCAGGTTACCATTGCAGGCATTGAGATCCCGGTGAATATTACCATCGCAGAGAGCCCTGTGGTGTCTGTGGATGCAAAGCCTATTACTGTTTATCAGCATACCGGTGGTTACTATCGTACGGAATACGATGAGGCAACCAAAAGTGATCAGCCCAGCAAGTTCCACTATCAGTGGAGATACCTGCTGGACTACACCGTCACCTTTGCCGATGGCACTACCACCGAATGCAGTGGCGATTGGTTCTGCTATGACGGCGTTGATTACAATACGGCGGTTGACGACGCCTACTATTACAACCAGCCGGAAATGACATTGGGCAGTCATGAGGTGGTCTTCTATGTCCTGGGCTATGAGGTGAAGACAACTTTGAACGTGGTGGAGTCTCCTGTTGCCGGCGTTTCTGTGAATCCCGTGGTTTTGGGCAAGGAAACCGACGGCTTCTGGGACGGCGCTTATCATGACGGTGAATACCACGAGTTCTTTAACTATGATTGGACATCCCGTGTTGATATGACCGTAACCCTGAAGAACGGCGATGTCATCACCGTGGATGACGGCGCAGCATACTATAATGACGAACGCTATGATGTGCTGAATGTGCTGTATCAGACCTATGCCACCGAGTGGGACGTAGGCCAGAATGTGGGCAAGGCCGAATTCATGGGCTACCGCTTTGATGTGCCGGTAGAGGTCAAGGACGGTTTCATTGCTTCCATTGAGGTGGCACCCGTTGAGATTATGGAAAATTCCAACGGCAAGGTGGAGGTCATTGATGGCGTTGAGTTCTTCCTGTATGATTGGCAGAACTGCATTCAGTACACCGTGAATATGTTTAACGGTGACTCTGTCAGTGGCACCGGCGCACATTTCAACTATAACGACAACGAGTTCGTTTTTGAAATTGAAGACGATCAGGGTCCCACCAATCCCTGGCAGGTTGGCAATACTTACTATGCAACTGTCGCCCTGGAAGGTGTTACGGTGACCGTACCCGTGACCATTGTGGAATCTCCCATTGCTTCCATTGTGGTATCTCCCATCACCATTATGGAAAACGATCAGGGTTATGATCTGAATGACGGCTTCGGTGTGTTTTTCTACTACACCTGGTGGGATCTGATGAACTACACCGTTTACATGACCGATGGCGCTGTGGTCACCGGCAACGGCACTTCCTTTGAATACAACGGCGTGTGGTACTCCCTGGATACTTACGACAACCAGTACGGCGGCCAGCCCTGGGGCATCGGCACCCACAGCGGTCGTATCTGCATTGGCGGCTATGAGACCACTGTGCCCGTGACCATTGAGGCAAGCCCCATCCAGTCTATTACCGTAGAGCCCCTGCGTTTGCTGCAGGATGATGGTGGCTTCTGGGAATGGGATAACGCCTGGTTCTACTATCAGTGGTGGAACAGCCTGACCTGTACCGTCACCTTTACAGACGGCAGCACCGAGACCTTCACCGGCGTGGTGTTCAGCCACAACGGACAGCGCTTTGAGCTGGGGACGTCCGATAACCAGTACGATGAGCATTGGCTGCCCGGTGGCACATATGAGGCTTATGTGTACTGCATGGGCAACGACTATACAATTCCCGTTTCTATTGTTCCTTCCGAGGTCGTGAACATTCAGCCCCAGGTGCTGACCCTTCCTGCAGGCAGCTGCGGCACACTGAAGAGAAACGGTTACCAGCTGTATTTTGACTATGATTGGGAAAAGTACATCACCTATACTGTGACCTTTACAGACGGAAATGCCGTGGAGTTTACAGGTGACACCTTCTCCTACAACGGCATTACCTATAAGCTTACTGTCAATGACGATCAGGAAGATTCCCACTGGCAGGCAGGCAGCAGCCATGATGTATCTATCAGTGTACCCGGCTGCGGTGTCAGCGCTTCCGTGAATATCTCCATGGCGCAGGCAGGAACTGCCCTGTATCCCAACTTCCAGGTGGATCAGGACAACCAGGTGAACATTGAAAATTCCGGCGATCTGGAAGTCTTCACCTTTATGCCGGAGGAGTCCGGTCGCTACGCCTTCGTCTCCTACAGCGAAACAAACGCAGATACCTACGGCTATCTGCTGGACAGCAGCTTCAATATCCTGATGAACAACGATGACGGCGCAGGAAACCTGCAGTTCCGTGTGGAAGGTTACCTGAATGCCGGCGAGGTGTACTACATTGCCGCTCGGTTCCTGGGTGACCAGCCCGGTTCCTTTGTGGTGCGTATGGTCAAGAGCGTGGGCATTGAGAGCGTTGTGTTTGATCCCCTAACGCTCTACCAGGGCAGCGGCGGCAGCTGGATCGCAGAAGGCCCCGGCAGCGCAGAATATTACCGCTACTACTGGTGGGATAGAGTGAGCTACACTGTTCACTTCACCGATGGCGGTTCTATGCGCATGAGCGGTGGCGGCGGCTTCTACTACCAGGATACGTACTTTGATCCGGGCTGGTTGGATGAGCAGTCCGGCGTGACGCCCTGGACTCCCGGCCAGCATACCGGCTATATGGAAATCAACGGTACCCGGTATCCCGTAACCATTATCCTGGAGGAGACCAATGTGGCAAGCGTTCAGCTGCAGCCTGTGACTGTGCTGGAAAATGGCGGCGGCTGGATGAACGCCTATTGGGACGAAAAGCTTCAGGAGAGCGTGAACTTCTTCCAGTATTACTGGTGGAATGAACTGCACTATGTGATCACCTTCAAAAACGGTGACACTGTCAGCGGTACCGGTTCCGGCTATCACTATGACGGACAGTACACCAGCTTTGACTGCTCCGACACCCAGTTCGGCGCTCCCTGGAAGGGCGGCGCTACCTACAACTGTTATGTGACGATTGGCGGCCTGCAATACCAGGTGCCCGTATACGTGATGCCTATGCATGTGGAGAGCGTTGCGGTAGAGCCCGTCGTGCTCATGGAAAACACCAACGGCAATTTCCAGTATTCCCAAAACGGCGAGTATTTCCACTACAGCTGGTGGTACCAGATGAAGATCACCGTCACCCTTACCGATGGCACTGTGATCAAAGGTAACGGTACCAACTTTAGTTACAACGGTCGCATCATAAATGTTGGGTACAGCGACGGACAGAACTATGAGAACCGATTCCTGACGGGCAATACCTACTACAACACCATCAGTGTCCTGGGCTACGAGACCCAGGTGCAGGTGTCCATTACGGACTCCGTTGGCGGTCAGGCCGGTGACAATGCTACCTGGACGCTGGATTCCCAGGGTACAATGACCCTTTCCGGCTCCGGCGCACTGTATCAATACAACAGCAGTGAAAGTATGCCCTGGAGACCCTACAGAGACAAGATCACATCCGTTGTGGTCAGCGAGGGTATTACAGACGTTCCCCAGTTTGCCTTCTACGGCTGCAGCAGCCTGACCTCTGTGGATATTGCAGACTCCGTGATCAACCTGAGCAATTATGCCTTCTACAGCTGTGTCAACCTGCGGGATCTGGATCTGGGCAATGGCGTGGAGGAAATTGGCTACAACTGCTTTGCCTACTGCACCAACCTGGAGACTTTGACACTGCCTACCTCCCTGCGCAGGATGGGAGACTGGGCATTCTATCCCTGCTCCGACCTGAACCGTATTATCTACCTGGGCACAGCGGCTGCTCTGCAGAAGGTGGCATTTGACGGCTACGTGGGCTTTGACCGCTGGCAGGTGGAATGTGTCGGTGTGGCACAGATCCTGGAAGAGGGAACTGCCGGCGACCTGACCTGGAGCGTGGACAGCGATGGCCTGCTCACCATTACCGGTGAGGGCGTAATTCCCGACTATACAGCCGAGAATCCCGCTCCCTGGGCAGGCTACTGGAGCACTGTCAGCTTTGTGGACATTGCGCCCACCGTTACCCGTATCGGTAACTACGCTTTCGCAGGCATGTATTTCGTGAAGGAAGTTACTTACCCCAATGTAACCAGCATTGGTGACTATGCCTTCTACGAGTGCGAAAGAATTACCAGCTTTAGCTTTAACAACATTACCGAGATCGGCAGCTATGCCTTCTACGGCACAGACGATCTGTTCTTTGCTTCCTTTAATGCGGACCTGCCCACCATTGGCAATTATGCATTTGCCAATAGCGGTATTCAGGAGATTGAATACTACGGTCCTGCTTATGAGTTCTATCAGCATTCCTTCGGCGAAGGAAATGATGCCTTGCTGGATGCTTGGGTCTACTCCATGGAGGAGGAAGGTGTGATCAAGTCCGGCCGTTGCGGCGAGGGTGTTTACTGGATGCTCCGTGAAGACGGCGAGCTGAGCGTGTGGGGCGAAGGCGAGATCTTCAGTTATACCCACAGCGAAGCACCCTGGAACCGTGTTGGCTATCCCATCTTCAGCATTGTGATCGAAGAGGGTATCACCGCCATCGGTGCGGATGCCTTTATGCATCAGGGTAACGTGCGTGAGCTGGTGCTTCCCGGTACGCTGAAGACCATCGGCGACGATGCGTTTATGGATCTTGCAAACTGTAAGGTGGTCAACATCCCCGAGGGCGTTGAGTACATTGGCAACAATGCCTTTGCTTTCAGCGGTATGGAAGAGCTGAACCTTCCCAGCACCCTGAAGCACATCGGCTTTGAGGCATTCCGTCAGTGTGATTGCCTGGTTCAGGTGATGATCCCCGAGAACGTGGAGTTCATTGCCCAGCGTGCCTTTATGGCCTGCCATGCAATGGAAGCCATTTGGGTACACAGTGACAACGCTTACTACAGCTGCGATGCCAACGGTGTTCTGTTTAACAAGGATCAGACTGTCCTGGTGGCTGCTCCCAGCTTCCTCTCCGGCAGCTACACCGTACCCACAACCGTAACCACCATTGCAGATTTCGCCTTTGCACACTGCACCAACCTGCAGGAAGTGATCATGGGCGACAACGTGACCGAGATCGGCGTTTTTGCCTTCACCGGCTGCTATGCGCTGAATTCTGTTGTCTTCGGCAGCGGTGTTACCGTGCTGCGCAACGGTGTCTTCATGGAAGCCGGTCTTGAAGAGTTTGTGATTCCCGAGGGTGTCACCACCATCGGAGCTTCTGCCTTCAAGGGCTGTGAGCACCTGACGAAGGTCGTGATCCCCGAAACTGTCACCGAGATCGGCGAGTATGCATTTGCAAACTGCTGGAATCTCACCGATGTGATACTGCCTGCTTCTGTTTCCGTTTTGGGTCAGTATGCCTTCTATCAGTGTGATATGCTGCAGCAGATCACCATCCCCGAGGGTGTCACTGCCATCGGCGAGTTTGCCTTTGCCGATTGTATGGAGCTGACCACTGTGGTTCTGCCCGAAACTGTGGAGTCCATCGGCGCTTATGCCTTTATCGGTTGTACTAACCTGACACAGGTGAACATGAGCGACAATGTGACCAGCATCGGCGACAGCGCCTTTGAGGGCTGTGTGGCGCTGAAGGAGGTCAACATTCCTGCCGGTGTTACGGAGCTGGTTTACCGTATGTTTGCCGGTTGTACCTCCCTGGAGAACATCACCATCCCCGAAAACATTCAGTCCATCGGCGACATGGTCTTTGCTGACTGTAACACCCTGACAGAGGTCACTGTGCCTGACTCCGTGGAGTCCATCGGCGACTTTGCCTTCAAGCAGTGTGAGAATCTGTCTGTGGTGAACATCGGTAAGAATGTTTCCCACCTGGGTGGCGGCGTGTTCAACGATTCTCCCATGATCTCCGCTATTCACGTCCATGAGGAGAACAAGTTCTACTTCAGCGACAGCTACGGCGCTCTCTATGAGGGAACGATGCTGCTGCGCTGCCCGCCCAAGCTGCAAGGCGAATTTGCGGTGGCAGAGGGTACGGAGGAGTTCTGGGAGACTGCCTTTACAGACTGTACGGAGCTGACCTCCATTACCATTCCCGGAACAGTTTCCTTCATTCCCGGCTTTACCTTCTACGGCTGTCACAACCTGGCGACCGTAAACATTCAGGAGGGTGTGGCTGGTATCGGTCAGGCGGCATTTGCCAACTGCGGCGCACTGGAGACCCTGGTGCTGCCCGATACCGTTAACTACATAGAGCCTGAAGCCTTCCGTGATTGCTACAACCTGAAATCTGTTACACTTTCTGCCGGCCTTACTGACCTGCTTGACTACACCTTCGCATACTGCGGCAGCCTTACCGAGGTAGTCATCCCCGACAGCATCACCACCATCTGGTACGGTGCTTTTGAGGGCTGTCCCATTGAGAACGTGTACTATGGCGGCACAAGAGCAGAGTGGATGCGCATGAACATCCACGGCGGCAACAACAACCTCCATGTGGCAAACATCAGCTATGCCGGCGATAACGAAGTGATCGCTTCCGGCATGTGCGGTGAAAACCTGATCTGGACACTGACCGCCGGCGGCAAGCTCACCGTTGAGGGTGAGGGCGCCATGATGTACTACGGCATGGTTGGCCCTGAGTGGATGGATCACGTGGACAGCATCCGTGAGGTTGAGATCTGCGAGGGCGTTACCAGTGTTGGCGGCGCTGCCTTCGTGGGCTGCTACAACCTGGAGAAGGTGACCATTCCCTCCACCGTGAGCGAGATCGAGCATTCCGCTTTCCAGGATTGCGAGAGCCTGCGTGAAATCAACCTGGCAAACGGCGTGACCAGCATCGGCAACTGCGCATTCACCGGCTGTGCCATGGAATCTGTGGAGCTGCCGGAGACCCTGGTCTACCTGGCAGATCAGGCATTCTCCCGCTGTAACAACCTGACAAGCATTGTGATTCCTGCAGCAACCACAAACATTGAGGGCAACCCCTTCTATGAGTGTGAGCGCCTGAATGCCATTTGTGTGGCAGCAGATAACACTGCTTATATGAACGACGAATGCTGTGTTGTCTACAGCAAGGACGGCACAGAGCTTAAGTTTGCTCCCGGCGATATCAGAGGTGTCTATTACGTGCTGGATACCACTGTCAGCATTGCAGCAGATGCCTTTACATCCTGCGACAGCCTGCAGATCCTGTATCTGCCCGAAAGCCTGACAAACATCGGCTACTATGCCTTCATGGGCTGCCATGCGCTGACCGATGTGTACTATGCCGGCAGCGAGACCTCCTGGAACCGGGATGTTACCGTGGAAGCCGGCAATGACGGCATTTACAATGCACAGATGCATTTTGCCAAGGTTTCCAACCTGGGCGAGGGTGCGTGCGGCGAGAATGCGATCTGGACGCTGTCTCCGGAAGGCGTCCTGACCGTCAGCGGCTCCGGCGCTATGTTCACCGACCTTGCCTGGGACAATGATGTGCCCTGGCATCACCTGCGTGATCAGATCAACACAGTTATCATTGAAGAGGGCATTACCACCGTTGGTAGCTATGCCTTTATGGGCTGCCGTTACCTGACCCAGGTTCAGCTGGCAACCACTGTGCGCATGATCGATATCCACGCATTCTACGATTGCGACAGCCTGGAGTACATTGACCTGCCGGATTCCGTGATGATCATCGGCAGAAGCGCCTTTGAGAATTCCGACAATCTGCGCTATGTCTATGGCAGTGCGGGCCTGACCCAGATCCAGAGCTATGCCTTTAAGTACTGCGGCGAGCTGGTGAGCTTCTACTTCCAGAATAACCTGCGCTTCATCGGCTCTGAGGCATTCCTGGGCACCGGCTTGACATCCGTATGCCTGCCCACCAGCATGGAGAGCATGGAAAATGCTGCCTTTGCAGGCTGTGAGCGCCTGAGAGAGGTTACGATTGAGAGCTCCAACATCACAGAGCTGTGCAACGGCACCTTCAAAAACTGTGTGGCACTGGAGTATGTGAACCTGGGCGACAGCATCGTCAAGTTGCAGGATGAAGTGTTCTACGGCTGTAGCGCACTGCAAGGTGTGGTCTTGTCCTACGATATGACCGACATCGGCGCAAACTGCTTTGCTGAATGTAAGGCGCTGTATGCACTGAGCATTCCCGTAGGTGTGAAGGAGATCGCAGACAACACCTTCTACAACTGTGAGAGCCTGACCTATGTGACCATGGGTGAGGTAGAGAGCATCGGTTCTTACGCTTTCTACAACACAGCAATCAACGCGCTGTACACCAGCGAGGCACTGCACACCATTCACGTGGGCGCATTTGCAAGCTGTAGAAATCTGAACCACGTTGCTCTGTACGATGGTCTTACCACCATCGGCAGCAATGCCTTCCAGGATTGCTACGCACTGTCCTATTTCGCAATTCCTGCCGGCGTTTCCTGCATTTCTCCCTACACCTTCGCAAACTGCTACAACCTGACCACCCTGGATGTTTCCACCAACCTGAACACCGTTAACGAGTATGCCTTCTACGGCTGCGACGCACTGGCAACCGTTAACTACGCAGGTAACATTGACCGGTGGGATGACATCTGGGTCGATGCCGGCAATGAGAAGCTGCTGGAGGCAGAGATCAACTGCGCAGAAGCACCTGAGAACCAGTATTACTGCACCCACTGTAACTGCGATGTTGCATGGGATACTTGGACAGGCAATGTGTCCTCCGGTCACTACCGTCTCACCGGCGACTACTACACCGATCCCGTTATGATCGGTTCTTCCACCCTGTCCGGTTATGACATCGTTCTTGACCTGAACGGCTACGGTCTGTACTCCGACGGACGTGCCTTCACCGTGTACAAGGATAACTGCCTGACGGTTATTGACACTGTTGGCAGCGGCGTGATCTCCGGCGGCAGCAGCTCTGCCATCGGTGGCGCTGTGCTTGTCTCCGGCGGTATGTTCACCATGTACGGCGGTACTGTGACCAGCAACAGCAATAACAGTGGTGGTTGTGTCTACGTCACCAACAGCGGCTCCTTCTTCATGAACGGCGGTCAGCTGATCGGCGGTTACCTGGCAAACGGCAGAAGAGGCGGCGCTCTGTATGTGGGCGATTACTGCTATGCCGACATTGAAGCCGGTGTTATCACCGACGGCTATGCCCGTGGCAACAGCATCTACGCATCCGCAAACAGCGGCATGAGCATTGGCAGCGCTACCATCGGTGAGCTGCTGGCAGGTCCGAGTGTTTCCATCTACCTCTCCGGCCGTCCCGTCGTGGAGGCTATGGATCTTACTGCCGGTAGCAAGCTGTCCTTTGAGTACCTGACAGAGGGCACCCGTATCACCGTTTACGCTGACGATTGCTTCACCAACTATGTGGCAAATCCCGAGAAGTACCTGAATTACTTCATCCCCGGCTTTGAAGGCACTGCCATTGAGGCACAGGACAACTTCCTGTTTGTCACCTATCCCTTTGAGGAAGAGGTCATTGACCTGACTGTGCTGGAAAGCCCCTACAAGACCGTGTACGAGCAGGGCGAAGCGCTGAATCTCAACGGCCTGGTGCTGCTGGCCTACTACGCAAGCGGCTACGAGGAACTGGTGGATGCAGACTTTACTGCTTACGGCTTTGATTCCGAGACTGCCGGCCTGAAGACTGTTTACGTCACCTACGGCAACATGACCACCTCCTTCCTGGTGCGTGTGAATGAAAAGCGTGTGATGAACGTGCAGCTTCACGCAGGCCCCAAGACCACCGAGTATTTCGTCGGTGAATACGTGGACACCAACGGCATCGTGCTGGAGGTGACCTACAGCAACGGCGACGTTGATTTCGTCGCTGACGGCTACCAGCTGAGCATCTACCAGCTGAATGAGGTTGGCGAACAGATCGTGACCGTCATCTACGAGAACTACTATGTGGACTTCACCGTTACCGTTAAGTCCAGAGAAGTGGAGATCCTCCAGCAGCCCATCAGCGCAGTTGTGAACGAGAATGACTTTGTTGCCTTCCACGTGGAAGCAAACAATGTTGTTACCTACAGCTGGCAGGTGGATAAGCACGACGGCAACGGCTTCTGCAACACCACCCTGGGTGGCTACGATACCGCTACCCTGGAGTTCCCGGCATCCCTGGATCGCACCGGCTACAGCATCCGCTGCGCACTGACGGATATGGACGGCAAGGTGACCTACACCGACGAGGTGACACTGGAGATCATTCCCAACATCATCACCGTCACCCAGCTGTACATCACCCAGATGCCCGAGAAGCTGGTTTACAACATGGGCGAAGCGCTGGATCTCACCGGCCTGGCGCTGGGCGCATCCTTCTCCTACGGTCCTGACCAGGTCATTGACTCCGGCTACACCGTTACCGGCTTTGACAGCGCTGTATTCGGCGAGCAGACCGTTACCATCACCTATGAGGGCGCAACTGCGCAGTTCAATGTGACTGTGCTGGCACCCGAGGGCGAGATCACCGAGCAGCCCGTGGATGCAAATGCAATCTCCGGCGAGAATGTTTCCTTCACCGTTGGTGTCAAGGGTGAGGTGGTAAGCTACCAGTGGCAGTACTCCACCGGCGACGGCAACTGGTTCAACACCACCATGAGCAGCTCCAATATTGCAACCCTGAGCCTGAATGCCAGCGGCACCCGTAATAACTACCTCTACCGCTGCGTTGTTACCTTCGCAAACGGCAAGGTAGAGACCTCTGCCGAGGCAAAGCTGACAGTTACCACTGTGATCACCATCACAAGCAACCCCAACGATCAGGTTATCGTTCTGGGCTACAACGGTCAGTTCACCGTGGCAGCAGAGGGCGAGGGTCTGAAGTACCAGTGGCAGTACAAGCGTCCCGACGGCGAGCGTTGGATGGATACCACCATGGAAGGCGCAGACCGTCCCACCGTGTACATTGAGACCACCAAGGCACGTGACGGCTACCAGTACCGTTGCTGCGTCACTGACATTACCGGCAATGTGGCTTACTCCGAGCCCGCTACCATGACAGTTCTGTCCTATGTGAAGCAGCCTGTGGATGCCTACGCACCGGTAAACGGCAGTGTGCAGTTCACTGTGGAAGCCAGCGCAGAAAGCGGCTTCACCTACCAGTGGCAGTACCGCAGAAATGCATCCGGCAGCTGGACAAATACCACTATGACCGGCTACAACACCGCAACACTGACCGTAGGCGCCACCAAGGCACGTAACGGCTACCAGTATCGCTGTGTCCTCACCGGCGCTAAGAACAGTAAGCTGGAGTCCAACGCTGTGACACTGTATGTCAGCGAGCCTGTGCAGATCACCCAGCAGCCTCAGTCTGTTGAGACAACTGCCGCCTCCAACGCTGTGTTCACCGTTGTGGCAACCAATGTACGTTCCTACCAGTGGTACTATGCACGTGCAAACAGCGCTACCTGGTACACCACCACTGCCACCGGCAACAAGACCGACACACTGACGGTCGCTGCCAAGGGCAAGAACGGTTACAGCTACCGCTGTGTCATGCAGGGCATGGACGGTCAGGAATACATCACCGAGATCGCAACCCTGACAGTTAAATAATTCCTGAAAAGGGGAGTGCCGGAAACGGCACTCCCTTTTGCTTCCCGCATTCACCGCACCTTATGCCTTCCCCCGGGGCGGATGAGGAATGCGGGCAGGAATCTACGGATCAGCACAACGTTATAAACGTTATAGATTTTGCATGTTCGCTCCCTGGGAGAGGGAATGTGCTTCGCACAAGAAAAAGCACCGGACAAGGCGTAAGCCTCATCCGGTGTGAACTTTTTATTATCCCAGCAGCGCCGCAAGACCGGGCTGGATGTGCATATCCCAGTACAGCCAGTTGTGGTTGCCTTCGCTTTCTGTGTAGGTGTGGGCGATGCCCAGCTCTGTGAGCATATCCCGATACTGCCGGTTGATGGTGATAAGAGAGTCCTCTGTGCCGCACCAAAGGAAAATGTCGGGAATGGGTGTGCCGTCGGCTGCGGCTTTTTTGGTCAGGGCAAACAGATCGTGGCGGCTGCCCTCCAGCTCATCCGGGGAGACCATGCCGTAATCAAAGATGCTCTGCCACTCCGGCAGATTGCAGGTGCGATTCTTTCTTGTAATATCCAAAGCGCCGGAAAGGGAGATCACACCGCAGTACCGCTCCGGGTAGGTCATGGCTGCCTTCAGTGCGCCGTAGCCGCCCATGGAAAGACCGCCGATGAGATTATCCTCTCTGCGGCTTGTCATGCCCCTGAAGTAGCTTCTGCAAACCTGGGGCAGCTCTTCGGTAATAAAGGTGAAATACTTTGCGCCGTACACGGTGTCGGAGTACCAGCTTCTGCACACACCGGGCATCACGACGGCGATGTTGTACTTGGTTGCGTACCGCTCAATGGAAGTTTTGCGCATCCAGTCGGAGTGATTGCCACCCAGTCCGTGAAGCAGGTACAGCGTCTTATAGGTCTCCAAAGGATTGCCGGCCAGTGCATCCGCCTTAGGACGCTCCGGCAGGATCACGTTGACAGACACCGTCATATCCAGCGCATGAGAGCGAAAATTCAGTTCCAGAAAAGCCATGGGTACTACCTCCAAACGTAATACCCACATTATACCCCTCAAGCCCCCTTTTGTCAATCAAAGGCAAAACCGCCGCGTCATTTTGACCTGTGTAGGGAATGACCCATGTGTCATTCCCCCTATGCAGATTTCCTATAAACCAAGAAAGTCACGGCACACAGGTCATTCCATGCCGATTATAGCAGATATTTTATCGACAAGTGGTCGGTTGGGTCATGACCCAACCCTACAAATATAAATGCGAATGCATAATTCTTAATTCTTAATTCTTAATTCTCCGTTCTCCCTGTCGTCGTATAACAGCAGCCCTCTTTTTCATCGCAATTTGTGGGTGCGAATTGGGCTGCCGGGAAGGGGATCCGGGAGAACATCTCGCAGGGGTCTTCGGCGCAGCCGGGGGTGTCGCAGCATTCCTTGGTGGGGATGCTGTAATCCTGCACCGGCACTACCAGCTGGGCATCCCGTTCCAGGCGGATAATGGAGAATTGCCCCAGTGTCACAAACAGCCGACGCGCCTCCCCGGACAGCACCAGCTCCTCCTCAAACAGACCCAAAATGGCAGGTGGCAGCTGCACCACACCGCCGCCCTTGCAGCCGCAGTCGCAGACCTCCAGAACCTTGGAGGACAGCACCATGGGATCCAGCACCTCTACCACCGCTGTGGGCTTGTTGCCGCTGACCAGGGTAGGACCGTCACACTGCTGCAGCCGTGTGTCGCTGGTGAAAATGTGGGCGGCGCTGTCTTCACCGCAAAGCACCGCTCGCTTGGAAAATACTGCCAGACCGTGGAGCGCCGCAGGTCGCAGACAGCCCACGGTGGCATCTGCCAGAATGCGATAGTAGAAGGTCACATCAATGCAGTAATGATTCCGGTCAAATGCCACCGGCTCTACGTCAATGTACGTGTAAAGCAGATCTGCGCACCGCACCTTTGCGCCTGCGGCGGTGTCCAAAATGGCCTGGGAGGGCTTCGTCAGCCAAACCCGCAGATCCTCAATGCAGTCCTTGTCACGGCAGCTGTCCGTGATCTTCCGTGTGTGAATGGAAAGCGTCTGGCATTGCTCATTCATGGAAATACCTCCTGATAAACATTATGAAGCAACTTGCTTACAAGCCAGTTTATGCAGTTTTCTGTTTATCGGTGCAAAACAAAAAACAGAGCAATTACCCATATCCGGTCATTCTGAGGCTGCAAAGCAGCCGTGGGAATCCCCAGCTTAAGAAGGAGATCGCCACGACTTGCTTTTGTAAGTCTCGCCATGACACGCACTTAGTGTCGTCGGGTAATTGCTCTGCTTGTTTAGTCAAATCTGTATTTTGTTTGGCAGCGGTAGGGGACACCGGCACGGATCACCGGCTGCTTCCATTGGGGATTGTGGAGAGCGTCAGGGTAGAAATGAGGCTCCAGGCAGATGCCGCTGCGACGGGGATACACGGCGCCGCCCTTGCCTTGCTCGCCACTTAAATAATTGCCGGCATAAAAATGCAGACCCGGGCAGTCGGTCTCCAGTGCCATGGTGCGCCCGGAATGGGGGTCCCGCAAAATGGCGCAGGGGGCAGTGAATACCTCGTAGGTGTGGTCAAAGCCGCCTTGCAGCTGCAGGCATTGGTAGCTATCGTCAATGTGTGCGCCGATGACCTTGGGGAAGCGGAAATCCATGGGTGTGCCGTCCACGCTGCGCTCCTGGCCCAGGGGGATGGAGGCGGCGTCTGCCGGTACAAACACACGGGCAGACAAAATCAGCTCCTGGGTCATGGCGGCCTCCTGCTTGTCATGACCTGCCAGGTTGAAGAAGCTGTGGTTTGTAAGGTTAAATACAGTGTCCCGGTCGGACAGACCCTCGTAGGTCACCGTCAGGGAATCCCCCTGAAGGGCATAGGTGACGCAGATATGACAGTTTCCGGGAAAGCCCTGGTCCAGGTGGGGGCTGAAGAGGGTGAAGGTCACAGAGGTCTTGTCATGGTGGGACACCTGCCACAGCCGCTTGTGATAGCCGTCCGGCAGGCTGTGGAGGCTGTTCTCACCGTCGTTGGGAACAAGACGGTATTCCGTGCCGTTCAAGGTAAAACGAGCGCCTGCAATGCGGTTTGCGTTTCTGCCCACTGTGCCGCCCATGGCATTGGTGTCCCTTTCATAGCCGGACACCCGGTCGTAGCCCAGCACGATGTCGGCTTTGTTGCCCATTTTGTCCGGCACCCAAAGCTGCACCAGGGTAGCGCCGTAGTCCGTCACATAAGCGGTGAGTATGTTGTTTTCAATTTTATATAGCTGTGCCTGCCGTCCGTCGGACAAACACCCAAAGCTCTGTACCATGGGATTCACTCCAATTTTCAAAGTTTCACCAGTATACCACAAAAACCCAGTAATAGCAATGGTAAATTCAAACTGCAGAACTGTAGTCACCGACCGCTGTCACCCTAGGAAAACAGAAGCCTTGTGGTCAGCGCCGCCATGAGAAAGCCGGTGAGGTCAGCCAGCAGAGCAGCCGGCAGGGTGTAACGGGTACGGCGGATGCCCAAAGCGCCGAAATAAATACTGACGGTATAAAAGGTAGTCTCGGTGGAGCCCAGCATCACGGCGGCCGTCCTGCCGATTTGGGAGTCCACGCCGTATCGGGTCATCAGCTCTGCGCCCACAGCCAGGGCGGCGCTGCCGCTGATGGGACGTATCAGCACAAGAAGCGCCGTCTCCGGGGGAATGCCAAAAAAGGAAAAGACCGGGGAGAGAAAGTCTGCTGCCAGCTCCACCGCCCCGGAGGCACGGAGCATGGTCACCGCCGTCAGCAGCAGGATCAGGGTGGGTGTCAGCTTCACCATCAGCTTCAGCCCGTCCCCGGCGCCGGAGAGTAAAATATCATAGCTGTTTTCCCGTTTGCCCAGGGCAACGGCGCACACAAGAAACAGAAGCAGCGGCACAATGTAGTCTGTCATGTCTTCCACAGCCTCCCCAGCAAAAAGGCGGCAGTCAGTCCCACTGCCACACTGCAGCTGCCGGTGAGCCATACCGCCGGCAGAATGTCAAAGGGGGTGCTGCACCCCAGGGAGACACGGATGGCGGCAAGATTGGTGGGGATCAGCTGCAAGGAGGCGGTGTTCAGTACGATGAGGCGGCAGAGGGAGTCCCCGGCGGTGTCATTTTTGTGCAGCCGTCGGGCGGCACGGATGCCCATGGGTGTGGCAGCGTTGCCCAGTCCTAAAATGTTGGCGCAAATGTTGCCGCAGAGGGCGCTCTCCAGGACAGAGTCCTCTTTTGCCTCCGGAAAAATAAAACAGACCGCCGGGTGTAAAAGCCGGGATAAAGCCTTTGTGAAGCCTGCCTTCTCCATCAGCTTTCCCACACCGGACCAAAGGCATACAGAGCCTGCTATGGAAAGGGCCAAGGTCACCCCGGCAGCCGCTCCCTCCGGCACAGCGGCAGCCAAAGCGCTTCCGTTTCCCAAAGTCAAAGCTGCCAGCAGGGAAGCGCCCACCAGCGCCGTAAAGATCCAACTCATAACCATAGTATCACCCGTAAAAGCCTATGCGCTGCATCTTTCCGGGATAACAAAAACGCTTTCTGTTGACGGCATTCCCATTTGCCGTTATAATAAATAAAAAAGGGGGTGAGCAGATGCTTCTGATCCGTGTGCAGCACAAGACCTTGTGGAAGGCAGGTTCTGCCATTACCGTGCCGGTGGTGGAAAAGTACAGCTTTTTTCATTTTCCAGAGCCGGTGGAGATCCGCATCGGGGACGAGCTTTTCGTGACCCAGCCGGATGCGGTGATCATTTCCCGTCCGGGAGAGCCACGGAATTACTATTTCCCACGGGATGCCCGTTTTAACTTTCTCCATGCCCGGCTGCCCCTGGGTGAGCTGCTGGAAAAATATCAGATCCCCATGGGCTGCATCCTCTATCCCCGTGACCCGGAATTTTTAAACGGCTGCTTCAAGCGCATCCGTATGGAGTATCTGTCGGAGGAGGAAGCTGCAGAGGAGATGCAGGATCTGTATATCCGGGAGCTGGTGATCCTCCTGAGCCGAAGCTTGCGGAAGCAGGAGACCGGCGGCGACAACGCTTTGCTGCTGAAGCTGTCCCGTCTGCGCCTGGAGATGCTGTCCCGCCCTTGCGAAAAGTGGGCGGTGGAGGATATGGCACGGTCTGTGTCCTTGAGCGCCTCCCGATTCCATGTGCTGTATAAGGCTTATTTCCGAACCACTCCCATGCGTGACCTGATCAACGCACGTATTGACCATGCCAAGCTTCTGCTGCTGGAAAACCGGGAGGAGACACTGGCGGTGATCGCAGAAAAGCTGGGCTACCGCAACCCCTACGATTTCAGCCGCCAATTCACCAAATTTACCGGCACTACCCCCGGCGCTTACAGAAGGAACAATTAGCATAAAAGAAAGGTGCAGACCTGGTGGTCTGCACCTTTTTGTATAAAGAAAACCACTCGTTATACGAGTGGTTCAAAAGAGCCTATGGCGGTGAACCGGAAAACCAAGTGCCGGAAAAACGA
>JAFYNQ010000051.1 GCA_017548065.1 Oscillospiraceae bacterium
ATTAAGAATTAATAATTAAGAATTGTGGTATTTTGCTACGCAAAATGGATTTAAATAGTCGCATAGCGACACATAAACTTTTCATTTTTAATTTCTAATTCTTAATTGTTTCGTGATCGGCAGATCGCGAAACTGGAATTTACTTCAAAAGCAACAGTACCAGCGGCATAAAAATTGCCGTAAGAATGCCGGAAACAGCCAGGGAGAGGCTGCTGACCGCCCCTTGCAGAGCGCCCATTTCGTTGGCTTTGGATGTACCCACCACATGGGAGGCAGTACCCAGCGCCACACCCTGGGCAATGGGGTCGGTGAGCTTCAGAAGCTTGCAAAGTCCTGTTCCCATCAGTGCGCCCTGGACGCCGGAGAGAATGCTCACCGCCGCAGTCAGTGTACCAATGCCGCCTGCCTGCTCGGACAGCACCATGCTCATGGCAGAGGTGGCGGACTTGGGCAGTAAGGAGACGGTCACCTGGTTGTCCGTACCCAAAAGAAGGCACAGACCCAGCACAAAGAAAAGACTGGTAATTGCGCCGGCGGCAACACCTGCCAGAATCGCCGGCAGATTCTTTTTTAACTGCTTGACCTGCTCATACAGCGGCACAGCCAGGCACACGGTGACCGGGGTCAGCAGCCAGCTGATGCCCTTTGTTCCCTCCTGGTAAAACTCGTTGGACACACCGGTGGCAAGCAAAAAGAGGATAATCAGGATCACAGCGATCAGCAAGGGATTTACAATGGGGTGATTCCACTTTTTCCGCAGCCACAGACCCACCTGGTAGCAGGCAAAGGTCAGCACCAGGGGAAGCAGGGAGATGCTCTCTAAAAATTCAACCATTTTTCTTCTCCTCCCGATTGCGGATCCACTGGGTCACAAGACCGGCAACGGCAAAGACAACCACAGTGGAGGTGATCAGCACGGTGCAGATAGGCACCAGCGCCGGGGCGATGACACCCCAGTAGCTCATAAGCTTTACCGTGGGCGCCACAAAGAAAATGGGCATAATGGAAATGAGATAATGGGCCGTTTCGTCCACATGCTCCTGCTTCAGCAGACCGGTGCAAAGGGCGAGGAACAAAAGCACGATGCCATAGATCGCCGCCGGAATGGGCAGCGGAATCAACTTTGCCAAAATTTCACCCACAAAACAAAATGCGGTGATGATCAGGATTTGTTTGATATATTTCATAATTGCTCCTTTTGATTCAACGTTACCACTTTATTTGCAGGGCGCCCATTACGAGCCCCGGAAGATTTTCTCCAGGCGCTCCGTCTCCTGGTCGGTTAAGGCGGAGTAGTTGATGACCAGGATGTGGGTGTCCTCACGGGGGGCAGGATCGTGGTAGTAGCTGCCCAAACTGCGGACACGGATGCCGGCCTCCAGAAATCGCTGGGTCAGCGCCGCATCCGTAAGCTGTGTGGATATCTTCAGCAGAAAATGCAAGCCGGCATTTTCCTCCAAAATCTCCATTTTTCCTGCCTGGGGACAGGTTTCTATGGCATCCAAAATGCGGTTTCTGCGGTTTTTGTACAGCTTTCGCATTCTGTTGATATGCTTTTCAAAATGTCCGCCCTCCAAAAACCGTGCCAGGGTGTACTGTTCAAAGCTTGGCACGGTGCAGCTGTAAAAGCCCAGGGTCTTTCGGAACGTTTCCATAAGCCGGGGGGGCAGCACCATATAGCTGATACGAATGGGAGAGGCCAGTGTCTTGGAGAAGGTGTTCATGTAGATCACCTTTCCTGCTCTGTCCATGGTGTACATGGCGGCAGTGGGTCGGGCGCTGAAGCGGAATTCCGTATCGTAATCGTCCTCAATGATCCATTTTTCGCCGGTTTTTGCCCACTGCAGCAGCGCCTGCCGCCTTCCCGGGGTGGTGACGATGCCGCTGGGGAAATGATGGGAGGGGGAGATATGTAAAATGTCCGCATCTCCCAGGGTCTCCGGGCGGACACCTTGCCTATCCATAGGCGCACCCACACAGCGGACACCGCCGGCAGCGTAGATCAGACGGATCTTGCTGTAGCCCGGCTCCTCCACCGCATAGGTTTTGTCTCTTCCCAAAAGCTGGATCAGCAGATTGTAAAGAAAGTCCGTTCCTGCGCCAATGAGAATGTTGTCGGGATCTACCTCCATGCCACGAAATTCCCGCAGCTGGCGGCTGATGGCGTTGCGAAGCTCGGGCAGACCCTGGTTCGGCACGGGAGAAAGCAGCTTTTCTCCCAGGTCCAGCATGACCTCCCGTTGCAGCCTGCTCCATACGGAGAAGGGAAATCGGGCGGAGAAATTGGCTGTAAGATCAATGCTTTTCTCTTCCGGTTTTTCAGAAATTTGAAAAATCTTGTCGTTTTTCGTCGCTGCATTTTTTTGGAAATTTTGAGAAGTTACGTCGTTTTTCGTCGCTCTGTCATAGAAGCCGGGATCTGTCTTCTCCACGAAATAGCCAACCTTTTCCACAGAGCAGATGAAACCCTCGGAAAGCAGCTGCTCGTAAGCGCCTTCAACGGTGATCTTGCTCACCTCCAGGTTGGTAGCCAGGGCACGCTTGGAGGGCAGCTTTTCTCCCGGCTGCAATCGCCCGGAGAGAATGTCATCCCGAATGCAGCGGTAAAGCGCCTCATAAAGGGGCATACCGGGCAGCTTTTTCAGTTCGTAGGTAAGCAACAGATCACCTCCTTATGGAAAAATTTTCTTGCGTTATCTGGGATAGACCACCAGCAGCGTGCCGCTATTTACGGAGACGATTGCGGCGCTGCCGGTAAAATGATTGCTGACACCCAAGGGGAAATCCGGTGTCAGGGTAATGTCTTCTGCGTTATACTGCAAACCCGTAAGGGTCACGCCACGGGCTTCGCCACCGACGGCGAACACAGAAACCGTGCCATCCATGCCTTCGGGGAAGGAGAGGCTGTCCGTAACTGTGGTAACGCACTGGTGACATCCCACCAGCGTGCCATGGGCGCCATGGCGCACCAGGTACAGAAGGGTCTGATAGTTGGAAATGGTGTGATCCAGCCGCGCCCCTTCCAGTGCGCCGTAGAAAACAAATTCTCTGTAGCCCAGGGCAAGGCCGTGGCGCACAGCCAGCATGGCATCGGTGTCATCCTTTTCCACGGGAAACACCTGGGCGCCCTCCGGCACAAAGCCCAAAGAGTCAAAGTCCCCTAAAATGCAGTCCGGCTTGCAGCCCAGGGTCTGCACATGGGAAAAGCCGCCATCGGCGGCAATAATATAGTCATCCGGCAGCAAAGGCTTCTCCAGCCCCTGAAACCCACCGGCACAAAACACAACACATCTGGCCATAAAAAATCACCCGATTTTTAAGAATTTTCTATATCATATCACAGACCACAAAATAACGCAACCTTTTATAGCAGGAAGCGCCAAAAAAGCAAAAAAAGACCTCCGAAGGTGTCTTCGGAGGTCTTGGTGTTATCAGCCGGCGCTCTTCATTTCAGCCAGAGTAGAGGCGAACAGCTCAGCCAGCTTTTCGCCGGTGCCGCGCTCATACTTGGTAACATGGTACTCATAGAAGCCTTCCTCACAGCCTTCCACATGGGGGAAGTAGCCCTGGTAGTCTTCGGAGCAGGTGACGATGAAGTCCATAGCGAAGGGAGAGTTGTCCTTGATGTACTTGCCGTGCATACCGAACATTTCGTAAGGTGCGAAGGCAATCGCCACTTCGCTGCCCAGCTGCAGAGCCAGCAGGGTCATGGTACGGGTCTCAGGTGCGGAGGAACGGCTGCGGAGACCGGTTGCTTCATAAACATTGTAGAAGCCATACTTAGCGCACAGCTCGCCAACAGCGGGATCGCTGGAGCCCTTCTGACCTACCAGTGTACCGATTTCGCTTGCCTTTGCTACACGGTCGGGATCCTCGGTGCCTTCCTTCATGGACTTGCCGGTGTATTCCCAGGATTTCAGAACCACCTTGGCATCCTCCATGGGGGTCAGCTCAATGGATAGAGCATACTCTGCCAGCTTCTTACCCTGATCGTTACGGTTGTTATTGGTAGCGGGCAGACCCTTGATTTTACTAGTGGGGATCTGGTCGCCGGAAGCGCCCTGGAAGAATGCGCAGTGGATACCGGCAGTCTGCTCCACAGCGTTACGGAATGCGCCGGGGTAGCAAGCGGAAATGCTCTTGCTGTCGGTGCCGTTGGTGGTGGTAGCGTGGGAGGGGAAGGAAGCGATCATGATGTCCTTCTTGTCCTCTGCCTCACGGGTGAACTTGATGACCTGCAGCTCCACGTCAGCCTCATACATATGCTCCTTGATGCCGGAGGAGGAAGAACCGTGACCGTTGCCGTAGGTAGTGCCGTCGTTCATGCGGTAGTGACGGACAAAGCTCATGTTCTCAGCCTGGGTGCTGCCGTAGGAAACGGTGGCAGGAGACAGATCTTCAATGGCCTTTTCCGCAGCCTTCAGGCAGCGGGTGGAGAACAGCTCACGGTAAGCGCCAACGCCATCCCACTTGCTGGAGTTGATGTCAACACCGGAGTGGGTGTGGGTGCAGTTGAAAATAATATTGGTGGTGGGAACGCCGGTAGCCTTGTTGATGACCTGCTTCACGGGATCGATAATAGAATTATAAACGATCATGAAGTCCAGGGTGTAAACAAGATAGGTCTCACCGTTCATGGAGAAAGCGATACAGGTAGTCGCAACCTCGTCCAGGAAGCCGGTGGACAGACGTGCGGAAGAGTCACCGCCTGCAATGGGAACACCACTTTCTGTGGGGGTGATGGACTGACGGTTGAAGCCAACCTGCAGACCCTTAACAGCAGCCTTATCGTCGCTGGCGCTGCAGGCGCAAAGACCCAGAACCAAAACGGCTACCAACAAAAGGGAAATAATCTTCTTCATAATAACCACTCCTTTTCGTAATGTGTATAAAACCACATATATATAATAAAGGAAAATCCTGAAAAAATCAATAGCGTATAGAGAAATTGAATGGGACATGCCCCCGGTCAGCTTTGCTGACAGACCCCTCTGAAAAGCAGCAATCGCCATAAAAATCCCCCCGAAGCGACCTTCGGGGGGAAAGGGGTCATTTTGCGGTTTTCATTTCTGCCAGCTTGTTTGCGTAGATCTCTGCCAGCTTTTCGCCGGTGCCACGCTCGTACTTGGTGACATCATACTCATAGAAGCCATGCTCACAGCCCTCAATGTGGGGGAAGTAGCCCTGGTAGTCTTCGGAGCAGGTGACGATAAAGTCCATGGCAAAGGGAGAGTTTTCTTTAATATAAGTGCCATGCATGCCAAACATTTCGTAAGGCGCAAAGACCATGGAAATCTCGCTGCCCAGCTGCATTGCCACCATGTCCATGGTACGGGTTTCCGGCGCAGAGACACGGGACTTCAGACCGGTTGCCTCATAAACGGAGTTAAAGCCGTACTTCTTTACCAGGGCAGACACATCCTTGTGGCTGGAGCCCAGCTTGCCGGACAATGCAGCGACCTCGTTGGCCTTGGCCATGAGCTCTCCATCCTCAATGCCTTCCTTCATGGAGTTGCCGGTGTACTGCCAACGGGAGAGAACCAGCGCACTGTCCTCCATGGGGGTCAGTTCAATGGACAAAGCATACTCTGCCAGCTTTTTGCCGTACTCTTTGTGATTCTTGGGATAAACTGCATTTAGTTCATCAAGCCGGCTGGTGGGAACCTGGTCACCGGATGCGCCCTGGAAGAATGCGCAGTGGACGCCGGTCTCTTCCATAGCGGCACGGAATGCACCGGGATAGCAGGCAGACAGACTGGTGCTGTTTGTGCCGTTGACCGTAGTTGCATGAGAGGGGAAGGAGGCAATCACAATGTCCTTCTTGGTCTCGTCCGCACGGGTGAACTTGATCAGCTGCAGCTCTTCGTCGGCTTTGTACATGTGTTCTTTGTAGCCGGAGGTGTTGTAAGCGCCGTGACCGTTGCCGGTGGTTCCGCCGTCGTTCATTAAATAGTGACGGACAAAGGTCATGCCCTCGGTCTGGGTACTGCCATAAGAAATCGTCGCAGGGGACATATCCTCAATGGCCTTCTCTGCAGCCTTCAGGGCGCGCCGGGAGAACAGCTCCCGGTAAGCGTTGCCGCCGTCCCAGCTGGTGCTGTAAACATTGACACCGGAGTGGGTGTGGGTGCAGTTGAAAAGAATATTTTCCACGGGAACGCCGGTTGCGTTGTTGATCACCTGCTTAATGGGGTCAATGACACGGGCATAGAGAATCATGAAATCGCAGGTGTAAATCAGATAGGTCTCGCCGTTCATAGAGAAGGCAAGGCAGGTGGTGGTGACCTCATCCAGGAAGCCGGAAGAGGGACGGGCAGAGGAGTCGCCGCCGGCAATGGGCACGCCGCTTTCGGTGGGCGTGATGGATTGACGGTTAAAGCCGACCTTGAAAGCCTTGTCAGCCTTCCCGCTCTCACCGCAGGCACACAGACCCAGAATGAGAATCGTTACCAGGAAAAGAGAAATTATCTTTTTCATAAAAACCGCTCCTTTTCTTTGTATCTACCTCTATAATAGCAATTTTCAGAAAAAAAGCAATAATAAAATCAGGCGTATAATGCATCCAATGTCCCAAAGCGGTATCCCTGTTCCTCCCACTGGGTCAGCAGGGAGTCTAAAATTTTGGCATTGGTCTGGGAGGTGGAGTGGAGCAGCACAACGGCGCCGTTGTGGGTACGGGAGAGAAGCTTGCTGAGCGCCTGGGTTTCCGAGGGCTGATTCTGATTGTCCCAGTCTGCATAGGCAAGGCTCCAGAAAATTGTTTTGTAGCCCATTTCCTTTGCCCATTGCAGATTCTCTTCGCTGTACATCCCCTGGGGCGGTCGGTAAAACCTGGGTAGCTCCTTCCCGGTGACCTCCCGGAACAGCGTTTCCAGGTCAGTCAGTTCCTTTTGAAAAGCAGCCTTTTCTGTAAGCTTGGACATATCCGGGTGATGCATGGTGTGGTTGCCCACAATATGCCCCTCATCTACCATCCGCCGCACAAGGTCGCCGTTGCGCTGTATGTAATGGCCCACCAGGAAAAAGGCGGCAGGAACATTATGCTTTTTCAGCACGTCCAGGATCTGCTCCGTGCAGCCGTTTTCGTAGCCGGCATCAAAGGTAAGATACAAAACCTTTTCCCCGGTATCGCCAAGGTAACAGGCATCATAGCTTTTCAGTGTCTCCCGGCTTACCGGCGCTGTGGGAACAGAACCGTTTCCAAATCCCAGCCCCCAGGCGCCGGTCTGTACCGCCCCGAAGAAAAACTGGGACACCACCAAAACCAAAGCTGCCACCAAAGCCCCAAGAACAATGAAAATATCCCGTCTCTGCATAGTACCACTCCTTTTACCAAAGACTATGCGCATGGGAAGGCATAAATGCCTGGCTGGATCATGACCCAACCAGGCATCGCCATAAAAACACATCCACCGGCGAAGCCGGTGGTTGTCATATAGGGGTATAACCCCTTATTCCTCGCGTAACGCGTCAACGCGTAAGTACGATCCGCCAACTGCGTAAGGCCCCCTTGCGACTCGCTAAGAGCAGCTCTTCGTGCGCTGGTGCGTAATGAGGAAAGCTTGCACCGCACCAAGGCACCCTCTGACGAGGGGGCTGGATTTTGCGAAGCAAAAGACTGGGGGAGAGAATAATCTGATTTTTTCTCTCCCTCCGTCTGCCCTCCGGGCAGCCACCTCCCTCATCAGAGGGAGGCTTTCCTTCCTCCAACTGCAACCTGC
>JAFYNQ010000052.1 GCA_017548065.1 Oscillospiraceae bacterium
ATCTTCAAAATGGTGCAGGAAGAGGGCGTGCCTATGCGTGTTCTGCCTGTTCATGATTTGTACGAAATGCTGGAGAGCGAAGAAAAGCAGCAGCTGGCAAAAGAGGTGAATGAGGTCTATACTCGAGTTACCGGGCGTGACGAATCTGTTCTGCCTCAAATTGAATATGATCTTTAAACAAAAAAGCATGAGGCTTCCGGTTGGAGGCCTCATGCTTTATTTGTTTATTCAGCTGTCTTCAATTGGTTCAGCATGGAAATATATTCTTCTGCAAACACCTCGGCGCTGCCGTAGGCATAGCGTGTAACGTATTTTTCATAACAACCATATTCCACTGCTGCAGCGGAGGGGAGATAGCCTTCTGCACCGTTGGCGCAGGACACCAGGAAACTCATGTCATAGGGGGTGTTCTTGCGGATATAACTTCCGCTTTCGGAGAACATTTCGTAGGGAGCAAAGACGAAGGACAGTTGCTCACCGATTGCCAGAATATGCATATTCAGCGGCAGCGTATCGCCAGTCTTGGTGCGGCTGATAATCGCACTTGCTTCAAGATACTGATACAGTCCGTATTGCTTGGCGAGTTCGTTAGCGGCTTCTGTGCCTTTGCTGTTTTTTAGTGCGATGACCTCTGCTGCCTGGTTAGCCATATCCAAACGCTCTTTATTAGCAGGTGCGTTGTAGGTTTGACCCAGGTGCTTGATCGCACCGGATTCTTTTTGGGTAAGCTGGGGCAGCGCATCCAGTACATACTGACCCAAACGTTCGCCAAACTGACGGTAATCCAGCTTGTGGTCTTCTTCGTTAATCTTGGAGTATTCTTCCTGGTTTCCTGCATCGCCGGTGAAATAGGCTACAAGATAGTCACCCTTGCTTTCAATATAATCTCTTGTAGGTCCGGGGAAGTCAGCGGAAATCAGCACGCCGCCTTCTGTGAATGTGGGGTGGGGGTTGAAGCTGACCATGAGAATATCCTTCTTCTCTTCGCTGGGGCGCTGGAAACGAACAATCTGCACTTCGGCATCCTTTTCAGCAGGATGACCGGCAATCATGATGCTTCCTGCGGCGACACCGGAAGATGTAACCGTACCGTCGGTAAGCAGATAATGACGGACAAATACAAGGTCTTCTGCCTGGGTGCTGCCAATGAAGATATCCGCAGGCGCAAGGTCTGCAATTGCGTTGGTTGCAGCAGAAATCATCCAATCGGTATACTGCTTTTTATATATATCCAATCCGTCCCAGCTGTATGTAAGAGAAATGGCAGCGTGGGTATGTGTGGCTGCAATCATAATATTCTCTTCTTTGACACCGGTTGCACTTGCAATAGCGGTTCGCATAGGATCAAAGACAGAGTTTGTAGAAGAAAGGCTATCCATTGTGTAAATCAGTGCAGTTTCACCGTTAATATCCCGTATGGCAATGCAGGTCACATACAGATAATCCAGCACACCTTCTGTTTTTCGGGAGCTGGAATCGCCGCCGCCCAAATAAGTACTGGTGTAATTATCGGGCATGACACGCTCACGTCCGAAGCCTGCGCTGAATGCAGGCTTTGTGGTTACGTTTTCTCCACAAGCACAAAGTCCAAGAAGTAAAATGAAAGAAAGGGTTAAACAAATAATCTTTTTCATAATAGCCTCCCAATATAATTATTAATACTTGGATTATAGCACATGCGAATATAAATGCAAATAAAATTATCTATGTTTCTGTTGAAAATCCCTAAAATATATAGTATTATATACTGGCATTATTATATAGAGGTGCGTACAATGTCAAAGATTATACATATTTCGGATTTTTCGGCACCGGAGCTAGATGTGTATGCCAGGCTTACAGAAGCCCAGCTTATGAATCGCTTTGACCCTAAAAATGCGATGTTTATTGCGGAAAGTCCGAAAGTGATCATGCGTGCGCTGGATGCCGGATATGAGCCGGTATCTCTTTTGGTAGAAGAAACTCGCATGGTAGGGGAGAGTCTGGAAGTTATTGAAAGATGCCCCGACATTCCTGTGTACACTGCCCAAATGGATGTGCTTACACAGCTTACCGGTTATCGGTTGACCCGTGGCTTACTCTGCGCCATGCGCAGAAAGGTGCTACCTTCTGTTGCAGAAGTGCTTGACGGAACACGGAGAGTTGCAATTCTGGAAGAGGTTATGAACCCTACCAATATCGGCGCTATTTTCCGTAGTGCAGCGGCTTTGGGCATGGATGCGGTTTTGCTCACACCCGGTTGCAGTGACCCTTTGTACAGACGGTCAGCCCGTGTGAGTATGGGTACGGTGTTTCAGGTTCCCTGGACATTTCTTACGGATAACTGGCTGGAGGTATTGAAAGATCAGGGTTATAAAACAGCGGCAATGGCTTTGTCCGATAACTCTATTTCAATTGACGATCCGATTTTGCGGACAGTGGATAAGCTTGCTGTGGTGCTTGGTACGGAAGGTGACGGCCTTGCGGAATGTACGGTAACAAGCTGTGACTATACCGTGAAGATCCCTATGTACCATGATGTGGATTCTTTGAATGTTGCGGCAGCCAGTGCGGTGGCATTTTGGCAGCTGCGTGCAAAATGATGTGAAAGGGAGAAACGGCTATGAAGATTAGGATCAAGGTCATGTCTTTGCTGTTGGCTGTGCTGATGCTGTTTGGATGCAGTGCCATGGAAAAAGCGCCTGAGACAACGGATGTGGCAATAAACAGCCTACAAAAGAGTGATCCGGGAGAAGATGAATATATGAATATTCTGATGGTTGGAAATAGCTTTTGCTTCTATTTCTGCGATGAACTGTATGGTATGTTGACGGAAGCAGGAATCAAGGCAAAGGTCTATAATTTGTATTATTCCGGCTGTAAATTGGAGCAGCATTGGACTTGGTGGAAAGCCCGCACTGCAAATTATGATTTGATTCTCCATGACGAGAACGGTAAGACAAAAGTGGAAGGCGTAGATCTGGAATATGCCATCGTGCAGCAGAACTGGGATGTGATCACGCTGCAGGAGGGAAGCTCTAAAATGCGCAGGGGTGACCCGACCACTGAATTGGCGGAATCTGCAAAGTATCGCAATGAGCTTTATGGATATTTTGCACAGCAGTTCCCCAAGACAAAGCTCTTCTGGCAGCAAACCTGGGCTTATCAGGTAGGCTTTAACAGAGACGGCTATGCTGTGGATGCTGCAGAGCAGGCTGCGTACCATGAGAGACAAAGAGCCTATGCACTGGGTGTCTGCGAGGAAAACGGTGTCGCGCGCATACCTTCCGGTGATGCATGGAAAATCGTCCGTGACGGCGGTTACGACAATCTGTGTGCACGACTTGCAAAAGATAACGGTGTTGGCGATTACTACCATGACGGTGATATTGGCGGCGGACAGTACTTAAATGCTTGTGTTTGGTTTGCGTCTTTGACGGGACAAAGTTGCGTTGGAAATGCATTCCGTCCCGAATATGAACTGTCCGAGGATATGGTATCAGTGCTGCAAAATGCTGCACACCAAGCAATGGAAAATATGCGCGTAGCGCAATAACAGGAGGATAATATGGGAAAGAAATGGTTATCTTTGCTTCTTTGTATTTGCATTGTGCTGTCCATGGTGGTAGTGCCTGTCAATGCTCAGGAAGCGGAAATTGAGACGGTAAATGCACTTACCGGCGATTGCGTCTGCGGTTGCGGCAGCGACCTTGCAGACGTGGAATGGCGTGCGTGGGATCCCAATGCGGCATCTCCTACTCCGGGTCACTACTATCTGGACGGTGACTATGTGCAGAAGGATCAGCAGGAGATCATCTCCGGCAGCAAGATCGTTATTGATCTGCGTGGTCATACCTTGACAACGGACGATAATCACCGCTTGTTCCTGCTGCATGGTTACATTGCAGTGATGGACTCTGTTGGCGGCGGTCGTTTCAGTGCCAAGACCACCGGTGCTGGCTTTGGCGGCATTGTGATGATTTCCAATAACGAGACCAACGATGCCACGTTTGAACTTTATGGTGGCACCATGATGCCTGATGATTCCAATAAGGCTTCCCGTAGAGGCGGTTTGGTGCATTTGGGCGAGAATACTACTTTCCGTATGTACGGCGGTAGAATGGTGAATGGTTCTACCGTTAACGGTTCTTATGAAGAAGCCGGCGGCGCTATTGCCGGCAACAGTGCGACTGCCCTTATTGAGATCCTGGGCGGTGAGATCATCGGATGTGAGTCTTCCAGTTCCGGTGGTAGTATTTACAGCAAGGGTACAACAGTTTTGAAAAACTGCCGTATTGTCGGTGGTGTGGCTGCTGCCGGCGGCGGCAATATCCATCAGGTCGGTGGTACGTTAACCATTGAAAACTGTGAAATCACTGACGGTATCGCAAAGACCACAAGCAGCGGCGGTGGCAATATCGCTGTTACAGACGGTGCAACTGTTACTATCAAGGATTCTGTGATTCGCAACGGATATTCTGCATATCACGGTGGTAACATTTATATTGGCAATGCTACGGTCAGTGTTGAAAATACCGAAATTTACAGCGGTGTTGCCGGTGTTCGCGGTGGTAATATTTACGGTACTAACAGTGCCAAAGAGATGATTGTTAAGGATTGTGAGTTCCCCGGTGACTTTGCTTATGTTGGCACAGGTCTGAAACTCCAGGGAAAGGTGAAAGTCGGTTTGCTGAATACCGGTCTTCGCTTGATCTTTGGTTCGGACAAGGCAACTGTTGACGCATCCGGTCTTATGGAAGGTTCCGAGATTTTTGTGTTGGCTAATCATACATTTGCTGACTCATCTGCAAATATTGCTTATTTTAAAGGTGCGAACAGAACGGTGCTTTCCGAAACAGCGGACGGCTTGACGGGCGCTTATGCTGCAGCCGGTGAGCTTGGCGGTTACTGTCCTCATTGTAATGAACGTGTTGTTTGGAATCTCTTCAGCACGACAGACTCCCTGGTGCAGAACTGCTTGCATGACAGTGCAACGGATACCGATCCTGCATGTACCGGTCGGCATATTGAATCCGGACATTATTACTTGGGCGAAACAAACTCCAGCTTTTCTCAACACTATTCCGGTGTTTACTCCAGCGCTTCCAAGACTACGGTAGCTGCTAAGGATGTTGTAATTGATATGTCCGGCTATAGTCTGACATCTACTAAACGTGTGTTCTATATTCGCCCTGCGAATACTGATGCAGATGTTCCTCAGAGCAGCTTGACGATTTTGGATAGTTATGGCGGTAGTAAGCTTACCGGTAGTGGTGCAGATAATCAGGGCGGTGGCGTTATTTATAACGAAGGCGCCCAGCTGACTATTTATGGTGGCAGATATATTTACAAGTGTACAGCAGGTAGAAATGTTACCGGTGGCGGTGTCGTTTTTGCAGGCACAAATTGTACCATTCATGGCGGTGTCTTTGATGGTTCTGCTTTTGTTTATACAGATCAATCTACGACGGACAAAAAATATACATATAATGGTGGTGCAATTATAGTATCTAACGGCACAAGGAATTTCACCATGACTGCCGGTGTGGTTATGGGTGGTCATGCACAAGAAGGTGGCGCTGTTTTCTTTGGCAACAGTAATGTTGTCAATATTACCGGTGGTCAGTTTATCGGCGGTACAGCGGATGGTAACGGTGGTGTAATTCGCCTCTCCAGCGCTGAAAGCTATACATCAAAGAGCTATTTCAATATGTCCGGTGTGGCAGTTCGTGATGGTTCTGCAACAACGGCGGCAGGTAACCTATATGCCCATTACTATCAGGTGAATTTGGAGAATTGCTATTTTGATGGCGGTACTACCGCTGACTTTGGCGGTAACGCGAATATCGGTACGGCATGTAATGCGATTATCAAAGACTGCATTGCCATTAACGGCAGCGCTAAGCGCGGTGGCAACTTCTACTCCGGCGCTACCAGTTCTCGTGCCAGATATATCAATACAACGATGATTTCCGGTAAAGCATCTACTTATGCCGGTAATCTCAATGCAGGTAACGGTTATTTTGATATTGAAGGCTGTGAGATTCTTTTCGGCACTGCGACTACTTACGGCGGTAATATTGCAAATACTGCCGGCAACTATTCTGCAACATCCAAAAACTACACCCGCATTGGTGCGGATGAAAACGGCAAAGCAACGTTGATTGCCGGCGGTGTCGCCGGAACTACGGGCGGAAATATTCATCAAGGCGGCGTGTTGTATTTGGATAATGCCAAGCTGGTGAGTGGTAATGCCGGAAAAACCGGCGATGATATCCATATGAACAAGCACAGCAAGCAGTCTCTGCTGGAAATCGGCAGCGGTGTTACCGGCGAAATGTCTATGTATGTTGACAGCTCTCATTTTGACGGAGACGGCTTCGGCGCTATGATCAATCATACGGCATGTAATGTGCTTAATGTCAAGATCACGCTGGAAGGCGATTATGACGGCGCATTGCTTTGTTCCGCCAATGGAAAACTTTGCCTTGGCGCAATCGCTGTTGTAGATAATGCAGGCGTACATACCTGGTATGTGGATGCTGCAGAGGCAATGGATGCATGTCCTGCTGACGGGTATATTCGTTTGTTCTCTGCTCAGAATATTGTGCTGACAAAGGACTGTACAGTGGACGTTTGCGGTAATACAATTAACGTTTCCGGTGCGTATACCTTCTACGGTATGGACTCCTCCGGCGATGAATTTACTGTTCCTGCCGGTAAGGTGGTTGCAGCGGATGAAACCACGATTTCCTCCAGTACTGAGGCAGGTGGCAAGCAGTACATTGCTGTAGCAGAAGAAGATGGTATCAGCTATCACAGAATTCAGGCACAGATCACGGAGGTTGCACTGCGTCCCTCTGTCGACGGTCTGTACTATACCGGCTCCTTTGGCTGTGACAACGTTGTTGGTGCAAGTATTGCTTCTTACGGTGTTGCTGTCAGCGCTGTGAATATGCCCGGTAATGACTTTATGACCGATGAAGACACCCTTTACACAGAGTTTGACGGTTCTTCCATGGAAAATGGCGCCAAGAAGACAGGCGTACTGGTTTCCGGTATCATGAAGAGCGACAGAAGTGAGCAGCTGAACAATGCTTACGGACAGATGCCTGTATTTGCAACAGCTTACCTGAAGTTGAATGACGGTTCTGTTGTTATCAGTGATACGGAAAGCCATAATGATGATGTGGCATTCAGCCTCTATGATGTGCTTGCAGATCTGGATGCTCGCATTATGGACGATCCCATTCATTTCAGAAAGTACACAAATGCTCTGCGTAGTTTCCACACCAAGTGGAAAGAACAGGGCATGGGTGACTGGGATTTGAATAAGATCCCGGATCCCGGTGATAACGGTGTTATTGATATCCTGATGATTGGCGGTAGCTTTAACTATTACTATGTGGAAGAGCTTTACGGCTTGGCAGCAGCTGCCGGCATTCCCATGCGTGTGTGTAATCTTTATTACTCCGGTGCAGGTCCCAAGCAGCACTGGACCTGGTGGACCAATGAGCAGTCCCCCTGCCAGTTCTTCAATACTGACGGTAACGGACGTGTGAAGACAGAGGGCGTTGGCCTTGAGTGGGCTTTGGCTCAGGGCGAGTGGGATGTTCTGTCTCTGCAGTATCCCAGTGGCACTGTGCGCACTGCGACACCGCAACAGGGTTTTGATGATCTTGATATGTATGCACGAGCTTTGTCTGATTACCTCCACGAACAGTTCCCGGATGCTATGCTTTGTTGGGGCCAGGTTTGGGGTTACCAGGTAGGCTATGACAGAGACGGCTATACGGTTCCCGATGTGGAGACCCAGACCGGTCTCTATGCACGCCATAAAGAGATTGCTTATATGGCAGCGGATGCCTATAATTGCACTTTGATCCCCTGCGGCGATGCATGGCAGAACGTGCGTGCCGGCGGTTATGATGAGCTTTGCGCACGTCTCGGAAAGGGCGCCAATCATGAAGGTGACTACTACCATGAAGGCGATATTGGCGGCGGCCAGTATCTGAATGCCTGCGTGTGGTTTGAAATGATCACCGGTGAGTCTTGTGTTGGCAATACGTATGTTCCTTCCTACGTATATGACGGTAAAACGTATTACGTCAGCGACAAGATCACATTGACCCAGCTACAAGAAGCTGCCCATAAGGCGGTTCAGGAAGCTACAGCGCAATAACATTTTGAGGGCAGTCTCTTTTGAGACTGCCCTTTTTGTATAAAGAAAACCACTCGTATAACGAGTGGTTTTCTTTATACAAAAAGGATCCCGACCTTATTTAGGTCGGGATCAAATTTATACGTTGAACAGGAAGTTGACGATGTCGCCGTCCTTCATCACATATTCTTTACCTTCGCTTCGTACAAGACCCTTTGCCTTTGCATTTGCCATAGTGCCGCAAGCCTGCATGTCATCAAATGCGATGACTTCAGCACGTATAAAGCCACGCTCAAAGTCGGTATGGATCTTGCCTGCTGCCTGGGGTGCCTTAGTTCCGTTTTTGATTGTCCATGCACGGCACTCGTCGGAACCGGCCGTCAGGAAGGAAATGAGACCCAGCAGAGCGTAAGAACTGCGGATCAGCTTATCAAGGCCGGATTCCTTAACACCCAGCTCTTCCATAAACATAGCTCTGTCTTCGGGATCGTCAAGCTCTGCAATATCAGCTTCCCACTTTGCACAAATGGGGATCAACTGGCTGCCTTCTTCTGCTGCCAAAGCTTTAACTGCCATAAAGTGGCTGTTGCTCTCAGGCTCGTTTACTTCGTCTTCGGAGAGGTTGCCGACGTAGATGGTCTTCTTCAGTGTCAGCAGGTCGGAGGTGCTGATCAGTGCCATATCATCTTCGGTACCGTCAAAAGTACGGGCAAGCTTACCTTCGTTCAGGTGAGCAAGAAGCTCCGTGAACAGCTCAACCTCACGGGCAAACTTCTTGTCTCCGCCCTTCATGGCCTTCTGTGCCTTGTCAATTCGGCGCTCCACCATTTCAATGTCAGCCATGATCAGTTCCATGTTGATGATCTCAATATCACGGAGGGGATCGGTACTGCCTTCCACGTGGGTAACGTTGGAATCCTCAAAGCAACGCACAACATGAACGATGGCGTCAGTGTTACGGATGTTGCTGAGGAACTTGTTGCCAAGACCTTCGCCCTTGGAAGCACCCTTAACAAGACCGGCAATGTCAACAAATTCAATGACAGCGGGCGTCAGCTTCTTGGGGTTATGCAGCTCTGCCAGCCAGTTGAGCCTCTCGTCAGGGACGGAAACAACACCCACATTGGGATCAATGGTGCAGAATGCATAGTTGTCTGCAGGAACACCTGCGTTTGTAATGGCATTGAAAAGGGTAGACTTGCCAACATTGGGAAGTCCGACGATACCTAATTTCATTGATATATCTCCTTCGGTAGATAGTTCTTTTAATTCAAAGTGTATTTTATCACAGTTGAAAGAAAGTTGCAATACAGAAAAAAGCGTTGAAATATAAATATCTCAAAAAATATCCCCGGTTTCCAGGTGAACAGAACCAGGTAAACCGGGGATGTAGTTATTTGCGTCTTGCGTAGATCTTTGCCAGACCGCCTTCACTTGTTTCCCGGAAGCGGTGATTCAGGTTAATACCGGTTTCGTGCATAGCACGGCAGACCATATCATAGCTGATGTTTCGGGAGCCGGTGAGGAAGAAGCTTAAATTGCAGGCATTCATTGCACGCATTGCGGCAACGGCATTGCGCTCAATACATGGGATCTGCACCAGCCCGCAAATGGGATCGCAGGTGAGACCCAGGTGATGCTCCATTGCAGCTTCTGCTGCGTATTCCACCTGATCCAGGTTTTGATCATAAAGTTCTGCCAGTGCAGCTGCTGCCATAGAGCAGGCAGTGCCGATCTCAGCCTGACAGCCACATTCTGCACCGGAAATGGAAGCGTTTCTCTTTGTGAGAGAACCGATGATACCGGCGGTTGCGAGGCCACGTACAATCTGTTCATCAGTAAAGCCTCTTGTATCCTGTGCATATTTTAAAACCGCAGGAAGGACACCGCAAGCACCACAGGTGGGTGCTGTTACAATGGTGCCGTTGCTTGCGTTCTGTTCTGCTACAGCGTAAGCATAAGCGGCAATGCGCTTAAATTCAAGCATTGCAGGAGCAAGGTTTTCTTCGGACTGCTCGTAGAGATATTTTGCCTTTCGCTGAACCTTCAAACCACCGGGCAAAACACCATCTTTGGTAACGCCTTCTGCAATGGACTGCTTCATGACCTGCCATACGTCCATAAGGAAATCCCAGATCTCTTCGCCTTCGTTCAGCTCAACGTAATCGCTTAATTTTTCTATGTAGCGCCATTTGCAGAAGTCAGCGATTTCAGCAAAAGAGTTTTCAGGATAAACCTCTGGTGTGTCCAGGAGACTTTCTCCGGGGACGCGAATATCACCGCCACCGATAGATTCAATTCGCAGCTTGCCGATTTGGTTGCCGTCCTTATAAGCCAGCAGATCCATTGTGTTGGGGTGGGCATTCTCAAGCTGCTCCTGGGAGAAGATAATATTTGTGGGCGTAGGGGAGAGAACGTCCTTGATCACGCTGTCAGTGCCGTGACCGATACCGGTTTTGCTTAAAGAACCGTAAAGGATCACGTCATAAGAATCAGCATTGGGATATTGATTTTTGAAAACGGTGCAGGCACGTTCAGGACCCATGGTATGGGAGGAGGAAGGGCCTTTGCCGATTTTGTAAATTTCTTTAATAGATTTCATTTTCAAACCTTCTTTATTTGAATCTTGGGGCTATTATAGCAAATATAATAAAGAAAAACAATGATATTTTTGAAAATGGAAAATTTGCCTTGAAATACTTGACATTTATGATACAATGTTATAAGTCAAAAAAGGTAATTTGAGAGGATGACAACTATGGCAAAGGATAAAAAAGTAGAACAGATCACCGATATGGAAGTTGATTTTGCGCAGTGGTTTACAGATGTCTGTAAGAAGGCGCAGCTGATCGACTATTCCTCCATCAAGGGCATTTTCATTTATCGCCCTTACGGCTATGCGATTTGGGAAAATATTCAGCGTCTTATGGATGCTGAATTTAAGAAGACCGGTGCAGAAAATGTTTATATGCCCATGCTGATCCCTGAAAGCCTTCTGCAGAAGGAAAAGGATCACGTTGAGGGATTTGCTCCTGAGTGCGCCTGGGTTACCTACGGTGGCAGTGAAAAGTTGGAGGAGCGCTACTGCATCCGTCCCACCTCCGAGACTCTGTTCTGTGAGTATTTCAAGAATTCCATTCAGTCTCACCGTGACTTGCCCATGATGCTGAATCAGTGGTGCAGCGTTCTGCGTTGGGAGAAGACCAGCCGTCCGTTCCTGCGCCACAGAGAGTTCCTGTGGCAGGAGGGTCACACTATGCACGCAACTGCAGAGGAGGCAAAGGAAGAGACAGAGCGTATGCTGAATGTCTATGCTGATTTCTGCGAGAATGTGCTGGCTATGCCCGTTACCCGTGGTCAGAAGACTGACAAGGAAAAGTTCAACGGCGCAGAAGCAACCTATACAATTGAGTGCATGATGCATGACCGTAAAGCACTCCAGGCCGGTACTTCCCATTATTTTGGTGATGGCTTTGCAAAGGCTTTTGATATCACATTTACCGATAAGAACAATCAGAAGGTGAATCCTCATCAGACATCCTGGGGCGTATCTACCCGTTTGATTGGCGGCATTATTATGACCCACGGTGATAATAACGGTCTTGTGCTGCCTCCCAAGGTCGCACCCACTCAGGTGATCATTCTTCCCATTGCACAGCATAAGCCCGGCGTGCTGGATGCTGCCAATGCATTAAAGGACAGACTGACCGCTGCCGGTTTCCGTGTAAAGCTGGATGATTCCGACAACTCCATGGGCTGGAAGTGCGCAGAATACGAAATGAAGGGTGTTCCGCTTCGTGTTGAGTGTGGTCCTCGCGATTTGGAGAACGGTCAGTGCGTACTGGTTCGCCGCAATGACGGCGAAAAGACAGTAGTCGCGCTGGATGAGCTGGAGAAGGCTGTAGAAGAGCAGCTTGCACTGGTGCATCAGGGTATGTACGAGAAGGCAAAGAAGAACCTGACAGATCATATCTACGAGGCACATTCTCTGGAAGAGGCAAAGGAGCTTCAGGAGAAGAACGGCGGCTTCATCAAGACAATGTGGTGTGGCGAGCTGGAGTGCGAGATGAAGATGAAGGAAGAGGCTGGTATGAGCTCTCGCTGCATGCCCTTCGCACAGGAGAATCTTGGCGATACTTGCCCCATCTGTGGCAAACCTGCCAAGAAGATGATCTACTGGGGTATCGCATATTAACAATTATAGTATTTTCTGTGGAAGGTGATCTTTGTGGGCAGAAGAATGATTGCGGTTTTGTTGATCGTTGTATTATCCGTTGGGCTGCTTTCGGGCTGCAGTGATAATAAAAAGCAGTCCTTGTCTGTTGGTTACGCGAAGGTTGATGTTACCCCTACGGAATCCTTGCCTTTGGGTGGTTACCAGGGTAGCAATTCCTCTGCATTTCGCTGGTCTACGGCTATTGAGTGGCCTTTTAGTGCAATTTGTGTGGCAATTACAGATGGAAACGGTAACTCTGTTTTGCTGATTACCCTGGATATGCTTAATGCCACGATGGCTGACGGACTTCGCTCTTCCTTGACAAGTATTACCGGCATTCCCAAAGAAAACATTATGATTCATGTGACCCACAATCATAGTGGTCCTGCCCTCGGAGAAGATGCGCCTGCGATTACTGCCTATATCTCACAGATGACAAACGGTGTGATCAGTGCGGCAAAGGCAGCGCTGGATAACAGACTCCCGGTCACGGGTATGCAGACAACTTATACGCGTCCTGTAGGTCATAATACGGATCGTCACTATCTTCTGGCAGATGGCAGTTACCAATCTTATAGTGTTGGCACTGTTCCGAAAGCAAATTTGATTGGTCATTATGGTGTTGCGGATAATCTGCTGCAGCTTGTGAAATTCACTCGTGAAGGCGGCAAGGATGTTGTGTTTGTTAACTGGCAGGGACACCCTCCCGGAACAGATCCCAACACGATTGCAACAGCAAACTATCCGGCAGTGCTTTGCGATTATTTGAATAAAAATTTGAACTGCGAGTCGATCTTCTTCCTGGGTGGCTCCGGCAACCTGAACAATAATTCCCAGATTGACGGCGATATCATTCATAATGACTATCAGGAGCTAGGTCAGGGATTGGGAAAGGCAGCTGTGGAAGCGGCAAAGAATTTTACAGAACGCAATATCAGTGAACTTCGGGTAAAAGAGAAGATGTTGCAGCTTAAGAACCGTAATTATGGTGCTAATAAAGTTTGGGTCTATGCGATCACTGTAGGCGACCTGGCAATAGTAACAGCTCCGTTTGAGATCTTTGACGATAACGCTGTTGCCGTTCGTGAAAATTCTGATTATGCAATGACTATGTATTTGTCCTGCTGTAACGGCTCAAACGGATATCTTCCCACACCGCCTTCTTATGGTTGGGAGATTACCTATGAGTCTCGCATTACAAATTACCCGGAAGGTACTGCAGAAATCGTTCAGGATGAGTTGATTGGACTGTTGAAAGAAATTTCAACAGAGTCCGGTTATCAGACTGTGGAAAAGGCAGCGGATTATTATCAGGGCGAATTTACACCGAAGACAGACGGAGTTACCTATATTAACCCTGCCCCTGGGGATATGAGCCTGTACAAAGCTGTTAAAAACGGTTTCTTTGCGTTCCAGGTGATCAATAACGGTGTCATTAAAAATATGCTGTGTAACGACGAGGCGCTTGTGAAGGAGATTCTTTCAAAAACGGAAATTAAGTTCTTGTTCAACGAACAAAGCGTTGTTGTTGGCATTGCTGAATAAAATAATTTCCGGAGTGCGGTTTTAAACTGCACTCCGGATTTTTTTATCTGACTCTCGGTAGAATGTCGTTTTTTATTGTGGCAATCAGGGTTTCAAGTTCTTCCCAGGTTGTGTCATGGCAAATAGACACACGGAAGGAACTGTCCATGATTTCAGGAGAAAGGCCCATTGCGGTCAGTGTGTGGCTGCGATGTCCTTTTGCACAAGCTGAACCTGCACTGACGTAGATATTTGCATCCTGTAAAATGTTAATAATGTTCTGTGTCGGAATACCCGGAATGGACAGTGATACCACATGTGGTGCTTGGTGAGCGCCGTTGATTTTTAAACCGTCAATGGTTGAAAGTTGCTCTGTCAGCTTCTGAATCAAATTGGATTCCTTATCAATATCAGCTATAAATGTTTCTTTTCCGCAAGCTGCGGCGGCGGCAAAACCAAAGATGGCAGGGGTTCCTTCTGTACCGCTTCGCATGTTGCTTTCCTGACCGCCGCCTAGTAACAGGGGAGGAAAAGATTTGATTTTTGGGCTGATATAAAGTGCGCCTGCACCTTTTGGACCGTGGATCTTATGGGAGGAAATGCTGATGAGGTCAGCGCCTAATGTCTTCGCCTGGAAGGGGATCTTCAGGAATCCCTGTACAGCATCTGTATGAAACAGAGCGTTTGGACAAACCTTGTGTGTAAGCTTTGCCATCTGGGCAATGGGCATCACAGAGCCAACCTCGTTATTTACCATCATAATGGACACTAGGATCGTGTCCTTGCGCAGCGCATCTTTCAGGTCGTCAAGCGATATATTGCCCATTTCGTCAGGCTGAAGATAGGTGATATCAAAGCCTTGTGCTTCCAACTCGTGCATGGTGTTGAGTACGGCATGATGTTCAATAGCGGTTGTAATAATATGCTTGTTTTTCTTACCAAATCTCTTTGCCGTACCGAGAATTGCCCAGTTATCAGCTTCTGTACCACCTGAGGTGAAAAACACACGATCCGGTTCAGCACCTAATGCTGCGGCAACATTTGTTCTTGCGTTGCGAAGCGCTCTTGCTGCATCAATACCGAATTCATAAAGGGCGCTGGGATTTGCCCAGTTATTTGTTAAAGCCTCCGTAACAGCGTTGATTGCCTCTTGGCAGGGCTTTGTTGTTGCTGAGTTATCTAAATAAATCATATCTTTATTTACCTACACAGAATCTTTCAAAAATTCTTGCGGTTATATCCTCTCTTACAATGTTGCCGGTTACCTCACCCATAGCTTCCATAGCGGTTTCAACATCCAAAAGCACAGCGTCAGGTGTCAATCCGGAACGTAGTCCTTTGATCGCAGCTTGCATGGCATCAAATGCACGGCGAACTGCATCAAACTGACGAGTGTTTGTCAAAATAGAGCCGTCACATGGTGTTTCGTTGGCAAACATATCTTCAATGACACCTGCAAGAAGATCCAAACCATCGCCGTTTTTTGCACATATTTTAATAACGGTCATGAAGGGGAGATCACTAGGGACAACTTTTGCACCAATGTCCGATTTGTTTATAAGGGCGATTGCGTTAGGTGCATCAGCACAGAAGGCAATGACCTCCTGATCCTCCTGGGTCAGCGGTTCAGAACCGTCACAAACAAAAATTACGAGGTCGGCTTCTTCTGCAACCTTTTTGGAGCGCTCAACACCCATGGCTTCAATCTTGTCATCCGTTAAACGAATGCCTGCAGTATCAATAAGTCGTAGCTTTGTGTTGCCTACCATAACTGTTTCTTCTACAGTGTCTCTTGTAGTGCCGGCAATGTCTGTCACAATGACGCGGTCAAATCCGGCCAGAGCATTCAAAAGGCTGGACTTTCCAACATTGGGCTTTCCGACAATGGCAGCTGAAACGCCTTGTTTCAGGATTCGTCCTTGCGCATAGGTTTTGAGCAGCTTGTCCAGGATCTTTGCGTTTTCATTAAGTGACTTTTCGTATGCGGAAAGACCGAAATCCTCAATATCCTCGTCAGGGTAATCCAGGACAGCGTGAAAATGGCTGCAAAGATCTGTTAAATCGTTGTAGACGGGGGCGAGCTTTTTCTGCAATACACCGCCGACCTGACCTGCTGCGTTTGCTGCGGCATCAGCGGTTTCTGCTTCAATAAGATCAATGACAGCTTCTGCCTGGGTTAATGCCAGCTGCCCGTTTAAAAAAGCTCTCTTTGTAAATTCACCTCTTGCGGCAGGTCTTGCTCCCGCAAGATACAATGCATCCAGTCCTGCAGAAAGAACAGCAGGGGAGCCATGACAATGAAATTCAACGGTGTCCTCACCGGTGTAGCTGTGGGGAGCACGTGTGTAGACGGCCATGCAGGAATCTATAATTCTTCCGTGCTTATCCTGCAGTGTGCCTAACATCAGTTTTCGGTTGGGTGCCTCGTTGAATGTCTTGCCGTTTTGAAAACGAAAGACCTTGTCCGCTATTTCTGCACAACCGTTTCCGCTCATTCGCAAAATGCCAATGGCGCTCACCTGGTTTCCGGTGGATACAGCGGCAATGACATGACTCATACTTCGTTATCCTCCAAAATTTCAAAAGCTTTTTTATACTTGTTACGATAACGTTCCCGCAATGCTTCCGGAGCATCGGGCGTTCGTGTCTCGTCTGTGTTATGGCGAAGGTCTGCCAGTTTGACTTTCTTTGCCAACGGATTGGTTTTGATTCTCTTTACGTAGGTTAAATAATCTTCGTCCTCACAACGGGTCATAAGCGCCACAGCATCTACGACCTCTTTTGGAAATATCTCTCGTAACTGTGTAACTGTCAACGCGGTGTCTTCAACAATATCATGCAGGAGTGCGACGCAGACTGAATATTCATCGTCCATTTGCTCTGCAAGATGATAGGGATGGAATATGTAGGGGACGTTGCTTTTGTCCGTTTGTCCGTGGTGCGCAGTATACGCCAGTTTCATTGCTTCAATCGTTAGTCTTGTATATATCATCATAAATCACCAGTATGCATTATAACACCGAAAGCGCAGAAAATCAAATCCGTATAAAGAGGTTTTTTGCTCAAATAATACCATTGAGGTGATATTATGAAAAATAATAACTCCCGCATGGCGTTGACAGACGAAAATGTGTGTCATCAGTTTCGTGATGCGGCGGATTTTATACGAAGAGAGTTGTGCTGTGACGGGCAAGTGTTGTATGCTTATGCTATTGATGGTCTTATTGCCTCGGCTACTGCTTCTGAATGTATTTTTAAACCGATATCCCAGCAGTTATCGGGCAACTCGGTGTGCGAGCTTTATCATTCAGCACTAAATGGTCAGATATATAACAATGTTGCGGTTCCTTGTGATGATCTGTGTCAAGTCAGTTTTCTCCTTGTAAACGGGTTTTGTGTCGTGCTGTTTCCAGGATCAGGCGCAATCGGTTATGAGGTTCGCACTCCGGATAAGCGTGGCACGTCAGCTCCGGAAGTGGAAAATACCGTAAAAGGACCGAAGGATGCTTTCGTTGAGACGATTCGTTCCAATACCAGTTATGTTCGCCGGCATCTTCGCAGCCCGGATCTTCGTATCTATGAGACACAAGTGGGGAAACGAACACTTACAAATGTGAGCGTAGTTTGGTTGGAAGGTATAACAGATATAACGCTTGTTGAGAGAATGAAGAAACGGTTGCAAACAATAGATATTGACGGATTTTTAAGTCCGTCTGCGGTTGAAGAGTATGTTACCGGCTCCAGAACTACAACCTTTCCGCTTATCCAGTACACAGAACGGCCTGACCGTTTTTCACAGGGGATCCTGGAGGGGAGAGTAGGCCTTCTGGTTGACGGCCTTCCGCTTGGGTATTTAGCGCCCGTTGATCTTATGTATTTAATGGAGAGTCCGGAAGATCGGGGAAGAGATTATATTGGTGCATCTGCAGTCAAAATTCTTCGCTATATAGCTCTGTTTGTAAGCTTGTTGCTGCCGGCCGTTTATCTTGCCCTTGCAGCTTATCATCAGCACATGATCCCGTATCCGTTGCTCGTGTCTATTATTGAAAGTAAGCGTAGTGTGCCATTTACGACAACTACAGAGATAATTGCGCTATTGATTGCCTTTGAGTTGCTTCAGGAGTCCGGCATCCATTTGCCGCAAGCAATCGGTCAATCTGTTTCTGTTATCGGCGGTATTGTTGTGGGTACAGCCGCTGTAGAAGCTGGGTTTATTTCTCCTGTTGCCTTGATTGCTGTTTCTGTAGCCGGTATATGTGGATTTGTGCTTCCCAATCGTGACCTTGCCAACGCAGTTCGTGTGTGGAGATTTGTTATTGTTTTGCTTTCTGCTGTTGGGGGGATTTACGGTGTAGTTGCGGGTTTGGCCATTCTTTTGCTGCATCTTTCGGGATTAAAAAGTTTGGGAATTTGTTACCTTGCACCCACCGGCTCAGTTTTGAGAAAAAGACTCATAAATCAAAAGTTCAGGGATGAAGCGCTGAATCCTGAGGATCGGAGGAATCAGCGATGAGAAAAATATTCTATATTTTGCTTATCTGCGCTGTTTTCTTTGTGCCGTTGCAGCGAGTGGAAATAGAAAATCTATTGCCGGTGAGGGCGATTGCCGTTTACAAAAGTGGGGAGAATATTACCGTTGAAGTGGATTCGGGACTGAAAGCTTCGGACAGAAATGTAGCAGAAGCGGTAAAACGAATTAAGGAGGAGTCACCGGCAATTATTTATTTAAAGACTGCTGTATATTTATTTGTTTCAGACGATGTTACAGATATTGACGGGTTGGATAAACAGTTGAAAAGGAATGTTAAAATATACCGTTGCAACGCTTCGGGAAGGGTTGCTGAAATGGTAGAGTACTTGGATGCACACGGTGAACTTACAAATTTGCACGAGTGAAGGACAAAATAGTCAAAACGCAACAGTCTAAGATGCTATAATTGTAAATATTCGTCTATTGACCCTATACAAAAATATTGTATAATATATAAATATTATTATAATGGGCAGTTATATATTTGGAGGGTCATGATGGTATCGGATAAAATGTTGCAACTGGGCAGACACAGCTCGGTTATCAGAGACATTTTTGAATACGGCAATCAGCGCCGTAAGGAGATTGGTGCTGAGAATGTGTTTGATTTCAGCTTGGGAAATCCCAGTGTTCCTGCTCCTGATTTTGTTCGTGAGGAATTGGAGAATCTTTTGGTAAACACTCCTGCTGAGGTGTTGCATGCATATACCTCGGCTGCCGGTGACTCCGGTGTGCGGCTTGCTATTGCAGATTATATTCGTAACAATTTTGGCTATCCTGCAGAAAGCAAGCACATCTATATGACTGTCGGCGCTGCTGCGTCTTTGACGGTTACTTTGAATGCCATCGTAGAAAATGGGGACGAGGTAATTGCCTTTGCACCTTATTTTCCTGAGTATAAAGTGTTTGCGGAAACTGCCGGTGCAAAGTTTATCACCGTTAATAGCGAACCCGAGACATTTCAAATTGATGCAAAAGCATTGTATAATGCAATCAATGTGAATACGAAAGCGGTTATTGTGAACTCTCCCAACAATCCTACGGGCGTTGTTTTAACAGAGGACAGCATTAAGCGGCTGGCGGATATTTTAGATAGACGTTCCGCTGAGTTTGGACATCCCATATTCCTTATTTGCGATGAACCCTATAGGGAGCTTGCTTTTGGCAATGCAATCGTTCCTTATGTTCCTTTGTATTACAAGAATACAATCGTTTGCTATTCTTTCAGCAAGTCCTTGTCCCTGCCCGGTGAGCGGATCGGTTATATTTATGTTGCTTCTCAAATGGAAGAAGCAGACATGGTATTTGATGCAGTTTGCGGTGCAGGAAGAGCGCTGGGCTTTGTTTGCGCACCTGCTATGTTCCAGTTGCTTGTAAAGAGATGCCTTGGTAAGACTGTTGATATTTCCATTTACAATAGGAACAGAACCCTGTTATTTGACAGCCTTTCAAGCTATGGTTTTTCGGCAGTGTATCCTGACGGAGCGTTTTATTTGTTCCTGAAGTCTCCTGTTGCAGATTCTTATGCATTCTGTGAAAAGGCCAAGGATTATGAATTACTCTTAGTGCCCGCTGATGATTTTGGTTGTCCCGGCTATGTTCGAATTGCTTATTGCGTTGGTACGGAGCAGATAGAAAGAAGTCTGCCTGCATTTGCGAAATTGGCATCGTATTACTTTGGAGGAGATAAATGATGGATGGTTTGCAGGAAGCAAGAAAAATCATAAATGAAGTGGATGCCAAGATGGCGGAACTGTTTGTGCGAAGAATGGAAGCCGCCGAAATGGTTGCGGAATATAAAAGAGAACACGGTATGCCGATTCTGGACGCGGCACGTGAAGAAGAGGTCATTCGCAATGGTGCAAACCGAGTGGAGAATGATGCATACCGTGGTTATTATGTTGATTTTATGCGTGATACTATGGCGATCTCCCGTCGGTATCAGCAGAAACTGCTGGAGGGCATGCGTGTAGCATACAGTGGTGTTGAGGGTGCATTCGCCCATATTGCCGCCCACAAGCTTTTCCCGGACGCTGAAAAGGTCGCTTATCCCGATTTTGATACAGCCTATGATGCTGTTGTAAAAGGAGAGTGCGATGTGGTTGTGCTTCCTCTTGAAAACAGTTATGCTGGTGAGGTTGGTCAGGTGACGGATCTGCTGTTTTCGGGTCCTCTTTATGTGAATGGAACGGTTGCCATTTCTGTTACCCATGAGCTTTTGGGCGTTGAAGGTGCCAGCCTTGAAGCTGTAAAGACAGTTGTTAGTCATCCCCAGGCTCTGGCGCAGTGCGACAGCTTTATTAAAAAACATGGTTATGCGCAGATGCCCTATGAAAACACTGCACTTGCAGCAAAATATGTTTCAGATTTGAATGATCCCACGGTTGCGGCAATTGGCAGTGCAGAAAGTGCATCTTGCTATAATTTGAAGGTGTTGATGGACGGCATAAACCAGTCCCGAGTGAATACGACCCGTTTTGCGGTTTTGGCTAAATCCGAGGACAGAAATATCACAAAAGCTCATGGTGCTCACTTTGTTCTTATGTTTACGGTTCGTAATGAAGCCGGTTCCCTTGCCAGAGCACTGAATATTATTGGCGCACATGGCTTTAACATGCGTACTTTGAGAAGCCGCCCCATGAAAGAATTGCTGTGGGAGTATTACTTCTACGTAGAAGCAGAAGGCAATGTCCGAAGCTATGAAGGTAAGTGCATGCTGGAGGAATTGGCGGTTTGCTGCGATAAGATCAAGTGTGTTGGTTCGTTCAATTAAGGAGGATTCACAATGCAGATCCCGGTAGAATTGGGGAAGAATAGCTATCTGGTTACGGTGGAACGTGGCGTAATAAAACATGCTGATACATATTTTAATTTAAATAGAAAAGTTCTTATTGTTACCGATAGCGGTGTTCCTGCAAAGTATGCTGAAGCTGTGGCAGAACGTTGTGCGAAGCCGGTGCTGGTGACGATTCCTCAAGGGGAAGAAAGTAAAAATCTCAAAAACTTTGAAGAGCTTTGCCGCAAAATGCTGTCGGAAGGCTTTACGCGGACGGATTGCGTTGTTGCGGTTGGCGGCGGTGTCGTTGGTGATTTGGGAGGATTTGCTGCAGCTTCTTTCATGCGTGGTATTGATTTTTATAATATCCCCACAACGGTGCTGTCTCAGGTGGATTCTTCCATTGGTGGCAAGGTCGCTATTGATATGGCAGGCATTAAAAACTGTGTAGGCGCTTTCTATCAGCCTAAGGCTGTACTGATTGATCCAGATGTGCTTTCTACCTTGCCACAGAGACAAATCGCAAACGGTCTTGCAGAAGCGGTCAAGATGGCAGTTAATTTTGATGAAAACTTACTGTCTGTTTTTGAAACGGAAGATATTATGGCCAATATTGGTTCCATCATTTGCGCCTCTTTGGAGATCAAAGCGCAGGTTGTCAAAGCAGATGAAAAGGAAAAGGGTCTACGCAGAGTGTTGAATTTTGGCCATACCATCGGTCACGGCATTGAAACTGCTGGGGGACTGAATGCACTGTATCACGGTGAATGCGTTGCGCTTGGTATGCTTCCTATGTGCAGCGATGAACTTCGGCCCAGGGTGCAGGCAATTCTGAAAAAACTCTCTTTGCCTGTTACCTGCAATGTAGATGCAGACGCAGTATGGGAGGCAATCGGTCATGATAAGAAGCTTTCCGGCGATAGTATTACGGTTGTTTATGCAGAGAAGGCGGGTAGCTATGAATTGCGCTCTATGCCTCTGCAGGATTTTAAGGATACGGTTTATAGTTTTGTTAACGGAGAGGTGTAATACACCATGAAGAATACTTTTGGAAACTATCTGTCTGTCACATTGTTTGGTGAAAGTCACGGTGCTGCAATTGGTGCGATCATTGACGGATTGTGTCCCGGATTGAAGATCAATGAGGATAATATTCGCAGAATGATGCATCTACGTCAACCCGGTGGCGCGATTTCCACAGCACGACAGGAAAAGGATTCTTATGAGATTGTCAGCGGTGTGGTAGACGGCGTTACAACCGGAACACCCTTGACCATTTTGATTCGTAACCAGGATACCAAAAGCGGCGATTATTCTGCAATGAAGGCACTTATGCGTCCCGGTCATGCGGATTATCCGGCGCAATGCAAGTATCATGGTTACCAGGATACCCGTGGTGGAGGACATTTTTCCGGCAGAATTACCGCAGGCCTTGTGGCAGCCGGTGCGATTTGCCATAGTGCGTTGGAGGCAAAGGGTATATACATCGGAACCCATATTGCAAAATGCGCAGGTATTGCAGACCGCAATTTTGAAGATTTGAAGTGCGATATTGATGCGCTTTCTGAATCTATATTCCCGACTCTTGACGGTGATTCCGGTGAACGCATGCAAGCAGAGATCCTGAAAGCTAAATCGGAAGGGGATAGTGTAGGCGGTGTCCTGGAAACTGCCGTCGTTGGCTTGCCTACCGGTGTTGGAGAGCCTTGGTTTGATACATTTGAGAGTATACTCTCCCATATCTTGTTTTCTGTTCCTGCGGTGAAGGGTGTTGAATTTGGCGACGGTTTTGCGCTTGCTGATATGCGGGGCAGTGTGGCAAATGATCCTATGTGCTATGAAGACGGAAAAGTTATTACAAAGACGAATCACGGCGGCGGCATTGGCGGCGGAATTACAAACGGAATGCCGGTGATTTTCCGCTGTGTAGTGAAGCCTACCCCGTCCATCGCTATTGAGCAGGAAACAGTTAATGTTCAATCAAAGACAAATGCCGTGCTTGGCGTAAAAGGCAGACACGATCCTGCTATTGTGCATCGTGCCCGCATTGTGATTGATGCGGTGACTGCTATTGCTGTGTATGATATGCTGGCAGGCAGGTTTGGTACAGATTATTTTGCAAAGGGTGAATAAACGTGCAGTATGGTTGCATTGGTGAGCATTTGACCCATAGCTTCTCCAGAGAGATCCATGAGCAGATCGCTGACTACTTATATGCATTAAAAGAGATCCCGATGGGAGAGTTGGATTCCTTTATGACGGAAAGAGCGTTCAAGGCAATCAATGTCACCATTCCCTATAAGCAGGATGTAATACCGCACCTATCATACATAGATCCCATCGCTTCCAAAATTGGAGCTGTTAACACCATTGTTAACAGAAACGGTGAGCTGTTTGGCTACAATACAGATTTTGGTGGCATGGAATCCATGATTCAAAATCTCGGTATTTCGTTAATGAATAAGAAGGTTTTGATTTTTGGTACCGGCGGTACATCTAAAACAGCAGCTGCTGTCTCAGAGCATCTGGGAGCATCTGCAATCTATAAGGTCAGCCGATCTCCTAGGAGCGGAGTTCTTACCTATGAGGATGTTCTTTCTTTCCATACGGATGCGGAGATCCTGATCAATACCACACCGAAAGGCATGTACTCCAGAGAAAAGGGTATGCCGGTGGATCCCAAGCTTTTTAAGAAACTGGAAGGTGTTGTAGATGCAGTCTATAATCCTCTGCGTACCGAGTTTGTGAGAACAGCTTTGGAAATGGGAGTTCCTGCTGTTGGAGGCCTATATATGCTTGTTTGCCAGGCTGTACTGGCTTCGGAGATTTTCCTTGACACTAAGTATCCTGCAGAACTTACAGAAGATATTTATCATAAGATCCTGGGTTCTAAAGAAAATATCGTTCTTACGGGAATGCCTGGCAGTGGCAAGTCAACGGTTGGTAAGCTGCTTGCGGAGAAAATGCAAAGACCTTACTATGATACAGATACGTTAATTACGGAGAAAACGGGAAAGACACCTGCAGAATTGATCGTTTCCTTGGGAGAATCTGCTTTTCGTATTATTGAGTCTGAGGTCGTTAAAGAAATCAGTGAAATCAATAGTGCCATCATAGCGACCGGTGGTGGTATTGTTCTACGCCATGAGAATGTGGATTCTTTGCGGATGAATGGTAAGCTGTTCTTTCTGGATCGTCCTTTGGAGCAGCTTTTGCCAACTTGTGACAGACCGCTTTCTTCAACAAAGGAAGCGCTAGAGAAGCGCTATCACGAAAGGTACGATATATATAACGGAACAGCCGATTTTGTTATTCAGAACGATACATCGCCTTTGGCTGCCGTAGAGGCAATTGAAAGGAATTTTTATCAATGAAAATCTTGGTTATCAATGGACCTAATTTGAATATGCTGGGCATTCGTGAACCTTCCTTGTATGGCTCCGGCACTTACGATGCTCTTTGTGAAAAGATTCACAAATATTGTAACGAGAAAAATATTGAGGTTACATTCTATCAGTCTAATCATGAAGGATGTTTGGTTGATCGTATTCAGGCAGCCTACAGCGATGGTACGGATGGTATTGTGATCAATCCCGGTGCTTATACTCACACAAGTATTGCATTGCTTGATGCTGTGAAATCCGTGTGCATTCCCACAGTGGAGGTGCACATTTCCAAGGTAGAAGAACGTGAGGAGTTCCGGCAGATCAGTTATATTCGTCTTGCTTGCGTCGCAACAATTACCGGTAAGGGCTTTGATGGATATTTAGAAGCTGTTGATACATTGCTGGAGAGAAATGTATGAATGTAACAATCCAAAAGGGTAGGGCGTGTGGTACAGTGTCTGCACCACCTTCCAAAAGTATGGCGCATAGATTATTGATCTGTGCAGGTTTGTCACCATCGGTAAGTCACATAAATAATGTAGACTTTAATGAAGATATCCTGGCGACGATTGACTGCTTGCGAGCTTTTGGTGCAGAGTGTACCATCCAGGGTGACGTTGTTACAGTAAAGGGTATAGATCCTCGCAAGTCTGTTCCTAGTGAAGTTCTGAATTGCCGGGAAAGTGGCAGTACCTTGCGTTTCTTTATTCCGCTTTCGTTACTTTCCGGCAAGAAGGTAACGCTTATCGGCACAGAGAAGCTTCTTTCTAGACCTTTGAATGTATATGAAAAGCTTTGCGCAGAGTATGGTTTTTCTTTCGTGCAGGACAGCAGAACGGTTGAAGTTAGCGGCTGCTTGTCTGGTGGGTGCTTTTCTGTTCCCGGCGATATCAGTAGCCAGTTTATCACCGGATTGCTCTTTGCGTTGCCTTTGGCAGGAAAGGACAGCGTGATTAAAATTGCACCCCCATTGGAAAGCAGAGGATATATTGACCTGACATTGCAGTCTCTGCATACATTTGGCATACGTGCTGATTGGTTGGATGCATTTACGCTGGAGATACCGGGAAATCAAACTTATGCAGCGGTTGATGCTACAGTAGAAGGTGATTATTCAGGTGCTGCTTTCTTTGCTGCGCTTCGTGCGTTGGGAAATGATGTAACTGTTGCTGGTTTGCGTGAGAACAGCCTTCAGGGCGATAAGGTGTATGAGGATTATTTTGAAAAACTTTGTAACGGCACGCCTACTTTGCATATTGCAGACTGTCCTGACCTTGGTCCTATTCTGTTTGCTGTAGCTGCAGCTAAAAACGGTGCGGTATTTACCGGTACCAGACGATTGAAAATTAAAGAAAGTGACCGTGCAGCGGCAATGGCGGAAGAGTTGGCAGCTTTTGGAACAGAGGTCATAGTTGAAGATGATACAGTCAAAGTCATTGCAAAAGACTTCCATGCGCCGACAGCAGCTTTGAAAGGTCACAACGACCACCGAATTGTAATGTCAATAAGTGTATTGCTTACTCGCACCGGTGGTACCATCAAAGGTGCCCAGGCTGTTCGGAAGAGTTTTCCGGATTTTTTTGACAGATTGGCTTCTTTGGGAATTGAGGTTCTTTTTGATGAAACTAACGAATGATAAACGTGTGCTGATTGTGGGCCTCGGTTTGATTGGCGGTAGCTATGCCAAAGCCTTGGTCAAAAAAGGTTACCATGTCAGCGCAATTACAAGAAGTGATTCTTCTATCACCTATGCGCTTGAAAATGGAATCATTTCAGAGGGCTCAACTTCAGTAGATCCTAAGCTTGTAGGGGAAGCGGATATCGTAGTGCTGGCGCTGTACCCACAGGTTTTGCTGGACTGGATTCGGGATAACCAACAGTACTTGAAAAGCGGAGCAGTTATAACTGATGTTACCGGTGTAAAATGCTGTGTTGTTTACGATGTACAAAAGCTTCTTCGCAAGGATGTGGAGTTTATTGCTGCACACCCTATGGCTGGTAAAGAGGTTTATGGTGTAGAAAACAGTGACGATGCGATTTTTCGTAAGGCAAATTACATTGTAACACCCACAGAAGCAAATACGAAGGAAGCTGTTGCCTTGTGTGAGGCGCTTGGCTGGGAACTGGGTTTTGCAAGAGTATCTGTTCTTACACCGGAAAAGCATGATGATATGATTGGCTTCTTGTCACAGCTTACCCATTGTATTGCGGTGTCTTTGATGAATTGTAATGATACACCGGGAATGGAGGCATATACCGGTGACTCCTTCCGTGACCTCACAAGAATTGCTCGTATTAATGATAAGATGTGGTCGGAACTGTTTATGTGTAACCGTGAGATGCTTTTACATCACATGGATGCTTTCAGCGATGCCTTTGCAACGTTTCGGCAGATGTTGGCGGACGGGGATGTGGAGGGAATGCGTGATGCTATGCGTAAGTCCACAGTTCGCCGTGCGCTGTTTGATAAGAAATAGGCGGAGGGATATATTATAATGAATATGCAATTTATCGGTAAATTGCCGATTCCCCAGGAAATAAAAGCACAGTACCCGTTGTCGGAGGATGCTGTTGATATTAAACTTTCCAGAGATAAAGAGATCCGAAAGATTTTTACCGGTGAAGATGATCGCATGGTCCTTGTTATCGGTCCTTGTTCTGCTGACCGTGAAGATGCCGTTTTGGCGTATATTGAGAAGCTGCGCACTGTGCAGGATCAGGTTGCGGATAAGCTGCTGATCATCCCTCGTATTTATACGAATAAGCCCCGTACTACCGGTGATGGCTATAAAGGTATGCTGCATTACCCGGATCCCAATGAGAAGCCCAACCTGATAAAGGGCGTTATTGCCATTCGTAAGATGCATATGAAAGCGCTAACGGAGTATGGCATGACCAGTGCGGATGAAATGCTTTATCCCGAGAATCACCGCTACCTGAACGATCTGCTTGCCTATGTTGCTGTGGGTGCACGATCTGTAGAGGATCAACAGCACAGACTGACTGCCAGCGGTCTTGCCATTCCTGTCGGTATGAAGAATCCTACCAGTGGCGACCTTTCTGTTATGATGAATGCCATCCATGCAGCACAGCACTCCCACACCTTCTGTTATCGCAATTGGGAGGTGAAGAGCGCAGGCAATCCCTATACCCATGCGATCCTGCGCGGTTATGTGGATCAGAACGGTAAGTCGTATCCCAATTATCATTACGAAGATCTTGTTCGGCTATGGGATATGTACAAGGGTTCTAACCTGGTAAATCCCGGTGTGATCGTAGATACAAACCACAGTAATTCCGGAAAGCAGTACCTGGAGCAGATCCGTATCACAAAGGAAGTGCTTCACAGCTGCCGTTATAATCCCGATATCCGTAAGATGGTCAAGGGCTTTATGATTGAGAGTTACCTTGTTGACGGCGCACAGAAGGTGGATGGTGACGTCTTTGGACAGTCTATTACTGACCCTTGCTTGGGCTGGGAAAAGACAGAGCGCCTGATCTTTGATATTGCTGATGTTTTGTGATCTTATTTACATTATATTATATAGGGTAGGGAGGAGCCAATAAAGGCTCCTCCCAATGTGTTTTAAACCATTAAAACAGCCTGTATTTCCAAGCGTAAATATGACTTTGAAAAAACTTTGAAATTTGCGAAAAAAGTGCTTGACAAAATGTTAGGTGAATGCTATTATATCCAAGCGCTTCCGACGGGGGCGCAAAAGTCTGCAAAGGCTTGCGAAAAAAGTTGAGAAAAAATGAAAAAAGTTCTTGACAAAGCTTGTGAGCTGTGATAGACTAAACAAGCTCCGCTCGTGCGGAAGCGTCTGTACCTTGTAAATTGAATAACGCAAAGACGAACAAACACCTTGGACAATTTATAATGGATTGTTTAAGAAATTCGTGTACGAATAAACAAACAGCCAACGAAAATTCTTGAGTAAATTTGCTAGACAAATTATTCAAAAACTGATTTTAAAACCTACGGGTTTTGAGATACCATTTTTTGAGAGTTTGATCCTGGCTCAGGACGAACG
>JAFYNQ010000053.1 GCA_017548065.1 Oscillospiraceae bacterium
AGCGAGTTCGAGCCTCGTCACCCGCTCCAAAAAAGAAGTAACTTTTGTCTACCAAAAGTTACTTCTTTTTTTTATCCAAGCCGCAGGCTTGGTATATCATCACGCTTTAGCGTGTATATCATCGCCGTAGGCGTATATCATCACCGAAGGTGCATACGCCTGCTGCTTGATGATATACAACACTGCGTGTTGGTGATATACCGCAACAAGTTGCGGATGATATGCAAGGCTTCGCCTTGATTGCTTTACAAAATTATGATATAATTCTATTAGACAAACTTGAATTTGGCGGGCAGTTTGACAAGAATATCGTAGGGGCGACTATTAGTCGCCCGCGGGCGGCAGATTGCCGCCCCTACAATACCGGTTAGACAAACTTGAATTTGGCGATTTGATTTTGCATTCTAGGAACAGGAGGAACTCTAATGGACAATAAAGAAAAGGCCGCCAATAAGAGACTACGCATAACCATTATAGCCATATTCCTTGTTTGCACGGGAATCATTGCTGTATTACTTTTCGGTTGTATCCGTAATTATTCTCAATTTGATGAAGACAATCTCAGTTTTGTTCATGAAGAGCTTACTTTTGAAAAATTTGAAAAACGACATAGTCGAAGTGGTTGGTATTTAGTCGTTCATTTCAAAGAGTACGAAGAGCCTTTTCGTATCTTTACTGTAACCAGTGAAGTTGTAAATAAAGCAAATCTCAGGAGTCTTGCAGAAAATGACATACTTGACGTTACCTTTTGCAAAGAGTTTGATGATATTTGCGAAATAAGCTGCAACGGAGTTATGATTCTAAGCGTATCTGACTATGTCAAAGCCAATCAAAATAACCAAATTTTAGGAATCATATGTTGTCTCAGTGTTTTTCTGTGTGTTTTTTTCGTAGCTTGGGTTTTCATTCGTGCGATTGAACCAATCACTACCAACGAGGGTTTAGGAAAAATCAGAATCGAATATACGGTAAAAGGAAATGTAATTCGCGTTTATCACTCGAGACATGTTTGCTCACTTGTAATTAACGGTCAGATATTCGACCAGCATCACGGTGTCTATGGTAGTAATTTTTGCTTAAAGGGAATCATCGGAATGATGAAAACGGGTGGAAAAACAATCCGTGTAGAAGCCAAAATGGGTTTTTTTCATATGCGTCTTTATTGTAACGGTCAGCAAGTTGCCAAAAAGTTTATGGCATTTGGTTGATGTACAAATTCCAATTTGTCGAATAGATAATGCACACTACTTTTGGTCGTTCTTACCCCTATTCACACTACTTTTAGTCGCTCTTTCGCAAAAAAGAAGTAACTTTTTATTTTCTTAAAAGCAATAACCCCACCTGTGCATTTCAAACACACAGGTGGGGTTATATTTTTTAATTACAGAACCTTGGACAAAAATTCCTGCAGACGGGGGTGCTTGGGGCTGCCGAACAGCTCCTCGGGAGGCGCTTGCTCCACGATCTTACCCTCATCCATGAAGAGAACACGGTTGCCCACCTCACGGGCAAAGCCCATTTCGTGGGTAACAACGGCCATGGTCATGCCGTCGTCTGCCAGCTCCTTCATAACCTCCAGCACTTCACCCACCATTTCGGGGTCAAGAGCGGAGGTAGGCTCGTCAAAGAGCATCAGCTTGGGGTTCATAGCCAGCGCGCGGATAATGGCGATACGCTGCTTCTGTCCACCGGACAGCTGACTGGGATAAGCATCTGCTTTCTCCTCAAGACCGACTCTCCGCAGCAGCTGGGTGGCTGTATCGTTGGCTTCCTCCTTGGTCATCAGCTTGGTGCGGATGGGAGCCAGGGTGATGTTTTTGCGGATGGTCATGTTGTTGAACAGATTAAAATGCTGGAAAACCATGCCCATCTTGCGGCGGACAAGGTCAATGTTGATCTTGGGATCGGTGATATCCACACCGTCAAAGGTGATGGTGCCGGAGGAGGGGATCTCCATCTGATTCAGGCAACGCAGGAAGGTGGACTTACCGGAGCCGGAGGGTCCGATGATAACCACCTTTTCACCGGGGTAGATATGCTCGGAGATATCGTCAAGAACAAGGTGTTTGCCAAAAGACTTGGACAAATTTTTAACGTCGATCACTTTGACGAAGCCTCCTTTCCAAAATGCCCTGCAGCCAGCTGAAGATCATGACCAGCGCCAGGTACATCAGCGCAATACCGATCAGGGGATACATCTGCTCATAGGTACGGGTGTAGACACCCTGGGCAGCGTCCAGCAGCTCCTTACCGCCGATAATGGTGATAAGAGAGGTGTCTTTCAAAAGAATGATAAACTCGTTGCCCAAAGAGGGGAGAATGGCCTTGAAGGCCTGGGGGATGACGATCAGTCGCATGGTGTCAATGTAGTTCAGACCCAGGCTTCTGCCGGCTTCCGCCTGACCGGGATCCAGGGACATAAGACCGCCACGGATGATTTCAGCCACATAAGCGCCGGAGTTGATACCCAGTGTCAGGGCGCCGACGGATGTAAAATCACGGCTGGTCTTAAAAATGACCATGCCCATGATCAGCATCTGTACCATCATAGGTGTGCCACGAATGACGGTAACATAGATCTTACAAATGCCGTTGAAGAACCAAAGCAGGAATCTGCCGATGGGGTTTCCGGTTCCGGGACGCTGCTGGTCGTGGGCTGTACGGATCACAGCCACCAGGATGCCCAGAATAACACCGATGAGCAGTGCCATTGCGGTAACCATCAGGGTAGTTCCCATGCCCTTTAAATACTGCAGCCAACGGTCATTGAGAATAAAAGCCTGATAAAACTTGACGAAGGACTCCTTCCAGAAGGAAAGATCCTCGCCGGCTTTCATCATGCCTTTCCATAATTCATAATATTGTGCCACGATAACCTCACAAACTTCTCACGTAAAAAGGGCGGCAAGGTTGCCGCCCCTTCTATGGCTTTTGGATTATTCAGCAGTGATGTACTTGTCAATGATGGACTGTACAGTGCCGTCGTTGATCAGCTCAACCAGAACTTCGTTGATAGCCTCAACCAGAGCGGTGTTGCCCTTGTCGCAGCCGATGGCGTAGTTCTCAACGACCCACTCGCCCTCCAGGATGGCGAGGCCTGCGTTTGCCTTGACGTACTCAGCAGCGGGAGCGCTGTCAATGATAACGCAGTCAACCTGACCGTTGATCAGAGCCTGAACAGCGGTAGCGCCGTTCTCGTAGGAGGTGACATGGTCTTCACCGTAGCCGCCGTTCTCGGGAGTGTCGGAAGCGTAGATGTCGCCGGTGGTGCCACGCTGGGTGCCGATCATCTTCTCGCCCAGGTTGTCCATGGTGACGTCGGAGCCTTCCTTAACGATAACCACCTGCACGCCGCTTGCGTAGCTCTCAGTGAACTCCATAACCAGCTTGCGGTCTTCGTTAACGGTAACACCGGCCATAACGATGTCGGACTTGCCCTCGTTGACAGCCAGCAGAGCAGCGTCAAAAGCGATGTCCAGAATCTCCAGCTCCAGACCCAGCTTCTCAGCAATAGCGGTAGCGATCTCAACGTCGATACCGATGTAGTTGCCGCTGTCGTCGGTCATTTCGTAGGGAGGGAACTCTGCGTTGGTGGACATGATCAGCTTGCCTTCTTCAATGGTCTTGAAGGTAGCAGCCTCTTCAGTGCCTTCGGTAGCTTCACCGGTAGCCTCGGTAGCTTCGGTGGGAGCCTGGGTTGCTTCGTTCTTGGGTTCCTCTGCGCCACATGCAGCCAGCAGAGACATGGTCATGATGATTGCCAGGATCAGTGCAAGAATCTTTTTCATTTTTTGTTACTCCTTTTCTTAACCTTATTTCCTAAGGCTTATTTTACGGATGTATTATACACAAAATGAACGCTATCGTCAACCAAAAAAACGCAGAGTTACGCATTTTTGGGTAAAATACTAGTTGTAATAAGCTGGGAAATATAATATAATCTTCAAGATATAATGAAATAGTATGCTTTGAGGAGTATTTTCTATGATAAATCGAAGTGAAGAACTGAAGAAATACCTGACCCCCGGTAACCATGTACACCTGGTGGGCATCGGCGGTGTTTCCATGCGACCCCTGGGCCTTGTGCTGCAGGGCATGGGTATCACTGTCTCCGGTTCCGATATGAATGCATCCGTTTCCACTGACGAGCTGATCGCCAAGGGCATCCGTGTGTGCATCGGTCATGCTGCGGAAAATATTGAGGGAGCAGATTGCATCATCCGTACTGCAGCTGCCCATAATGATAACCCGGAGCTGGCAGCAGCGCGCAGCGCAGGCATCCCTATTTTTGAGCGTGCCCAGGCCTGGGGTGTGATCATGCAGGCTTACGAAAACGCTGTGTGCATTTCCGGCACCCACGGCAAGACCACTACCACCTCCATGATGACCCATATCCTGATGGAAGCCGGCGCTGACCCCACGGTTATGATCGGCGGCAACCTGCCCCTGCTGGGCGCAGGTCACAGAGTGGGTGAGGGTGATACCATTGTGCTGGAAAGCTGTGAGTATTGCGATTCCTTCCTGAATTTCTTCCCCACGCTGGCAGTGATCCTGAACGTGGAGGCTGACCACCTGGATTACTTTGCAGACCTGCAGGCAGTGGAGGACTCCTTCCGTAAGTTTGCAGAGCTGTCCACCGGCGGTGTCATCGCCATCGGCGACGATCCCCACGTGACCGAGACCCTGGCAGGTATGGACTATGTGACCTTCGGCCTTCAAAATACCAACCGTGTCCACGCTGCCAACATGAGCGCAGACTGGCGCCATTTTGATGTGATCTGTGACGGTAAGTTCTATTGCCACCTGGACCTGAAGGTCATCGGTCGCCACAATGCTCTGAATGCACTGGCAGCTGCCGGTGCTGCCTGGATGCTGTCTGTGCCCGGCGAAGCTACCGCTGCCGGTCTTGCCACCTTTGGCGGCGCTCAGCGCCGTATGCAGTTCAAGGGCTGTTTTAACGGCGCAGATGTGTACGATGACTATGCCCACCATCCCGACGAGCTGGCAGCCACCATCGCCGCCATCGGCACACTGGATTATAAGCGTGTTGTCATTGCATTCCAGCCCCATACTTACACGAGAACCACGGCGCTGTTTGATGACTTTGTCCGTGAACTGAAAAAGGCTGATTACCTTGTGCTGGCAGAGATCTACGCTGCCCGTGAGCGCAATACTACCGGTATTTCCTCCATGGATCTGGTGAAGCAGATTCCCGGAAGCGTATACTGTGAGACCCTTCCCGATGTAACCGAGCACCTGGCACAGATCGCCCGTGAGGGTGATGTGATCCTGACTGTAGGCGCAGGTGACATCTTCAAGGCCGGTGAGGCATTGTTGGCAAAAGGAAAATAAAAGCCTGAAAGTGAGGCGTTTGTCTTGAGAAAGATCAGCGTATGTGTTCTTTTTGGTGGCATCAGCCCGGAGCATCCCGTTTCTCTTCGCTCTGCGGAATCTGTGCTGAACCAGATGGATCCTGAAAAATATAATCTTTTCCCCGTGGGAATTACCCGGGAGGGTAAGTGGCTGCTTTACGGCGGTACGGACTACTCGCTTCTTCCTGACGGCAGCTGGGAGCGTCACCCCGATAATTGCGAGGCTACCATTTCTCCCATCCGAGGCCAGGGCTTGCTGCAGTTTCGTGACGGCGCTGTAACCAGCTCCTGGATTGATGTGGTGTTCCCGGTGCTTCACGGTGAAAACGGCGAAGACGGCGCCATGCAGGGGCTCCTGCAGATGGCTGGTATCGCCTATGTAGGCTCTCACGTGGCTACCTCTGCTGTGGCGATGGATAAGACCCTTACCAAGCTGGTGATGGACCGTGCCGGCATTCCCCAGGCAAAGTGGCTTCTGGTGAGAGCAAGCGACCTTGCTTCCAATATGGAAGGCGCTGTGAGAGCTGTGGAGGAGCGCTTCTCTTATCCTTGCTTCGTCAAGCCTGCAGGTACCGGCTCTTCCGTGGGTGTGTCCAAGGCAAAGGATCGGGAAAGTCTTGAAAAGGCTTTGCTGTGCGCAGGTCAGTATGATGAGAAGATCCTGGTGGAGGAGTTCATCCACGGCAGAGAGATTGAGGTGGCGGTGATGGGTAACCGCAATCCTGTGGCTTCTGTGTGCGGTGAGATCGATTCCGGCGCAGAGTTTTATGATTATGAAGCCAAGTATGTTTCCGATACCTCTGTTGCGTATATCCCGGCTCGTATTTCTCAGTCTGTGGCAGAGCAGGTACGGGAACTGGCAGTAAAGGCTTACCGGGAAATGGACTGTAAGGGTCTGTCCCGTGTGGACTTCTTCGTCACCTATGCAGATGACCGTATCGTCTTCAATGAGATCAATACGCTGCCCGGCTTCACCTCTATTTCCATGTACCCCAAGCTGTTTGCTGCCAGCGGCATTGCCTACAGCGACCTGATTGACAAGCTGCTGCAGCTGGCGCTGGAGGCTTGAATATGAAGAAAACGGTTATACTGTCCATCCGTGGTCGCCAGGCTTACCTTGAGCAGGACCCGGAGATCATTGAGCTTGTGACCGAAGGCACTATGGAGTACCGTGACGGCGGCTGGGATATTGCCTATGAGGAGACAAACCTTACGGGACTGGAGGGTGTCACCACAACCTTCCGTGTAGAGCCGGATAAGATCGTACTGACCCGTACCGGCAAGCTGAACTCCCAAATGGTGTTTGCCCAGGGTGTCCGCCATGAATCCCTTTACCAAATGGATTTCGGCGCACTGATGATCACTGTCTGCGCCCGTCGCATTCTTGCCCAGCTGCAGGAAGACGGCGGCATGATTGACCTGGTGTATGACATTGATATTGAAAATGCCACAGCCGGTGTGGTGGACTACCACCTGGATATTCAGGCGAAATAAAAAAGTACCGTGTCGGAGATCGCTCTCCGACACGGTTTTTTGTTACATGTCGTATACACCCATGATGATAATACCAAGGATGGTGGTAACGATACAAGCGTAGTGTTTCCAGGACAGCTTCTCCTTCAGGAAGATCCGGCTCCACAGCACGGATGCTACGCAGTAGGAAGAGATGATGGGAGCGGCCAGTGCAGACTCGCCGCCGGCCAGTGCATAGATGTAAGCCAGCTGACCGATCGTTTCAAAGATAGCGCCGATGTACTTGGGGCCTTCTGCCTTGGGAACAAGCTTCTGCTTCTTGATGATGCAGGTGTAGATGAAGCACACAACGCCGGCAGCCAGGAAGGTCAGCTCGTAAGCCACGTTTGCGCTGTCCTCGTTGAGAGTCTCCAGCACCAGATCGTCGGCGAAAGTACCGGCAGCATCCAGCAGACAGTAGGCAATGGGCAGAGCCAGTGCCAGCCAGGACTTGGCGTACTTGAAATTGGATGCCTCCTGACGTGCGGCACGCAGCTGTTCATCCTCATTGGCTTCCACGAAGCCGAGACCGATGACACCGGCAGCAGCCAGGCCAATGGCCAGATACTGGGGCAACTCCATAGGATCTGCAGTGCCACTGATGATAGCAATGATGGCAACCAGTGCGCCGGATGCGTTGCAGATGGGGGAGGAGATGGACAGTTCAATGTACCGCAGACCCACATAGCCCAGGGTCATAGAGCCAATGTACAGCAGGGAAACGGGCAGGTAAGTCCAGATGACCTGCCAGCTGATCTCAACACCGCCGACGAAGATCTCGTAAGCTGCATGCAGACCCATGACCACACCGACGGCCATGACCATTTTAAACTGACTGTACTTGTCGCGGTTGTCACGGCAGCCGATCTTGGAGAAGAAGTCAGAGCCGGACCAGCAGAGAAGCGCTATGATGGAAAAGACAAACCAATTCATAAATTACCTCCGATTTATAATTCCACAAGACCTGCATCCATCATTTTTTGCAGGCTCATGAGGATTCCGAGCTTTGCGTGCTGCCAGGTGAGGCCACCCTGGAAATAAACAGCGTAGGGAGGACGAATGGGGCCGTCTGCGGAAAGCTCAATGGAAGAGCCTTGCACAAAGGCACCGGCAGCCATAATGACCTTATCGTTATAACCGGGCATATCCCAGGGCAGCGGTGTGGCAAAGGAGTCAACGGGGGCAGCGGCCTGGATGCCCTTGCAGAAGGCGATCATGCCCTCTTCACTCTTAAGTTCCACGGCCTGGATAATATCGTGGCGGCTTTCCTTTGCATCGGGGACGCAGCGGAAGCCCAGAGGCTCGTACAGATTTGCAGCGAAGATCGCACCCTTTTCTGCACCGGCAACCACAGTGGGCGCCATGAAGAAGCCCTGATAAAGAGCGGGCATCAGACCCAGGTTGGCGCCAACCTCCTGACCCAAGCCGGGTGCGGAGAGACGGTAAGCGCAGCGGTCAATGCAGTTTTTCGTGCCGACGATATAACCGCCGATGGGAGCAAGACCGCCGCCGGGATTCTTGATAAGAGAACCCACAGTCATATCAGCGCCCACATCAGAAGGCTCGATCTCTTCCACAAACTCGCCGTAGCAGTTGTCCACCATGCACACAATATCGGGCTTGATGCTCTTTACAAAAGCGATCAGCTCACCGATCTGTGTCACAGAGAAGGTGGGACGGGTGGCATAGCCCTTGGAACGTTGAATGGTGACAAGCTTTGTCTTTTCGTTAATGGCCTTTTTAATGCCGTCATAGTCAAAACTGCCGTCGGGGAGAAGATCCACCTGGCGGTAAGAAACACCGTACTCCTTCAAAGAGCAGGGACTTTCCCGAATGCCGATGACCTCCTGCAGGGTGTCGTAGGGAAGACCTACGGGGGACAGCAGCTCATCACCGGGGAGCAGATTGGCAGACAGAGCGACAGTCAGCGCATGGGTGCCGCAGGTGATCTGGGGACGTACCAGGGCAGCTTCTGTGTGGAACACATCGGCATACACACGCTCCAGGTTGTCACGGCCAACATCGTCATAGCCGTAGCCCGTGGTGGCGGCAAAGCAGGCAGCAGACACACGGTTCTTCTGCATAGCGGCAATGACCTTTGCCTGGTTCAACTCGGCGATTTTGTCAATCTGTGCAAAGCGCTCCGTAAGACCTGCCAGCGCTTTCTCACCGTATTCATAAACAGCGGGGGAGATCCCCATTTGATTGTAAAGCTCCAATAATGCTTCCATTATTTTTTCTCCTCTTTCTTAACGTTCTCAAACATCTGGTTGGCGATGGTGTTCAGCACATCCGGTCTTGAAACGATCAGACCTGTATCCTCTTCTCCGACGATCAGCAATGTGTCGCCGGGTTGGATGTTGAATAATTCCCGTGCTTCCTTGGGGATCACGATCTGTCCCCGATCACCCACCTTGGCGGTACCAAATACCCGTCTGGCATTTACTTTGCCCAGTACGTGTTTACCTCCGACCAAAAGATCACATCCTTAAAATCATACTTTTCATACTTTTCTCACAAAGTATAACAAATTCACATTGGTTTGTCAATATATATCGCAAACAAGGGATGTCGCAAAAAAGCGACATCCCATTGTAACTTACATGCCCTTGATAATTGTGACCATACGCTTGGTGCAGGGGGTCAGGGAATCAAGCTGAGCGAACTCGGCATTGGAATGTACATTGCCACCCCAGATACCCAGGTTGTCAATGGCGGGAATGCCGTGGGCAGTTGCATCGTTGGCATCACTGCCGCCCTGGGCAAAGGCAACCTCCAGGGTGGTCAGACCGGCAGACTCCAGAATGCTGTTGACCTTGTTCAGCAGTTCAAGGTTGCGGTCCACAAGGGGCATTGCCACACGGTAGCTCATCTGCTCCCAGGTGGCGCTGCAGCCGGGCACATACTCGGTTGCGCACACACGGTTGGCAGCATCAATAGCGGTCTGGCGCTCCTCATCGGTGCCGCAGCGGAAGTCCGCAACAAAGGTGCATTCGCCGGGAACCGTGTTGGGGGTGGTACCGCCGCTGATCATGCCGCAGTTGCAGGTCAGACCGTCGGGGGTCTTATACTGCTCCAGGTCAATGATCATGTGGGCAGCCTGGGCAATGGCATTTGCGCCCACATAGCAAGCGCCGGAGTGCGCCTTTTTGCCGCTGACAGTAAAACGGAAACGTGCAATGCCCTTTCTCCACATGACGGCCTTTCCTTCGGTATGCGCTTCAATGTTAAAGAAAGCAACAGCATCCTTCGCCTGCTGGCACATCCAGTTGATGGTAGCTTTGTTGCTGCCCATGCTGCCGGTCTCCTCGTCGCTGTCCACAAGCAGCATCACGGGACGGTCACGGTAGCCGCTTTCCTTCAGTACATCCAGAACCATCATACCCATGGTCACGCAGCCCTTGCAATCACAAACGCCGGGGCCGTAGATCATGTCGCCCTCCACACGCACAGCAGGTGTGCCGAAGGTGCCTACGGGATGCACGGTGTCCATATGTGCGCCCATGGCAATGGGAGCGGCATCCACATCCGCATTCAAAGTAATGCACAGAGGATCGCCGGACACCTCCTGGGGCAGGGATTTTACAGCAAAGCCCTTCTTCTTTGCCCATTCGGTAATGTACTTGCCCACGGCATCCACACCGGGTTTGTAAGCGGTGGGGCTTTCAATGTTGCAGATCTCTTCCCAGATTTTTCTGTATTCCGGGACTTTTGCTTCAATAATAGTATCAATCATGTTCAATCGCTCCCGATTAAATGTTGTATACGATGGCAGACAGCTGCTTTGCGCAGCTTGCCAGGGATCGCAGGTGGGCGAATTCGTTTTCGCTGTGGGATTTGCCGCCGCAAATGCCCAGGTTGTCCAAGACGGGGATGCCGGCAGCAGAGACGTCGGAGGCATCGGAGCCGCCGGTAAGCTTGTTAGGAATTAAAGTAACAAGACCTTCCTTGGCAAGAATCTCGTTCACTTTGTCCAGAAGGTCAAGATTCCGCTGGCGCAGCGGCATGGAAACACGGTAGCTCATCAGCTTGTAGCTGGCGGTGCAGCCTTCCACGTATACGGTGGAGGTGACCTTCTTCACAGCCTCTTCCGCAACATCCTTGTCCTCCTGGGTGGAGTAACGGAAATCTGCCACAAAGGTGCAGCTTCCGGGAACGGTGTTGGGGGTAGAGCCGCCGACGATAGTGCCGCAGTTGCAGGTCAGTGTCTTACGATCCTTGAACTTTTCCAGCTCCAGCAGCATGTGGGCAGCCTGGGCAATGGCGTTAGCGCCGTCATCGCACTTGCCGGAGTGCGCCTGCTTGCCGCTGACGGTAATCTCATAACGGGCGATGCCCTTTCTTTCAATACCGGCCTTGCCGACACCGTGACCCTCCAGGTTAAAGAAGCCAACGCTGCCCTCGGCCATCTTGCAGATCCACTTGATGGTCTCCTTGTTGCTGCCACGGCTGCCGGTCTCTTCATCTGTCTGCAGCAGAAGCTGCACCGGGCGCTTGTTGTAGCCGCAACGGGCAAGGGCATCCATGGTCAGCAGCGCCACCACAACACCGCCCTTGCAATCATGGACACCGGGGCCATACATCTTTTCAGCATCCTTACGCACAGCAGGTGTACCGAAAGAACCCAAGGGCTGCACCGTATCCAGATGACCGGAGAGGGAAACGGGAGCTTCTGTTGCGTCTGCATTCATGGTAATGCAGATAGCATCGCCGGAAACAGCCTGGGGACAGATATCCACCTTCCAGCCCTTCTTTTCTGCCAGAGCGATGATATACTTGCCAACGGCATCAACGCCTTCTTTGTAAGAAGTGGGGCTTTCAATGTTGGAAATGTCCTCCCAAATCTGCACATATTCTTCGTAAAGTGACTCTATGGTCTCAAAAATCTTTTCACAAGCCATGATTTAACGTCCTTTCGTTTTCTTCCTGGGCGCCGGTTTTGCTTCCCGTCTGCCCTTGGGAGGTGCGGTTCTGCCTGCAGGCTTACCCTTGGCAGGAGGCTTCCGTGGAGGGGGTGCAGACTTTTCTGCTCTTGGGGGTATTGCTCGGATCAGGCACTTGGGACCGGAACCGATGAGATCCTCCCGATGGGCAGCCAGCAGCGCCTCACGCACAAGATAGTAATTTTTGGGGTTACGGTACTGGATCAGCGCACGCTGCATGGCCTTCTCGTGGGGGTCAGTGGGAACGTAGACCTTGTCCATGGTTCGGGGATCCAGGCCGGTGTAATACATCACGGTGGAAAGGGTAGAGGGGGTGGGGTAGAAATCCTGCACCTGCTCCGGGTTGTAGCCCATTTCCCGAATATACTCTGCCAGCTTGATGGCTTCTTTTAACGTAGAGCCGGGATGACTGGACATGAGATAGGGAACAAGATACTGATTCATGCCGTATTGCTTGTTCAGGGCAAAATACTTGTCGGTAAAGCGGTTGTAAACAGCGTTTCGGGGCTTACCCATTCTGTCCAACACCGCATCGGACACATGCTCCGGCGCAACCTTCAGCTGACCGGAAATGTGATACTGCACCAGTTCCTTGAAGAAGGAGTCTTTCTTATCTGCCAGCAGATAGTCAAAACGAATGCCGCTTCGCACAAAGACCTTCTTCACACCGGGCAGCTTTCGCAGCTTCCGCAGAAGGGCAATGTAGTCCGAGTGATCTGCCTTCATGTTCTTGCAGGGGGTGGGATATAAACACTGCCTGTGGGGACAAGCGCCTTTTGTCAGCTGCTTGTCGCAGGCAGGATGGCGGAAGTTTGCCGTGGGGCCGCCCACATCGTGAATGTAGCCCTTGAAATCCTTGTCCTTGATCATGACCTCGGCTTCTGCCAGAATGGATTCGTGGGTTCTTGTTTGAATGATGCGACCCTGATGGAAGGTCAGAGCGCAGAAGGAGCAAGCGCCAAAGCAGCCACGATTGCTCACCAGGCTGAATTTTACCTCTTCAATGGCAGGCACGCCGCCGGCTTTTGTGTAAGAAGGATGCCAGGTGCGGCAATAGGGAAGGGCGTATACCGCATCCATCTGCTCGGTGGTCAGCGGCTTCTGCGGCGGATTCTGCACCACAAATTCTTTTCCGTAAGGTTCTGCCAGCCGCTTTGCGGTAAAGGGGTCGCAGTTGCCGTACTGCACCTTAAAGCTTTCCGCATAGGCACGCTTGTTTTGCTTGATCTCCTCAAACCCGGGCAGCACAATGGTGGGAAGACTCTCGTCCAGCTCCGTTGTGCGGAACACTGTGCCGTCAATGTAGGTAATGTCCTTTACATCCATACCCGCATTCAGCGCATCTGCGATCTCTACAATGCTGTTTTCACCCATGCCGTACATCAGAAGATCCGCCTGGGAATCCAGCAGAATACTGCGCTTCATGGACTCCGACCAGTAATCGTAGTGACCCAGTCTTCGCAGGCTTGCTTCAATACCGCCGATAAGAATGGGAACATCCTTGTAGGTCTGCCGGATCAGGTTGCAGTAAACCACCGTTGCGTAATCCGGGCGCTTGCCCATCACACCGCCGGGGGTGAAGGCATCGGTCTTTCTGCGATGCTTGGTAACGGAATAGTGATTCACCATGGAATCCATATTGCCGCCGGAAACCAAAAAGCCCAGCCTGGGACGTCCCAGAATATCAATGGACTTGGGGTTCTTCCAATCCGGCTGGGAGATAATACCGACCGTATAACCGGCATGCTCCAGCACACGGCTGATAATGGCATGACCGAAGGACGGATGATCCACATAGGCATCGCCGATCACATACACAAAGTCACACTGCTCCCAACCACGCAGCTGCATATCCTTTTTAGAGATGGGTAAAAATTCCATACACACCCCTCCATGACAATTTGCTCTATTATAACACCCTTTTGCAAAAAAGGAAACAATTTTGCATACTAAAATACTATACCACAAAACAAACAGAACCGCAACAACCTATCATGATTATTAGGCGCAAAAAAAGGAGCCACCCGGATGGGTGACTCCTTAAAAATGTCAAGCAACCAATTATCTCTTGGAGTTTTCGGCGTACCGTTTATATCGTGTAATATCGCCCTAAATCGTGTATATTGTGCGGTTTTGTGTTGCCAAAATTGAATATCGTTTCAGAAAAAGAGTCATAACGATTCTATAAAGAATCACTATGACTCAAGAAGATTGCAGATGCATTGAAAAATTCATATTACTATGCTATAATAATAAAAATGTTCGGAGTTGATTCAATGGAATATATTGTAATTCCCGATACGGCTATTTGGGCAGTCAATCGTGGCAAACAGGAAAATGAATCAAGCAATATTATTTATCTCGATAAAAATGGCAGAGGACACTCCATTGATTTTGATGTATGTGCAACCAATTTCAAAACTGAACACGGAACTTCATCGGGCAACTGCATAGGCGAACGGAAAATAGATGAATATTGTTTCATTTTCTACACGAGCGGCATTAAAACCAAAATAGTGTTTAAGAAAATGTATGTAGGAAACTTATTTCGTTATCACCGATTAAGTGGCTCAAAAGCAACTCGTTTTCTCGCATTGCAAAATCTTATTAACGAAACAAGATACACCACCTATGACTTATCATAAAGGGGAGAAAATATGGACTACATTTTACCCGAAGAACAATTAATTGAATATGCAAAGCCATACCTAAAAGCAAAGGGCTTTAAGAAAAAGAACAAGCGATGGACGAAAGATATCGGAGAATTTACCCTTTGTTTTTATATTCAAGGCAGTTGTTACTCAAAAGAAAATTATTATATCCGACCTGGTGTTTTTGTTAATTCATTATTGCCCACAGAGTTGGTTTATGGCCATTGGATGACACAGATTGAACAAACCACCCCCGAAAAGGTGTTGCACGATTTTGAGCAATGGTGTGAAGAATGGACAAATAAGACTTTAATCAAGGACCGTTTAGTTGGCTTTATGGAATGGGAAGAACGAAACCCATTGGAAAAACGGAGAGCAAAACTCGTTGATTATAATGCTGACCCCGTTCCTGCTGATGAGTTCTTTATGGTTGATTTGAAAACCAAGAAGTATATTTTAGATAACTTTTAACGGAGGCATATATGGAATATATTTTAGAACTCATTCTTTCAATACTGTTTATGCCGTTTGAATCTAAATATGATAACCTAAAAAACAAAATCAACAAAATACCGAGCAAAGCATTAAAAATCTTCTTAAAGGTATTACTTATAGTTATTCCTCTTGCATTGATAGTTGGATTGTGTTGTTTGTGCAGTTACATATTTAGAGGGTATTGGATATAACAAAAGGGCTATGACATTTCGTGTGTCATAGTCCTTTAAAATAATTTGCACCAAATCAAAAATGAGTGAAAAAAGAAAACCCCGAAAACCGTGATGGTTTCGGGGTTTTTGAATACTCTGTAAGATAAGTGATTATCTCTTGGAGAACTGGGGTGCGCGACGAGCGGCCTTTCGTCGGCACAAGCGTCACATCCTTCGCTCCCGGCTTTGCCGAGAGCTCACTCGTTCTGCTGTGCCTCCTCTCCCCACACGATCCTGATCGTGTGGGGTCCCCCATATAGTGGACGGCTTGAAGGCCTGCCCGTCAAAAAAAGGAGCCACCCGGATGGGTGACTCCTTAAAAATGTCAAGCAACCAATTATCTCTTGGAGAACTGGGGTGCGCGACGAGCGGCCTTCAAGCCGTACTTCTTTCTTTCCTTCATTCTGGG
>JAFYNQ010000054.1 GCA_017548065.1 Oscillospiraceae bacterium
ATATTGAAAACAATCCCATTAAATTAGACACCGCATACGATATGCCGGATTTTGATAATTTGTAAAACATTGATGTAAACGTAGGGGCGGCTATCAGCCGCCCGTTTTCGTTGTTGATGGTTCTGCGGGCGGCAGATTGCCGCCCCTACGTTGGGTGCGGTTTGTGGGCGGCAGGTTGCCGCCCCTACATTGGGTGCGGTTTGCTGGCGGCAGATTGCCGCCCCTACATTAGGGTGCGGTTTGCTGGCGGCAGATTGCCGCCCCTACATTAGGGTGCATAACCAATAGATGATTCCGTAAACCACACTTGCCGAAACACCATAAACAATCACAGGTCCAGCAATTGTGAACATCTTGGCGGCGGTGCCGAGGATCATACCCTCGGTTTTGAATTCGACCGCCGGGGCGGAGATGGCATTGGCAAAGCCGGTGATGGGAACGAGTGTACCGGCGCCGGCATGCTTGGCAATATTGTCATAGAGGCTCAATCCCGTGAGCAGCGCAGAGATCGCCACCAGGGTAACGGACACCGCCGTACCTGCCGACTCCTCCCCCAAGCCCAGCGCCAGGTAGCTGTTTTTCAGCAGCTGACCCAATGCGCAAATAAGACCACCGATCACAAAGGCAAACACGCAGTCTTTTATCATAGGTGAGCGTGGCATCATGCTTTTAACAAGCTTATCATATTCCTTTTCTGTCATGTACATCCCTCCGCTAAAAGGATGCCTCTGAAAAAGAAAAATATTCAGCGTCCCAAACGGGCGATCAATCCGGCACCGTTTTGCTTCAGCCATGTACGTGCGGCTTTATATTCCGGGTAAATGCGTTCCACTGCCGCCCAAAAACCAGCGGAATGGTTCATCTCTTTTCTGTGGCAAAGCTCATGGATCACCACATAGTCCAGCACCTCCGGGGGTGCAAGCATCAGAAGACAATTGAAATTCAGATTTCCCTTTGTGCTGCAGCTGCCCCAACGTGTCTTTTGATTGCGTATGGTGATCCTGCCGTAGGTCACGCCCACACGGGGCGCAAAGTATGCCACACGCCCGGGTATGACCTCCAGCGCCTTGTGAGCCAGCGCCCGAAGCTCTGCCTCTGTAAAGGGCGGACAGTCAGGCGCTTTTCTGTTTTGCAAATGCTTTCGGATCCAGTTTTCTTTAGAAACCACAAAGCGGTGGATCCTGTCATCTGCCAGGTACAAGGGCGCACGCACCTCCACCGCACCTTTTTCCGTGATCCGAATGGAAACGGTCTTTCGCTTGCTCCTGACAACGGTATATTCCAGTTTGTCCATATATGTCACCTTTCAACGAAAAAAGGCGGTCAAAAATGACCGCCCAACACGATCATTATAGCATCCCGACATATTCCATGTCAACATTTTTTCGCTTTCCAAAATGATTTTCTGCCTTTTCGCCAAAAACTTTTACGTCATTTTGTACAGTTTTACATATTGCAATTATGCCTTTTTCGTGATATTATACAGACACAAAGAGGTGATACCAATGTACACGTAAATGAATCGGCAGATTTGCAACCGATCCTTCCGCAGCAGTTCAAGCCAATTGACAAAACATATTGTGTACGGTAAGAAGTCAACCCATCGGCTGAAACGTGAACTGCAGTATAAAGAGTTCCTGATCATATAATGTAAACCATCATCAGTAAACATTTAAGATTTTGAACGCTGCCGGATCACCGCAGAGTCTGTCAGACGACCTTCGTCGGGGAAATGCTTCAACACATAAGATCATCCCGCTGATGGGACAGAAGTTGAGAAGTAAGTGAATTGAAGTGGATTTCATGGTTACGAAGGAACGATCGTTAAACTGTAGAAAGCGAGGTTAACCAATGATGTTAGATACCAAGAGTGAACAGAAATGACCCTTGACTGGTAAGTGCTGAAGCAGCCGCAGTCAAGGGTCATTTCTTTTTATTTCAAAATCTTGCGTGCAAGGCATTTCCTGCACGCAGTATTTTTAATCTTTGCCTTTTTCGTAGTATTTTCCCAGTTCCTCCGGGGGTACCATGCTACCGCCGGTTGCCCACACCAGGTGGGTAGTATTGCCGGTGCTGCGGAAGGACCGGAACGCTTCATGCTGCTGGGTCATAACAGCGCCGTACATACCTGCCAGGGCGCTGGGCTCCAGGCGGATATCCTCCGTGTCCCATAAACGGCGCAGCAAGCTGTACATTCTCTCGTCTGTTATGGTATAACAGCCGCTGAGGAAGGGCTCCATGAATTTTCCAACAAAGCCGGAGGCGCGTCCCACCGCCAATCCGTCCGCTGCGGTGATGCCATCAATGCCCAGGTCTGCCACGGAGATCTCGTTATGCTTCCCCGTTGCCATACCCAGGATCATACAAGGCGCATGGGTAGGCTCTGCAAAGAAGCACTTTACATGATCCCCGAACACCAGTTTCAGTCCAAATGCCACGCCACCGGGGCCACCGCCAACGCCGCAGGGCAGATACACGTGCAAAGGGTGCATGTCGTCCACCGGGATGCCCTTCTCTTCCAGCTGCTTCTGCAAACGCAGCGCCGCCACGGCATATCCCAAAAACAGTGTCTGTGAGTTCTCATCGTCCACAAAGTGGCAGGTGGGATCATTTTTTGCCTCTTCCCTGCCCTTGGTCACCGCCACAGAGTAATCGGAGGCATACTCCACCACCTTTACTCCCTTGCTGCGCAGCATATCCTTTTTCCACTGACGGGCATCGGCAGACATATGCACCGTCACCCGGAAGCCAAGCTTGGCGCTCATGATGCCAATGGAAAGACCCAAATTGCCGGTAGAGCCAACCGCCACACTATAGCCGGAAAACACCTCCCGGAACTTAGGTGTATCAAACACGCTGTAGTCGTCCCCGGGCTGCAAAAGACCCTTTTCCAGCGCAACAGTCTCTGCCAGCTTCAGCACCTCATAGATGCCACCACGGGCTTTAATAGAGCCGGAAACCGCCAGGTGGCTATCCAGCTTGATCCAAAGTGCGCCGCCCAGGGATGCGCCGCACTGCTTCTCCATTTCCTTCTGCATAGCAGGGATATTCTGCAAAGGACTTTCCAGCAAACCGCCGGAAGCCACTGTCTCCGGGAACGCCACTTTAAAGTAATCCGCAAAACGGGCAAGCCGTGCTTCCGCATCCTTCACGTCCCACAGGGAAAGGGCACAATTTTTCATTGCTTCCGCAAAGGGGCGGTACTTGGGGTTACACCAAGCCGTCTCTTTTAACGCTCTCAGTTCTTCCAGCAACATTGTACAAAACCACCTTTCAAAGAATGCTTTTATTATATTACAATGCCGCTGACTCTGTCAAGAAAACCATCTTGTCATTTCCCTCCGTCTATGGTATATTCAACCCGGAGGTGACATGTATGCAAATTGAGCGTGTGCGGCACGATTGGCCCGAAACTGCCGGTTTTACCATAGACAGACCCGAAGGCTACCCCATATACACCTTTCTGCATTTTCAGACACCGGTGACGCTGGAGCTGAAGGGACAGACTATAAATGCAAGACCCGGTGCCTGCATCTTTTTCGCACCCGGAGTCCCCCAGCATTTTCATGCAGAGGTATCTTTGATCCACAACTGGATCCATATAGATATAGGGCTGTCCCGGTGGCTTCAGGAATATAAGCTGCCGGTAAATCAGGTGTTTTACCCCACCGATACCGAGTTCATCTCCCAGATCTTTCAGAAAATTGAAGCCGAGCATTTCGGAAATCACCCCCACAAGCAAAAAATGCTGGAGGGGTATCTTCACAGCTTTCTCATTTTGCTCTCCCGAGCGCTTCAAGGCTACGCGCCGCCCCCGGAGGCAGAGCAGCCGGAGAAGCTGCAAATGCGTGCCATTCGGAAGGCAGTTCTGTCCAACCCCGCAAAGCGCTGGACGGTGAACGAAATGGCCGCCATGGCAGCCATGAGTGCCTCCCGGTTTCACATTGCCTACAAGGCCTATTTCGGCACTTCTCCCATTCAGGATCTGAAGGAAGCCAAGCTTCGCTATGCCGTAACGCTGCTGACAACGGAAAAGTCCCTTTCCGTTCTGCAGGTCGCCAATCGTCTGGGCTACGACAACCCTTACCATTTCATCCGTATGTTTAAAATAGCTTACGGTATGTCCCCGGGGGCATACCGTAAGAAAAAGCTTTAATCTTCAATTGCTGCCTTTCGGGACATGATGGCGCAAAGCCGCTTGGCATCAAACTTCGCTCTGCGGTCATAGGTGTACAAGCCGTTTTGCTCCTGCTCCACATCCGTAAGCTGTGTATAGCACAGACCGAACATTTTGGGATTATCCAGCAGCACATCCGTAAGTCCCTGATAACGGGTGTAGAAGGCCTCCATATCGGGAACATCCTTGCCGTAGCCCCAGCTTTTCAGGCGCTTTTCATCGTTTTCGCCCTCTGCCCAGCGGATGCCGCCGTACTCACTGACAAAGAAAGGTCCGCCGGTATAGGTCTGTCGGTCAGCGTGGCGGTCAAACACCGTCTCCCCCTTTTCCAGCCCTTCATAGTGGCTGCGGAACACCGCAGGATCCTGCTCATAGTCATGGACATCAAAGATGTCTGTCTTTACATGGTAGTGACCGCTGGTATCAATGCAGGGTCTTGTGGGATCCACTGCCTTTGTGGCATCATAAATCATTGCCACCGTCACGTCGCACTGCTTGTGACCAAAGCGCTCCCAGGTCTCATTGTGGGGACACCAGCCAATAATGGCAGGATGGTTAAAGTCACGCTGCACTGCCTCCAGCCACTCCGGCAGCACCGCATTGGCATTCTCCGGGGCGCCGATATCCATCCCCCAGTCCGGGTACTCACCCCAAACCAGGTAGCCCAGCTTGTCCGCATGGTACAGGTAACGCTCTTCAAAGATCTTCTCATGAAGTCTTGCGCCGTTGAAGCCAAGATCCATGGACAACTTGATATCCCGAACCAGGTCTCCATCGGTGGGTGCAGTGTAAATGCCGTCGGGGTAGAAGCCCTGATCCAAAATCAATCGCTGGAACACGGACTTTCCGTTCAGCAGGAACTTATAGCCGTCCATGCGCACCTCACGAAGACCGAAATAGCTACTGACCTCGTCTTCGCCAAAAGAGAGCTTTACATCATAAAGTCTTCCCTTGCCTACCTCCCAAAGATGCTTTTCTTTCAAAGGCAGTGTAAAATTCAGCATACCGGCAGCCTGCGGTTTCGTGTAGGCTGCCATTTTTTCGCCTTCATAAGTAATTTCGCATTCAAAATCGCCACTACCCTGCAGCTGCACCTGGACAGTCACAGCGCCGTCTGTCACATTGGGATAGTAGCGCACGCTTTCCACGTAGCTTTGGGGCAAAAGCTCCAGCCACACCGTCTGCCATATGCCGGTGGTACGGGTATAGTAGCAGCGGTAAGAATCATAGAGCATGGACTGCTTACCCGAGGGGATCAGCGGATCCCGGCTGTCATCGGTGGCATAGAGGGCGATCTCGTTCTCACCGGGCTGCAGAAACGCTGTAATGTCAAAGAAGAAGGAGCTATAGCCGCCTTTATGCTCACCCACCTCATTGCCGTTGACAAATGCCTTGCAAGCATAGTCCACAGCGCCAAAGTGCAGCCGCACACATCCCTCCTGCCGGGGCAGGTCAACAGTACGCTTGTACCAAACACCGTTCATAAAGTCACGGTTTGCCACCCCGGACAGCATGCTTTCCGGGCAGAAGGGCACTGTGATGGTGCTGCCAAGCTTCACACCAATCTTTTGCAGGCCCCGTGCTTCGCCGCTTCTGCCGTTGTCAATTTCAAATTGCCACTGTCCGTTCAGGTTGATATAACCTTTCCGCATAAATTGCGGCTTCGGATGTTCTTGTCTCGGAATATGCATGGTAATTCCCCCTTTTTTCTTTTATTTTAACGCTAATTTCCAAAAAGTAAAATGTTATTTTCTTTTTATAAATTGACTTATCCTTTCGCAGGATGCTGCTATTTGAGAATTTCCCTCTTGTCAGCTTTCCGTGGCTATGGTATATTCATGAAAAGAAAGGATGTGCTTTTATGGTTACCGAACAAGGTCGCCCTGCGGACTATGCACAGCGCCTGCCCAAGGAACAGCGTGTGTATGACTTTTTGGAAAATTTAGGGATCTCCTACCTGCGTGTGGATCACGAGCCTGCCATGACCATGGAGGCCTGCGCCCATGTGGATCAGGCGCTGGGTACGGAAATGTGCAAAAACCTTTTTCTCTGCAATCGGCAATGCACAGATTTTTATCTGCTGCTGATGCCCGGTGACAAGCCTTTTAAGACAAAAGAACTGTCCAAACAGATCGGCTCCTCCCGACTGAGCTTCGGCTCCGGGGAGTATATGGAAGCGCTTTTGGACATCACTCCCGGTTCACTCAGTCTCCTGGGACTGATGAACGACAAAGAAAACAAGGTACAGCTTCTCATTGATGAGGATGTGCTGAAGTCCGATGCCCTGGGCTGTCACCCCTGCATCAACACTTCCAGCCTGCGCATTGCCATGGTAGATGTGGAAAACAAGCTGATCCCTGCCATGGGACATACACCTACGGTTATCCACCTGGATTACCCCGAAAGTGAATAAAAAACCTGCCGCACAAGAAACGCTGTCATTGCGAGACTTGCATAAGCAAGTCGTGGCAATCTCCTTCTTAAGATGGGGATTCCCACGGCTGCTTTGCAGCCCCGGAACGGCAACCGCTTGTGCGGCAGCTTGTTTTCAGAATTTCATAAACCATTTTGTGCATTTGGAGGCGATCTTGTAAATGGGATCCTCCAGCACCTTTTGGGCGTCCTGCAGATGCTTGCGGATGGGCAGTGTCTGGGGACAGTGGGTTTCACATTTTCCGCAGCCGATGCACTGGGAGGCGGCAGCAGAGTTTTTCCGGAAGGTGGTACACATGTAATACTCACGCAGCGCCTGGAACCAGCCCTCCTGGTAGCGGCGGTTATAGGCATTGAAGGTGCCGGGAATATCCACGCCACGGGGGCAAGGCATACAGTAGCCGCAACCGGTACAGCCTACCTTCACCTTTTCATTAAAGGCTTTGACCACCTGCGCCAGCAGTTCTTTTTCTTCTGTCCCGAAGGCGCCTATCCGGGTAGTGGAAGCGGTGTGCAGATTGTCCTGCACCATTTCACTGGTGTTCATGCCGGAGAGTACCACCGTCACCTCCGGCTGATCCCACAGCCAGCGGAATGCCCACTGGGCTGGGCTGTAGCCTGCAGGATGGTTCTCCATCAGCTTCCTTGCCTTTTCCGGCAGCTGGTTTACCAGTCTGCCACCTCGCAGCGGCTCCATGATCACAATGGGAAGTCCCTTTTCATGGGCATACTGCAAGCCTCTTCTGCCTGCCTGGGTATGCTCATCCATATAGTTATACTGGATCTGACAGAAATCCCAGTCATAGGCATCCACAAGACCGCAGAAGGTCTCGGAATTGCCATGATAGGAGAAGCCCACCTGGCGAATGGCGCCGCTGGCCTTCTTCTCCTCCAGCCACTGGCGGATGCCCATCTCCTCCAGCCGTTTCCAGGTGGCGGTATCGGTGAGCATGTGCATAAGGTAAAAGTCCACGTAATCCGTCTGCAGCCGCTTCAGCTGCTCTGCAAACAGCTTGTCCATGGTCTCACGGTTTTTGATCAGGTAATGAGGCAGCTTCGTGGCAATGTAAAGCTTTTCACGGATGCCGTTTTTGGCAAAGATCTCACCGATGGCGGCTTCACTGCCGGGATAGATATAGGCAGTATCAAAATAGTTCACGCCGCCGCCAATGGCTTCCATGATCTGCTGTTCTGCCAGCGCCATATCGATCTTTCCCTGCTTGCGCTGAAAACGCATACAGCCAAAGCCCAAAACCGAAAGCCGGTTGCCCTTTTTATCCAAACGGTATTGCATCGCTATCCCTCCGTAACAAAAAAACGGGCTGCAAAATAGCCGCCCAACAAATTCATTATATCAAACAAATCATTATCTTGTCAACGAAAAGTTGTTGAAAACACTAAAGTTCTATCCTTTGCACAAAATAAGCTTCTCACGTTTATGCAATTTTCCATATTGAAAATTGCAAAATTATATGTTATCTTATAGTCAGAAAGGGTGATACCAATGTACTAGGTGAAATACCTGAGACTTCTGAAGATCGGAAGTCAATTCTGTAGAAATCGGAGGTAACCATTGATGATAGAGCCCAAGAGTTCAATTTGACCCTTGACTGTGCAGGCGTTAAGCAGTCAAGGGTCATTTTATTTTTATATTTGGATTTCCATGCCGGTGGACAGATAATGCAATCTGTCTGCCATTATTTTTTTCATTTTGTCATACTGAGGCAGACCGGTGCAGTGTCCCGTGTAATAGGTGCAGTCATAGGACAGCAGCTCCTTCGCCCAGGTCTCCAGCATAGTTGATTCCGGATCTACACGCATATAGTGGAAGCCGCCTACAAGCACATCCGGTTTAAACCAGTGCATGATATTCAAAATCCCCTTATGGGAACAGCCGCTGATCAGCACGCGCTTCCCTGCCTCTTCTATGAGCAGGTACTGCTCATGAGGAAAGGTATCCGGCAGGTATTGGCCGTTTTGGTACACCGTAAGACCTGCGCTGTCCAAAGGCGCTACTGAATGCTTGTCATGGCAGGAATAAAGGGTCAGTCCTTCCCCGATCGGCTGTACATGCGCAGCAAGCTGCAGCCGCTCGCTTTTCTGCAGTGCAGGGTCTAATCCGATATATTCGCCGGAGCTGCTGTGACAAGGCAGCATTGCCTCGGGTCGCACCCAAAGGGGCGCCTTGTAATTCCACCCTAAAAATCGCAGAAAGCCGCCGCTGTGGTCGTTGTGACCGTGAGAGAGCACTGCCACATCCACAGCCTCCAACGGAATCCCCAAAGCTTCTGCATTATCTGCGAAGCTGCCGGAGGCGCCGGAGTCAAAAAGGATCTTCTGCCCGTTTGCCTCAATATAAAGGCTGAGGCCATGCTCTGCCTGCAGGTCCTCCCGGCAGGTGGTATTTTCCATTAACGCTACAATTTTCATTTTCTTCACCTTCCGCAAATTAGTATAGCACAGAGAACCGGAAGATGCAAATTCCTTTTGTCCTTCCGTTTGCGTTTTTTGTATATGCGTGTTATAATCAAGAAAAAACGGAGGTATCTTCTATGGATCACAAAATGCTTGCAGCAGAGCTGTTTACCGGTGGGCTGAACTGTGCCCAGGCGGTGGCAGCAGCGTTCAGCGACGTTACCGGCTTTTCTCGGGAACAATCTGCAAAAATGATCAGCGCCTTTGGTGGCGGCATGGGCAGAATGCGTGAGGTCTGCGGTGCTGTCAGCGGTATGTTCTTCGTGCTGGGTACGCTTTACGGCTATGACCACCCCGACCAGCAGGCGCAGATGGCGCTGTATGCCAAAGTGCAGGCACTGGCAGAAAAATTCCGTCAGGAGACCGGCTCCATCGTCTGCCGGGAGATTTTGAAAAATCCGCCTACAGACCCCAAGCCAACACCCCGGACTTCGGAATTTTACGCAAAGCGCCCCTGCACATACCTTGTGATCCTGGCCGCTTCCCTGCTGGACGAATTTATTGCCGAGAACCCCATTGCATAAGGAAAACACGGTGTCCAAAAGACACCGTGTTTTTTTAGTTATAATAGTCTGTCTGCAAAAGCAGGTTGCTTACCTGGATAAACTCCCCTGTGAGCCGGGACATATCACTCAGAAACTCCGGTGTAAGCTCTTTGTTATTGGTGTTCTCCAAAATCGTCGTCTTACCGTTGCCTTCGTTTTTGCAGACCACCCCTTCACAGATCCAGCTGCCGTCAGGAAACAGCGCATAGCCCTTATAGTTGGGATCAAAGGCATCCTGCCCCAGGTACCGATAAGGGCTGTCTATGCCCAAAAGGTTCAGCACCGTGGGTACAAGGTCTGCGGTATTCATGGTCTTATCCACTGCGCAAGGTGTCACGTCCGAAGACCAGACGAAGAAGGGTGTCTTCTCCAGCAGCAGTTCATCCTCCACACCGGAGTGAGCAAGCAGCTCCTCCATGTTTTTATATCCGTAGGTGTAGTGGTCGGTAACTGCGATGATCACCGTGTTTTCCAGCTGACCCTTCGCCTCCAGTTCTTCCAGCAGACGGGCAAACATATCGTCCACCAGCCTTGCCTTTACTCTGGCGCAATCCTCCTCCTGGCTGCCGTACTTACCACGGTATTCCGGGTATTGCTTCAGCGCATAGTAACTGAGAACCTCATTGTACACATAGCTCAGATGGGCAGAACGGGTAATGATGGTATTGAAGGTCTGCCCCTCACGGAAGAACAGGTCATTCAGCTCCGGGATATCAAACAGCAAACAGTCATCATAAAGGGCATCGGTGTCGCTTTCGTAATCTGCATAGCAGTTATAGGCATTGTAGCCCATGGCAGGTTCAAAGACGCCACGGCTGTAGAAAGCAGGATCGTTATAGTGGAACACCTCGGCGCTGTAGCCGTTGCTTCTTGCCTGAAATGCCAGAGACTGATTAAATGCGTTGGTAACATAATCAAACACATAGTCCCCGTTGGTGGGCAGGTAAATACCGGTGTTGATACAAAACTCAGAATTGATGGTACGGGCAGTACCGTAGCCGGGAGTATAGAAATTTGTAAAATTGATACTCTCCTGCTGCAGCTTATAAATCGTAGGTGTGTCCTCCGGGGTGATCATCCAGTCGTCCATGGACTCCATAAGCACCAGCACCACATTTTTCCCTGCCAGACTGCCGGTCATTTCATTTTCCCCGGCGCTCTCTCTTTGGTCAAAGAAAGCGTTGATCTCCTCTGTGCGGTTTTGCAGATCCATCTGATAGGCAGGAGTCAGGGGGTAGAGCATATGCACCCACACATCCCGGAAGGTCAGCTGGTACACACCGCAAATATTATAGGTCTTCTTGGCATCGTACATTGTTTCATAGGTGGCACGGAAGGAAGAGGACTGGGCATATTCCGAACGTGTTCCCCAAATATCCAGGTCTTTTAAAAAGACCAGCTCCGGCAGTACGCACAGAAGCGCCACCGACAGAACTGCTGCCACCATAGCAGGGATCCTGGGCCGGAAGCCCTTTCCCGGTTCGGGAAAGCGCCATATCAAAACACCGCCCAAACCCAGCAGCAGAATGCCGCCGATCCACCACAGCGCAGGAAAGCTTCCCAAAATATCCCCGAAATAGTCAGCGCCCTCACCGGCATAGAAAATATCCGTCAGCCACATCATTTTGCCAAAAACACTGTTGTAGCCGGTCTGTGCCAGCGCCCATAACAAGCTGAAATAATAGGTCGCACCGAAGGTGATCCTGCCGGCTGTTCGGGGCAGCAGCACCACCACCGCAGTGAGCAGCACCGCCCAGGCGCCACCGAAGGCCAAAGCCGTCAGGTCGTAGGAGCGCAATATGGCAGCGCAAAGGCACTCCACAAGGAAATATGCAAGAAAAATTGGCAGTATTTTCAGCAAATACCGAAAAATCTTTTTCATAAAGGCCATAGCTTACCTCTGATTCACAGTTTGTTCCGTTCATTGTTACCACAAAACGGAAGAAAAAACAATCCTTTTTTGCGAAAATTAAAAAATAATTTAATTTTACGTCACAACTTACGTACCTTAAACATGACCACTCCCCGTTCACGATCCGCTTCCCGGTGGCGATTTATGAACAGCCGTGACAAATCGCACAGAAAAGGACTCATTTATTGTGCATATTGCACAGTTTTATATGCCGCTTTTTTATACGCTTCATAATTACTTAACAAAGTTCCCCTTTTATCTTTAGATTTCCATGTTATAATGTAAGCAAAGATAGACGAATCAGAATTTCTTGCTTTCTTTTTCGGACCTCTCTCTTTTCGTGGAAGCCCCCACACCGTCCGGTCAACGGTGTGGGGGCTTTCTCTTTTGCGCCATTTTTCGTCAAAACCACCATTTTTTCAAGTCTACAAAAATAGTATAGATTTTTTTCATATTTTATTGTATAATTACAAAAAATTTCAAGGAGGAATTCTTTATGAAAAAACTTTTAGCCATTCTTCTTTGCATTGCCATGACCGTCGGTATGTTTGCCGGCTGTGGCGGTGAAAAAGCCCCCGAGACAAACGGTGGCGCACCTGCCGGTGTCTTCTCCGTAGGCTACGGCAACACCATCGTATCCCCCGAATCCTCTGTGCCTTTGGGAGGCTACAACAACTCCGCTGACCGTTACTCCACCAGTGTTGAGTATCCCTTTAACGCAGTTTCTGTTGCTTTCACCGATACCGAAGGTGAGACCGTTCTGTACATTGCGCTGGATCTGCTGCTGTGCTACGGCTTCGTTGATTCTCTGCGTAACGTTCTGACCGATAAGTTGGGTCTGCCCAAGGATCATATCATGATCCACTGTAACCACAACCACAGCGGTCCCGACATGAACTTTGACGACCCCGGCATTGCCAAGTATACTGCCCTGCTGACCACCGGCGTTATTGCCTCCGCTGAGGCTGCCATGGCCGACAGAAAGCCTGCCACCATGGAGACTACTTTCTGCCGTCCCGAGCGTGTGAACACCGTTCGCCACTACCTGCTGGCTGACGGCAACTACCAGGCCGAAGGCGTGGGCGCTGTTTCCAAGGACAACCTGATCGGTCACTACGGTGTAGCGGATAACCTGCTGCAGCTGGTGCGCTTCAACCGTGAAGGCGGCAAGCCCGTTGTGATGATCAACTGGCAGGGTCACCCCCGTGGTACTGACCCCAGCACCATCGCCACCGGCAACTACTACAGCGTTATGCGTAGCTATCTGGACAAGAACCTGGATTGCCACTCCATTTTCGTTCTCAGCGGCTCCGGCAACCTGAACAACAATTCCCAGATCCCCGGTGAAGTCCGTTTTGCAGACTACATTGAGTTGGGTGAAGGTCTGGGCGCAGAAGCTATGGAAGCTTCCAAGAACTTCACCGCTGCAAACGTTGGCAACATCACCATCACCGAGAACAATTTTGAGACACTGGGCAACTCCGGTATGCGTACCGTGCCTCTGTACACCATGAGCTTCGGTGACTTTGCCATGGCTATGGCTCCCTTCGAGATCTTCGACACCAACGCAAGAGGTGTTCGTGAAGCATCTGACTTCAAGATGACCTTCTACTCCTCCTGCACCAACAAGTCCATGGGCTACCTGCCCACCGATGCTTCCTTTGATTGGGAGATTGCTTACGAAGTACGTATCACCAACTTCCCCAAGGGTACTGCCCAGAAGATCCAGGACGAGCTGACCCGTATGCTGGCAGAACAATTTGCCGCCAGCGGTAACGAGAAGCAGGAAAAGCCCGAGGGTTACCTGCAGCCTGAATTTGTGCCTGCCACCGACGGCAAGACCTACACCAACCCCGTCCCCGGCAAGCTGGACAACTACCGCGCTGTAAACAACGGCTTCTTCTCCCTGCAGCTGCTGGAAGGCACCAACATCAAGAACATCCTGACCAACAGTGAAGATGTCGCCAAGGAAATTCTGGCAGGTTCCTCCATGCAACTGATCTTCAACGAGCAGAATGTCGTTGTGGGCGTTGTAAAATAATTCCAAATTACAAACCGGGTCATCGTCAAATGCGATGACCCGGTTGGTTTACTGCATTATCGTTTACAAAAACTCCCCGTGTTGCCGACTTGCAACACGGGGAACTATTTTTAATCCAGAATCACAGTGGCGATGTTGCCGCTGATCTCCATCTTGGTGCCGTAAGGCTCGCTCATTTCCTTCAGGCGCTCCAAAATAGCGCCGTCCTTGGCAGGAGCAGGCATACCGCCACGGCTACGGGGCAGACCGAAGCCCAGCTCAATAGCCATCAGCTTCAAGCTCACCAGCTTGCCGTCTTCGTCCATCTCCCACAGAGGGATCACAGACTCAAACATCTTACGGTCGCTTTGCAGACCTCTTGTGAAGTTGGCAGAGCGCTTACGGAACAGCTCATGCATGGTGCCGTCGGAGGTCATACCCTTGGGGGTATAGTAGTCCTCGGGGCTGTAGGGAATGTTCTCATTGTTGAGAATGAAATCGCCCAGGGAGTAGAAGATAGGCTTACCCTTGTACAGCTCCAGGGGGCGCAGCAGATGGGGGCCGTGACCGATCACAGCATCGCAGCCGTGGTCAATGGCAAACTTTGCGCACTCCTGCAGGTAATCGGAGGGACTCTCCTTGGAGGTGCCGCTGACCTGGTGGGAGTGGATAGACAGAATAATATAGTCTGCCTGCAGCTGAGCTTCAAAAATTGCTTTCTCCAGGCGCTCCAGGTCACGGGGATCGCAGACCGCCTCGTACTTAGGCTCGGGGCCTTCCTTGAAGTTTACGTACTTGGTAATGGGACACTGACCCTCCGGCAGAGGATCGCGGTAGCCTTCACGGCGGGAGATATCCTCCGCAGCGTTGATGTGAGTCTGCTCCGCAATTTCCTTGATGACCTTCATCTGCTCGGGGGTGATGATCACCGTCTCCTTGTAGCGCAGCTGGTTCACACCGGGACGTCCGGGGACACGGCGTGCCTGCTGACCGGCAATGCCGATATTATTGTAGTCACTGTTGCAGGAGGTGGTCATGGCGATCAAAGCAATTCTGCCGCCCACAGCCTCCAGGTAGGCAGGCGCAGCTGCCTGGTCCAGGTTTCTGCCCACACCGGCATGCACAAGGCCGCTGGCAGTCACATGATCCAATGTCTTGGTCAGTCCGTCATAAGCATAGTCCATGGTATGGTTGTTGCAGAAGGAGGTCATATTGAAGCCATAGCGCTTGCAATCCTCCAGCACCTCCGGCTCACTGCGCAGGTAAGAGCCGCCGTTGGTGGCGAAAGCGTAGCACTCGCCTTCACGGTGGAGGGTAGTCTCCAGGTTAAAATACTTGGCATCGGCCTGGGATATCCAGTCACGGACTGCCTCAAAGCCGGGGTAGGTCTCGGGGATGCGACGAATGATCAGCGCATCACCCACAGCAGCAAATTTCATATTCTTTCTCCTTAAAATGCAATGCCATTCTGATTGTCCAGCACAAACTGCAGGAAAATCTTCATGCCGATTGCCAGGGCATTCTCGTCCAGGTCAAACTTCACAGTGTGCAGTACATGGCTGGTGGCTTCGCTGCAACGAGTGCCGAGGCGGAAGAATGCACAAGGCTTCTTTCGGGAGAGGAAACCGAAGTCCTCACCGCCGAGACCTCTGCCGGGAACAAACACATTGTCATCGCCCACGATCTTCTTGGCAGAAATGCGCAGCTGCTCTGCCACAGCATCGTTGTTCAGCACGTAAGGCAGGAACTTATTCACAGTGACCTTTGCTTCGCCGCCGTTCATTTTGGCGATACCCTCGCAGATCTCACGGACACGGGTGATCAGCTTTTCGCTGACTTCGTCGGAGTGGGCACGGGAAGAACCGAACATCTTACAGTAGTTACAGATAATGTTATTGGTCTGACCGCCCTGGATCACGCCGATGTTAAACAGACGAGGCTCATTGGGAGAAAACTCCTTTGCTACCATGATCTCCATGGCGGTATAGGCTTCCACTGCCATCGCAATAGCATCCTTGCCCTTCTGCTGGGAAGCGGCATGGCTGGAAGTACCGAAGAACTCCACAGTAAAGCCCATGGAGTTGGCATTGATGCCGCCATTGCGAATGGCGATCCTGCCGGTATCGGAATCAGGGCCAACATGGCAGGACACTGCAAAGTCAATGTCATCCATAACACCGTCTTCTGCCATCAGCTTACAGCCGGGTTCAATGTACTCCTCAGCAGGTGTAAACAGCAGCTTCACACGGCAGGCAAGCTCTTTTTCACGGGCCTTCAGTTCCTTTGCCATACCGATCAGCATGGCGGTATGACCGTCATGACCGCAGGCATGCATCTGTCCGGGAATCTTGGAGGCAAAGGGCAGACCGGTCTCCTCCTGCATGGGCAGCGCATCCATATCGCCACGGATGCCGATGGTAACGCCCTTGCATTCAGGGTTGATGGTGGCAACGATGCTGCTCTTGCCGAATTCTTCTGTATAAGGAACGCCAAGCTTGTCCAGTTCACGGCGGACAAGCGCCAGTGTTTTGGGAAGGTCAAAGCCGATCTCGGGATACTGATGCAACTCCCGACGCAGGCCGATTACATATTCCAATGTATCCTTCTGAAGCATAATTGTTCTCCTTAAAATTCTATATCCGGTGTCATTCCGGTCTGCATCAATCTCCAAAGCAGCATCAGCTCCCGCTCTGTACGTGCCCTCTGCACAGGGTCCAGGAACCAATGCTCTGCATCAGAATCCGGTTGAGGAATGCAGAAGCCACACACCTTCACAGACCGGGGCAGGTAATTTTCCGCATGGCGCAGAGAACGGTTCAGGTGAGCAGCAGAGGTCACCACAACAACCTTGTGGACATTTTTGATTTTCAGCACACGCTGCATCAAAATAGTGGAGTACAGCATATTTTCCACTGTTGTTTTTGCCTCATCCTCCTGCAAGATCGCCTCTTCCGGAACACCCAGTTCCAGCAAATAGTGCTTCATCACAGAGGATTCAGACATTTCACCCAGTTCTGTTTCCCACTTGACACCGCCGGTGGGAACGATCCATTTAACACGACCGCTGTGCCACAGAAAAGCTGCGGCTTCTGCCCGCTCACGACATACGAGAGCCTTGCCGCCAAGCAGCAAGGCCACATCGTAGCTCTCTTTGTCATCTTTCCAATCGCCGTAAACGATCTTTGTTACCTGGTCAGTGGTCAGCTGCGCCAGTTGTTCTTCCGGCAGTTGACCAAGTTTCATTTTACAGTCTCCAGGTATGCTGCACGACCGGTGTCATACAGATTGTTGCCCTCGCTGTCAATGATGACGATTACGGGGAAGTTCTCAACCTCCAGGCGGCGAATGGCTTCAGCGCCCAGGTCGTCATAAGCAATGACCTCAGCCTTCTTGATGCAGTTGGACAGCAGTGCGCCGCAACCGCCGATGGCGCCAAAATAAACAGCACCATGCTCCTTCATAGCAGCAACCACCTCTGCGCTGCGCTTGCCCTTACCGATCATGCCGGTCTGACCCTGCTGGATCATGGTGGGGCTGTAAGCATCCATACGGTAAGAAGTGGTAGGACCGGCAGAACCGATCGCCTCGCCGGGACGGGCGGGGGTGGGACCCACAAAGTAAATGATGCTGTCCTTCACATCCAGGGGCAGCTCCTTGCCCTGGGCAACCAGCTCACACAGACGCTTATGGGCAGCGTCACGGGCAGTGTAGATAACACCGGTAATCAGGCAGCTGTCACCGGACTTCAGGGTTCTGACCTTCTCACGGGTCAAAGGGGTGGTAATGGTAATAGCCATATCAGATTACCTCCTTCTCATGTCTTGCAACGTGGCAGTTGATATTCACTGCAACGGGCAGTGCTGCAATGTGGGTGGGGAACTGTTCAATGTTCACGCTCAGAGCGGTGGTCTTGCCGCCCAGACCCTGAGGTCCGATACCCAGAGCGTTGATCTTCTCCAGCAGTTCCTTCTCCAGTGCTGCCCATGCGGGATCGGGGTTGGGAACATCCAGGTCACGGGTCAGCGCCTTCTTTGCCAGGAATGCAGCCTTGTCAAAGGTACCGCCGACACCCACGCCAACCACAATGGGAGGACAGGGGTTGGGGCCAGCATTCTCAACTGCCCACAGAACGAACTCCTTCAGGCCTTCCACGCCGTCGGAGGGCTTGAGCATCTTGATCTGGCTCATGTTCTCACTGCCGGCGCCCTTGGGAGCAACGGTGATCTCCACCTTGTCACCGGGAACGATATCGTAATAGATCATAGCAGGTGTGTTGTCGCCGGTGTTCACACGGTCAATGGGATCACGGACAACGCTCTTACGCAGGTAGCCGTCAATGTAGCCCTGGCGGACACCCTCGTTGATGGCGGCAGTCAGGTCGCCTTCAATATGTACCTCCTGACCGATCTTCAGGAACACGCAAGCCAGGCCGGTATCCTGGCAGATGGGGCGATCGCCCTCTGCAGCCAGCTGATAGTTCTCCATGATGCGTTCCAGGATCTCACGTGCCTGAGGCCATGTCTCAGCATCGTGCATGTCCTCAATGCGCTTCTTCACATCCTCGGGCAGGTAGCAGTTCGCATTGATGCAGAGCTTTCTGACCACTTCGGTGATCTTCTCCGCCTTAATTTCTCTCATAGTGTTTCCTCCTCTTTTATTCACGGCAAAGGCCGTAACATACTTATTTCTGGGGTACGTTGTAGATCCGATCCAGCAGCTCGCCGTCTCGGCTGATCACCTCTGCCACCACACGGTCGCCCTTAGGCAGCTTTGCAGGTGTGCCGGTGATGCGCTCGGTCTTTTCCTTCAGTTCGTGGATATCCACAATAGGAAGACCGGCTGCCTTCAGGTTTGCAGTCAGCTCCACATTCTTGGGGTTCACGGCAATACCGCCCTGGGTGACCAGCACGTCAATGTCCTTACCGGGGGTAGAGATGCAGGTGACGTGGTCGGTGACGATGGGAAGTCTTGCACGGAACATAGGTGCAATGATCATGGAGAGCTTTGCGCCGGCTGCGGTATCGCTGTGACCGCCGGAGCCGCCCATGATATAGCCGTTGGAATCGGTATGTACGTTGACATTAAAGTCGGTATCGATCTCCGTTGCGCCAAGGATGACCACATCCAGGCTGTCCACCACCGCACTGCGGCTGGCAGGAGAAGCATAGTGCATTGCGCTGATCTCCTGGTGACGGGGATCGGTACGGATAGACTCAACTGCCTTCAGGTCAAAGCACTGCACGTCCATCAGGTTGCGGAAGCAGCCTGCCTGGAGCATATCCACCATGTAGCCGGTGATGCCGCCAAGACCGAAACTGCCCTGGATGCCTCTCTCCAGCATAATGTCCTTCAGGAACTTTGCAGCTGCCAGGGATGCGCCGCCGGCGCCGGTCTGGAAGGAGAAGCCGTCCTTCAGTAGGCCCGAGTTGGCGATGACCTGAGCTGCGTGAGAAGCCATCACAAGGCCCACGGGGTCACGGGTGATCTGTGTGGTGCCGGAGACGATGCCCTTGGGGTTACCGATGGCATCCACCTGCACAACGTAGTCTACCCAGTCCTCGGAAATAGAGAAGTCCTGCAGAGGATAGGGCACCAGGTTATCGGTGATGACTACCACCTTCTTGGCAAACATGGCATCAGCAAATGCGTAGCCAAGGCTGCCGCAGGCGGACTTACCGTACTTACCGGAGCAGTTACCCATGGTATCAGCGGTGGGTGCGGCAATGAATGCTACGTCAATGGGGGTGTTGCCCAGCACGATGTCACGGGGACGTCCGCCGTGGGTGCGGAACTGCACCGGCTTTTCCATAATGCCCTGAGAAATGGCACGGCCAACACCGGCGGCGATATAGTCAGCAGCAATACCGGTGACTACGCCGTTTTTAATATGCTCCAGAATGGGAACATGCACATCAAACAAAGAGGATGCGTTGACATTGATGTCCTTGTAGCCCTGCTGTGCGATCTCTTCCATGACCATGTTCAGCACAAAGTCACCGTTACGCAGGTGGTGGTGGAAGGAGACAGTCATGCCGTCCTTCAGCCCTGCCAGCTGCACGACCTCTTTAATGGAACTAACGACCTTACTCATGCTCACACACCCCTTTCCATACCCAGTGCCTGTGCCATAGCAATGGTCTGCTGCGCACGTGTCACAATGGGCGCATCAATCATTTTGCCGTGAAGTGCAATGGCGCCCTTACCCTGGGACTTTGCCAGTTCAATGGCATCCATGACCTCGTAAGCGTAGTCCACTTCCTTCTGGGTGGGACTGAACACTGCATTGATGACCTCCACGTGACGGGGAGAGATGGATGCCTTGCCGGTAAAGCCCAGTGCCTTTGCCAGCTGTGCATCGGTCACGATACCCTCGTCATCGTTAACATCGGTAAAGGGTGTGTCATATACATCCACACCTGCTGCACGGGCAGCCACCACGAGACGGGTACGTGCGTACTCAATCTCACGACCTTCCTTGGTACGCTTGCACTGCAGGTCTGCAGTCAAATCCTCAGCGCCCAGGAACAGTGCCTTCACACGCTTGGTGGAGGAGGCAATGGCAAATGCATTTTCCACGCCCATAGCGGTCTCGATCAGCGGCATCAGGCCGACGGTATTCTGAGGAAGCCCCAGCTTCTGCTCCACCTCGGTCATGTAGCGGTCAGCTTCCAGCGCATCGGCAGCAGAACCGGTCTTGGGCAGCAGCACCAGACCCGGCTTATAGGGCATGATCTCATCAATGTCCTTCTGCCAGTAAGCAGTGTCAATGGAGTTGATACGCACAATGATCTCACAGCCACGGAAATCCATATAGCGCATGGTGTTGCGCACCAGGATACGGGCAGCGTCCTTCTCTGCAGGAGAGACAGCGTCCTCCAGGTCAAAGATGATCGCATCGGAACCCAGGCAATTACCATTGATAAGCATGTTGGGGTTATTGCCGGGCAAAAACAGCATACTGCGGCGCATTATGCATCCCCCTTTCCACGGAGAATAGCAGTCTCCACACGGGCACGGATCACGCACTCCAGTGCGCCCCGGTCTACCACACGGACATTGGCGCCACTGACGCCGCCCTCCTCCAAAACTTCACGTACAACTCTGCAGATCTCGTCACCGAACTGCTCCTGCACAACGGACTCCAGCTGGATATCCAAAGAAGCAGCAGGCTCGATCTCCACATAGGCATCGCTGGACTCCATAGTGCCGGCGGTGGCCAGTTTCACGATCTCCATTTCTATGTATCCCCTTTCCTTTCCGCTCTTGTATATCAAAGGGCGGATAAGTAATATAACAATCGGTATTATTGTATCTTAATTGCGCCAAGAATGCAATTCTTTTTTAAGATTTTATTTGCAACTTTTCTAATATATTGTATAATAGGATCAAACGAATTTGCAATAAGGTGATTTTTATGGATATTGAATTGACCCGTTCCCTTGTGGGAGCGAAAAAAGCGCAGTGGAAGGACTTCCTTTCCCGTGCAGGACTGGATGCCGACGAGCAGCTGGAGGCCACGGTGCTGATCTGGGACGAGGGTGAAATTATCGCCACCGGCTCCCGTATGGGCAATCTTTTAAAGTGCATTGCGGTGGATCCGTTCCGCCAGGGTGAGGGCCTGACCGCCACGCTGCTGACCCAGCTGCGGCAGGATGCCTTTGCCGCCGGTCACAGCCATCTGTTTCTGTACACCAAGCCCAAGAACGAGTTCATGTTCTCCTCCCTTTTCTTTTACTCCATTGCCAAAACCGACACCGTGCTTTTGATGGAAAACCGCAAGGGCGGCATCCAAAGCTTTTTAAACACGCTGCCGGAGGGCACAAAAGAAGAGACGGTAGGCGCAGCGGTAATGAACTGCAACCCCTTCACCAAGGGACACCGCTACCTGATTGAGACCGCCGCAAAAGAATGCGACCGACTGTATGTCTTTGTGCTGTCCGAGGATAAAAGCGAATTTTCCGCCGCTGACCGCATGGAGATGGTGAAGCTTGGCACTGCGGACATTCCCAATGTGACCGTGCTGCCCACCGGTCCGTATCTCATCTCCTCTGCCACCTTCCCCACCTATTTCCTGCAGGATCGGGAGAGCGCAGAGCAGGTGCATTGTCTTTTGGATATTGAGGTCTTCAGTGGGTACTATGCCCCCCGGTTCGGCATCCGCCGCCGGTATGTGGGCACAGAGCCGCTGTCCCAGATGACCAATCAGTATAACACCGCCCTGAAGGCGCACCTGCCCCAAAAGGGCATTGACGTCCGGGAGATCCCCCGACTGGAGCAGTCCGGCACCCCCGTCAGCGCCAGTGCTGTCCGCAAGCATCTGCAATCTGGCGACGAGAAAGCGCTGTCCCAACTGTTGCCGGAGACCACATTCACATACTTGAAAACCCACGGTTTTCTGAAATAAGGAGGCAATCTTATGGTAGAAAGCAGACCCACCCATCTTCTCAGCAGCTACTATGCACCCCGAGGCGCACACCGTATGTATGCCCTGGGTCAGCAGATCGCACAGCTTTATTTAAGCCCCACGGACAAGCTCATCGGCATCATCGGCGAAGCAGGCTCCGGCAAAAGCGCACTGATCCGTGGCATGTTCCCCGGTCTGGAGCTGACCAACGATGACAACGGTGTCTACATCCGTCCCCTGCCCATTATGGAGCAGGATCGCAGCTTCGCCTTCTTCTCCCCCCACACCTACCACCTGGATATCCGCTTTGAGACCGGCTTCACCCAGATGGGTCAACTGGCAGAAGCCATTTCCGAGGCACTGGATAAGGGCAAGCGTGTTGTGGTGGAGCATTTTGACCTGGTGTATCCCCTTTTGGGCGCCAACGCCAACCTGCTTATCGGCATCGGCGAGCAGGTGCTGGTGGCGCGTCCCAACCTTTTCGGACCTGAGCCTGAAGAGATCAAGGAAGCGGTCTACACATCTCTTCCCTTCCGTCTTATGGCGCACACCGCCGAGGATATCTGCGGCATGTTTATTTCCGACGAAGACAACGAGCGCTGCGGTCATGCCGACCTGCGCCACGGCTTTGCCATCACCTTCCCCGAGCCTGCGCCGGAATTTGATATCCCCGAGCTGGAAAAGAAGGTAAACGAGATCATTGCCCAGGATCTGCCCGTAACCTACGTGGACGAGCATCACATCAGCATCGGCGACTGTGTGCAGCTTTGCGACGGTCCCCGTGTCCATGTGCACAGAACGGGACAGATTGAAAACTTCCACCTCATGCCCCACTTTATTTATGACCGTTTCAAGCGGCAGTATCTGCTGGTGGGCTGTGTAGGCGAAAAATCCGACGAACTGCTGCAGAAGCTGGAAGACCAGCGCATGAGACCGGGTTGGGATTGATATGGAACCGACACTGCTGGAAATACTGGATGCCCGTGAAAAGCGGGCAGAAAAACAAAAGGCGCTGCTTGCCAAGTATCAAAAGCCCCTTTTGTGCTTTACCATGAACATCCCCGGCCCGGTGAAGCTGGATCGGGATGTTTCCATCGGCTTCTTTGTGGGCTGCCGTTTGCTCCAGGACAGTCTCCGTGGCTGCCGTCTGCTGCACCGCGAGATCCACCGCAGCATCACCGGCTGCGAAGCGTACTACGTTGTGGACATACCCGCAGAAGAGCTGAAAAAGATCGCCATGGACATTGAGGACACGCCTATGATCGGCAGACTCTTTGACATGGACGTGCTGGACGAAAACGAAACCAAGCTGTCCCGGGAAGACATGGGCGGCGGTCGCAGAAAATGTCTTATCTGCGATAACGATGCCTACATCTGCGCCGGGCGCAGAAGCCACCCACTGGCGGAACTCACCGACAGAACCGGCTTTCTGCTCTACGTGGCGGCAAGGCAGTATCTTTGCGAGTTCATTGCGGTGCAGGCCTATCTTGCGCTGCAGCAGGAGGTCAACATCACCCCCAAGCCGGGACTTGTGGACAGAAAAAACAACGGCGCCCACAAGGATATGGACATCCGCCATTTCTTTGCCAGCGCCACTGCCCTTCGCCCCTTCTTCTGCAAGGCCGCCGAAACCGGCTATTTAAACCGTGACGAAGCGCCGGAGCTGTGCTTCCAAAAGCTGCGTCCCCTGGGCATTGAGGCAGAAGCTGCCATGCTGAAGGCTACCCGTGGTGTCAACACCCACAAGGGAGCGATCTTCAGCCTGGGTCTGCTCTGCGCCGCCACCGGACGGCTGTCCCCGGAGCAGTGGACTGTGGAAGCGATTTTGCGTGAATGCGCCGCCATGGTGCAGGGACTTACCGCTGCCGACTTTGCCGGCATCACAGAGGAAACTGCCCAAACTGTGGGACAGAAGCTTTATGTGCGCTACGGCATCACCGGCATCCGTGGGCAGGCAGAAGCAGGCTTCCCTGCTGTGCAGCAGGTGGGTCTTCCCACACTGCGGCAAGGACTTTCTCAGGGACTTTCCCTGAACGATGCAGGCGCCGCCACCCTACTGCACCTGATTTGCAGTACCGATGATACCAACCTTATTCACCGTGGCGGACGGGAAACGCAGCTGGAGATCTGTCAGCGTCTGAAAACACTGCTGGCAGAAACCCCCTACCCTGCCATTGAGAAGCTTGCGGAGTTGGACGGGGAATTTATCAAAAAGAACCTCTCCCCCGGCGGCAGCGCAGATCTGCTGGCGCTTACTTTCTATTTGCATTTTATTTGTCCGTAAAAAACAGAGAGCATATACCGTGCTACTTGGTGTCATTCCGAGGCTGCGAAAGCAGCCGTGGGAATCCCCTCTATCAGGATGGAGATTGCCACGCCTTGCTGACGCAAGGCTCGCAATGACAGAAAAGCTATTACATGGTATATGCTCTCTTTATTTTTATTTCAGTTCCGTGCCGCCCCATTCAATGACGGTGAAGCCTTTTCGCTCCGGTGCGGCAAGTGTCTGCGCAGGAATATCCAGATAAGCATCCATGCCCTTGAAGGTCATGAATACACGGATCACCGTATCCGGCGCAGGCGCAATGTGCAGCGCTGCGGCATTCTCATAGGCAGTTGTCTGGAAGCTGATCAGGTTATAGGGATTTTGCTCCATAACGGGCAGCCAGTACACAATAAATTCGTTGGCTTCTTTTCGGTTCAGTCCCTGCTTTGCCAATGCGACCTCCAGGAAAGCAGCCGTGTCCTCCCCCTTAACGCAGAAGCCCTCTGTCATATCCCATTGGGCGTTTGTCTCACCCTCCCAATAGAGATAGTTATAGGTCTGCCCCTTGGCATCTGTCAGTGTGCCGTCGGGAGCAGCTGTTACCTGCCAACCGTCATGATATGCAGGATAGGTGCAGGTCAGCTCCCCTTGCAGCGCCAGCTTTACAAAGACCTCTGTCTTTTCTTCCGGATAAAGATACAAAACAGGCTTCGCCGCCATCCCGGGGTCTTGCCGCCAGTAGCTTTCCTCAACGCTCAAGAAATCCGCCTCCAAGCGGTGCGCGTCATTATCTGCATAGCCATTTTCAATGGTACAGTTGATTTGGTCTCCTACGCACCATTTGTCGGACAGTCTGCCGTTTAGCTTCAAAACATAAGGCGACGGCCATGCATACTGCGCAAAGAAGCAATTACCGTAGATCTCCGTGATCACGATATTTTCCACCGTGTCGTTTTCATATTTTACCGCCACAGCTTTGTCCAAAAAGACCTCGTTGTAGTCCTCGTATTTTGATTCACTGCTGTCCGTCTGGGGTAGATTTTTCAGTTCCTCTTCCCAAAGCGTGTCCACAGAAGAAAAGTTTTTGGGAAAGAAATAGACCTTTGTTTCAGCAAAGACGCCGTCACCGTGCAAACGGTTCCAGTCCACGATCTTATAGGTCAGCGCCGTATACGCCCGTGTACCACCGTCTTCGTACACCCCCGACGGAATCGGGATCATAAGGATCGCCAACAGCACCAGTATCAAAACCGGCACCCAAATTTTCTTTTTCATTTTGTTTCCTCCAATCCCGACAAAGGATATTCTCCTCCGGTCTCTTTCAGCCAGCTTACGATTTCCCGGATCGCCGTGATCTGCTCCACCGTCAGGTCTGCCTGCCCCTTTTCACATCTTGCGTACCCTTCTGTCAGGTTGATGCCGTAGCCGATGCCAAATTCTGTGTCCACCGTAAATTCCGTAGCGCACCGGCACACCTTAAGAGGGTCATAGTGCAGATTCACAAGGATATCTGTTAGTGTTACAGAATGTCCGTACATAAAAGAATAGGTGTTTCCGTCCATATATACCTTTGTCCAGGTATTTCCGCAATATCCGCTGATCGGTTCTTCCACGGTTTGGGGTACTGCTGCAGCGGTATGGGTATGTCGGACATCGGTGATGAATACGTAGTAATACCCGATTCCATGGTAGCCTGTGCCGGTATTCTCCCAGGTGGCAGTGATCTCATAGCACCAGCCACCCGGCTTTGCATAAAAGCAGCCGTCCTGGGAGATCACTGTCTCCTCCTGAATTCCCACTTCCGTCCATACGGTTTCCGGCCAGCAGATATACGTCACAGAAGCGGGCTCTGCCTCCCAATGCAGCTTCACCAAATAACCGGCACTGTTGGTAGGCGCATATCCCTCTCCTCCCGGGATCGGCGCATAAACCGTTTCTGCACACTGCGGCTCCACGGCAACCGCCGTCACCGATTCTCTGGAAGGCGGTCTTCCGCTCTGGTCGGCAATGGTGCTGATTGCCTTTCCGTCTGTTCCCACCACGGTCCAGCTATAGCCTGCCGGCTGCAGAGAGACGTCCCCGTCAGCCGTGCGAAGTATCGCTGCAGGCGGCTTTGCAAAAGCCGGCTCTTTTTTCGGCAACACCACTTCCCCATTTGCATAAGAAAGCGCTCCATCCAGATACAGTGTCACATCCGAAGCGCTCTCAATCAGCGCGTTCCGATCAAGTTCCAAAATAATGTGCCACTGTGCCATATCACTGGTTCCTACCTCCGGCACATCTCGGATAACCGAGACCTGCAGTTCTCCCACATCTGAGCGTGTCACTGCATCTACGCAATGCCGAACGGAGCCGCTGCACTCTTCCAAAAGCAGCAATACCAGATAGCCCGTTTCAAAAAAGGCTTCATCATATTGATCGCAGGCATCCTGAAAGCCTAACGTGGTATCGGCATAAACAGCATCCTTCCGCCCCAGGTCATAAACATCGTGCCAGGTTTCATAGTAAGTCTTCAGCGAATCCAAGCTTTTGATAACCTGCACAGCCGGATGCTGCATTGTCTCGTTTCCTCCGTTGGTGCGGATATACTGCGCCGTCCATTGTATTGGCACACCATTGGCAGGTTCACCAAAGGACGGTGCTGCCGCTCTGCAGCCGAAGCAGGCCAGAACGGCGATCATCGCCAAAAGAATTGCAAACAACCTTTTCACTGCCGTCCGTCCTTTCTTATCCAATGCCCAGCAACGCCTTCAGCTCCGCTGTCTGTTTCTGCGACAAAGAAACCGTTTCCTTTGTTGTGATATTTTTCAGCGTATTTTCCGTGAACAGATACTCCGTCACAGAACCGTCCGCCGCCGTGATGACAACGGTATAGCCCGTTCGTTTTTCCGATGACTCCGTGGTGATATTGGAAGAATCCGACACAGAATCAAAGCTCTCATAATTATCCTCAAGCGTTCCCCGGGTGCCGTAAGATGCCAGTGCCTCTGTGATTCGCAGAACATCCGCTTCCCCTTTAAATTCCTTTGAAAACTGATAACCGGTTACGGTGATCCCGGGGGCGCTGCCCGTCAGACTTTCCATTCCCACGGTTCCGCCTGCGCCCTGCATCATACCTGGTTCGCCACTATTGCCCGGCAAAAGTTGGGGCAGGAAGCACACCATACACAACACAAGGCACAGCACCACAGAGGTCAACACCGTCCGCATGCGCTTTCCGGCTTTTATTTTTTCTTCGCTGCGGAGAAAAACCTCCGTCAGACATTCCTTCATATCTCTCATAGCAAAGACTCACCATCCTTCCCAAGAATGATGCGAAGCTCTTTTTTAGCACGATACAGCAGATTGTCCACCTGCTTGCGGCTCTTTTTCATAACCTTGGCCGTTTCTTCATAGGTCATTTCTTCAAAGTATATAAGATGCAACACCACGCGCATGTCTTCCGGCAGTACCGCAAGAGCGCTGTGAAGCTTTCGCTTCCGCTCATCTGCCAGCACCAGTTCCTCCAGTTCCGCCGATTCATCCTGAACCTCCGACACCTGGGAAATCGGTGCAAACAATATACGCTTGCGTCTTCTTATATGATCCAATGCCCGACTTCTTCCCAGCATATACAGATAAGTCTTCATACTCACCTTAAAATTATAGCGGTTCTTATGTACGATGAGCTCTGAAAACGTATCAATGGCAATATCCTCCGCTGTGTGGGAGTCCTGCACAAAACCGTTGATAAAGAAAACAAGACCGTGAAAAAGCTCTTGCATCAATGCTTCAAAGGCGCTTTCGTCACCTTCCAGGAAACGGCGGTAGCTACTTGCGCCGTTGTCCATATTTTTTCCTCCTTGTTAAGGCCTTTCATCTATTATACGAACAAGACACAAAAGTTCCTTATTGTTTCTTAAAAAATTTTTGCCGGGTTGTTTCATGCCTCTGCCCTGCGATGCGCACGACAATCGGAATTTATTTTTCCCGGATGCGGAAGCCCAGAGATTCCGGGTTGGATTCCAGGGTGAGGGTATCGCTGTCCAGGGTGGCAGTATAGACATAAGTTCCATCCGCCCATTCACTACCCGTCACGGTTACTGTGCCGGTATGGATGCACACATCAAAGGAATACAATGAAAATGTGATCACAGATTCCCCGGTATAACCACCCTCGGCAGAAGGTGTCCAATACACGACCTCCCTGCCCTCCAGCTTCAGCTCCTCCGAAATCTTCTTGACTGTGGGACTTGCCAAATCCAGCAGAAGACCGTTTTGGCTATTGACAGAATGACCGGTGCAGGCCACGTCAAATTCCAGCCGCAGTGTGTTCGCCGTCTCACTTTCCGGATCAAATATCCATGCCACCGGAAGCGCTGTTTCTCCCGACAGCTCTGCCACATAATGCTGTGCCTTGGTCAAGCATTTGGATTCCAGGTCATTGGCATACAAAGCATCTGTATAGGTATCCAGCGTCTTCTCTGCCGCCGTCTTGGAGAATCGCTCCAGCACAGCAGCCGCATAGCCGTCGCCCGGGGCAGGCTCCCAAAAATCTGCCACAGTATAGCCTGCTTCCTCATTTCCGGTCAAGGTGATCGCTGCCACCGACGCAGTACCTGCCCGATCCTCCAGGGTGCCGCCGCTGTAATAATAGCGCTTGTAAACATAGCGGACATAAACCGTCGTCTCGGTTTTGTGTTCATTCTCCCCCACAGTGGGCGTACCGCTGATCGTTTCGCTGTCCAGTGTCGCATGGCTTTCCACACAGATACCTCCTGTGGGTATATTCAAAAAGCTGTCGCCTGCGTTTTGGGAAAGAATCGCCGCAGATACCGCCTCGGCGACAGACATACCCGTCTTGCCGCCCACTGCGCCGTTTTCCCTCTCTTCGCTGCCGTCATGGCGGAAGCTTTCACCGTTTTTCACCTTCACATAGATAAAATTGGTGGAGCCTTCCGACACATATACAAGATCATTTCCCTTTTTTTGAAAACGGTTCACCAGACCGCCACCTGCCAAGGGATCGTCTGTAAGGGTGATCATATCCCCCTCCTGTGTCCAGGTTCCCAAGCCAAAGTAGCTGCTTGCGCTGCCTTCATAATAGGTAAAAGTGCCGTCACTGTACAGTGTCACCGTAAAGGTGCCCATAAAGCCGCCTTTTTCGTACACATAGCGTGTTCCCACTGTCTTTCTGTCTGCGCCGACACCATATTGGGCAGCATTGCTGTTAAACCTGACACCGAAGGCATACAGTTCACCCTCCGGGTCATCGGAAAAGCGAACAGTGACAATATAGCTTCCGGCAGGATCTGCATTGCGAAACAGCCACATTTGCGGTTCCAGCCCCGACGGTGTGTTAAAGGGCAGCGACTCCATGGTCTGTGCATCATAGACCGCAAACATACCCAGCTTCACCTGCCCCTTCTCCAAAATATCAAAGGGTGTCAGGCTATTTTCGTCCATAGCCACCGTTAGCCAATACACCCAATCCCGGCAGTCTTCCGCAGAGCTGATTCGGATCAGCGGCACTGCATTTTCCCCGGAGGCCGCCACAAGCGGCGCATTCTCCCGTTGCTCCATAAGGTACTGCCATGCCAGCTCTTCATTTTCTTCCCGTTGCTGACGGATATACCGTTGTGAGTCCAATGCCTTATTCTGCAGTCTCCGGGGGAACTTCCCACGGATATCTTCCTCCAGGTAGCTGCCGTCTCTGGGCTCCCAGTATTCCACCAGGTCATATACACCGTGACTGTCGCACAGCTCCGCTGTGACCACCGTGGGGATATGAACAGCCGTTTCTACATGCAGCTGATTGTTCAAAAGGCTATACTCCTGGTAAAGCACCCACATATAAACCGTTATCTCATCGCCCTTTTTCTCTTTCCCCAAAACCTCCCAATTCACACAGCAAGCATTGCCAGCGGATTTCTCATTTTGAAAATGCTCTGCGATCTGTCCGTCAAGAAAGACAGACAGCTTTTCATCCACCGAGGTAGCAGGGTCAGTCAAAAAGCACACTGCAACAGCAACGCAAAGCAAAACAGCTGCCAAAACGATCCAAAATGTGGGCTTTTTGTATAGCATCACAGATCTAACCCGTTCCTTCACGCCCACCTCACCAAATGCCAGAGGGCAGGCGGCGATGCTGCGGCGGTGCACGCTGCAGCTGACCAGCGCCTGGGTGTAGTCCGCCTTTGCCTCGCTGTCCATTTCCCGAATCACCTTTTCATCGCATGCCAATTCAATATCTCTGCACAAAAGCACATAACCCAGCCACAGCAAGGGATTAAACCAGTGAAGCGCCAGCAGCACAAAGCCCAAAGGCTTCCACCAGTGGTCTTTTCTTCGGATATGCGCCTTTTCGTGGGCGATCACATAGTCTTTGCTGCGGTCATCCATGTGATAAGGCAGGTATATTTTGGGCCTTATCACACCCAAAACAAAGGGTGTCACCACATTTTCGCTCTGGTATACATTTTCCTGCAGTAAAACCGCTGTTGCCATCTTACCTCGCAGTGTCAGGTAGCTGACCGCTGTATACAGCAGCATAAGCGCCACACCTGCCAGCCATACATAGCCAAATACCGGGATCCATATTTGCAGTGGATTGGCACTTGCTAGCGGCGCAGGCGCAAAGGTCTCCGCAATCACAGGATTTACCGCACTGTCCAGCACCTGAATGCCGGTATGGATCCTGGGTGTTGCCGCCATAATGTCCGCACCCACTGTCTCAGCGCTGGGAATCAGACTCAACACACTTTCAATGGAAACAGGGCAAATAAGTCTCACCGCTACAAAGCCCCAAAGCAGCACACTGACCCACTTAGGCGCTCTTTTCAGCGCAAGCCGCAGCAACAGCACCGCAAGTACAAGCCAGCTGGCGGATATGCTCATATTGACGATCTTCAGGAATACGTCACCCATTATCACTCACCCCTTCGGATGCGGTCGATCATCCGCTGCACCTCGTCCAGCTCCTCCCCGGAAATATCCTGCCGCTTGGCAAATGCCGCCACAAAAGCAGGCAGAGAGCCCTGGAACTTTTCTTCCACCAATTCATCAATTTCCCTTGCCTGGGCAGCCTCTTTGGAAACCACTGCCGTTACGGTGCCATCCTCATTTTTCAAAACGCCCCGTTCTCCCAACCGCTTGATGACGGTATAGGTAGTAGTGCGCTTCCAGCCAAGCTGCTCCCAGCAGAGCTTCACAAGTTCTGCTGCCGTAACCGGCTCGTGCTCCCATAGGATCAGGCAAAAACGATACTCACTTTCATGGATCTTAGGAATCTCCATTGTTAGCTCCTCCTTGTCTACTGCATTAGACTATCTTTAGTCTACACCATTAGACAACCGTTGTCAAGTAAAAAAAGCACCAGGAAATCTCCCGGTGCCGGATTTTACAAATAATGATAACGCTTTCTGAATTTCAAAATGCAGAAGGCGGTGAGAAGCAGAGCGGCAGACTCGGCGGCTACGATGGCGAACCATACGCCGTCCAGCTCCCACACAAGGGGCAGCAGCAACACGGCGGCAGTCTGACAGACCAGGGTACGCACAAAGGAGATCACCGCAGAGATCAGTCCGTTATTCAGCGCCGTAAACATGGAGCTACCGAAAATATTAAAGCCGCACAGCAGGAAGGACAGTGAGTAGATATAGAAGCCACGTACTGTCATTTCCAGAAGACCTCTGTCATAGCCCACAAACACAGTAGACAACGGTCTTGCCAGCAGCATGGCGGTGGCTGTCATCAGCACAGAGAACACCGTCAGCAGCACCATGCTCTTTTTGAAAATATTTTTCTGCTCCGGGCGGTTGTCTGCGCCGTAGTTAAAGCCGATCAAAGGCGCTGTACCCACAGAGAAGCCGATGGCAACAGACAGGAACATAAAGTTCACGTACATAATGACACCGTAGGCCGCAATGCCGTCCTCACCTGCATAGCGCATCAGCTGCAGATTATACAGCACGCTTACCAGGTTCATTGACAGATTGCTCATCAGCTCCGAAGAGCCGTTAGCGCAGGTACGCAGCAGTGCTTTTCCGTCAAAGGAAAACTTTTGGAAACGCAAAAGGCTTTCATTGGGTCGGGCAAAGTAAATAAGGGGAATGAACACACCCACAAACTGGGCAACGGCGGTTGCCACTGCTGCACCCACCAGTCCCCAACCAAATACCGCTACAAACAGCGCATCCAAAACAATGTTGCAGATGCCGGAGGTCACCATCATTGCCAGGGAAAGGCCCGGTTTTTCCGCCGCCACACAAAAGCTTTGGAAAGCAAACTGCAAAATATATGCAGTGGAGGCAGGCAGTACCAAAAGACCGTACAGCACACAGTCCTCCAGCATCTGTCCCTCTGCGCCCAGCCCTTTGGCAATGGGGCGCATAAAGAGCATGCCCAGCACCGTCAGCACCACACCCGAGAGAATACAGATCAAAGTCAGCATGGTAAAGAGACCGCTTGCCTTATCTTTATCCTTTTCACCCAGGGTCTTGGAGATCAGCGCCGTGCCGCCGGTACCCAGCATAAAACCGGGAACACCCAGCATCATCAGCACCGGCATCACCAGGTTCACCGCAGCAAAGGCGGTTTTACCGGCAAAATTGGACACGAAGATGCCGTCCACCACACCGTAAATGGAAGTAAAGACCATCATAACAATGGAAGGCAGCGTAAACCGCAGCAGCCGCCCATAGGTAAAATGATCCGACAGCTTGATGGTCATATTACAGCTCCTCTGCCAGCACTTTCCGTTTTTTCCAAACGCCGGAAAGGAAGTAGATCATACCGGGGATGGCGCAACCGTAAGCTGCCAGGCCGTAGCCCAGCACGAAGCCGTAGAAGCCCCAGTTCAGGTAAATGCCGAACAGCCAGCTGAGGCCGATACGCAGCACCACACCATCCATAAGGGCAAGCACCATGCTCATTTTGGCATTGCCGATAGCCTGGATAAAGGCGCTGCTGCCACGCATCACCGCCAGTGCCGGGAACATCCACAAAATAGCGCTGATAAAGGTCTTGCACAGAGGGTTGCCCACCATATCCTTGGAGAATGCCACAAAGAGGCTCTCACCGAAAAGCAGATAAGCGGTCATGCAAACCACGGTAAAAATGCCGGAGTATATCCATGCCCAATGTACCACCTTCACAGACCGCTCGTTCTTGCCGGCGGCGATGTTCTGACTGATCATAGGCACTGCGGCAAACTGGATACCCTGGGATATCTTGTTGATAATATCATCAATGCGGATGCCTGCGCCAAAGGTGGCAGACTCCACCACACCCAGGTTATTGATCATGGAATTGACAAACAGCATAGAGATATTGATACAGCCGGACTGGATCGCCATAGGTGTACCCAGGGAGAAGATCAGCTTTGCATACTGCTTGCTGACAGCAAAGCTTCTGGGCTTAAAGTCAAAGCCGAAGGACTCTCTTCTTCTGTAGAGATAGTACAAGGAGAACAGGAAGGATACACCCTGACCGATGATGGTCGCCCAGGCAGCACCTGCCACCTCCCAGCCCAAAATGCCGGTAAAGAGGATGTCCAGCACCAGGTTAATGGCAGAGGCAATGCCGATAAAAAGGAAGGGACGCTTGCTGTCACCCATGCCACGAAGAACGGCAGAGACCATGTTGTAGCCTGCGGTAAAGAACAGACCTGCGCCGCAAATGGCCAGGTAGTCCATGGCATAGTCATAGGACTCCACAGGAATATTCATCACATCCATGATCCAGGTACGTGCGCCCAGGATCACCAGTGTCAGCGCCACTGCCAAAATGGCGATCAGGCTGAACAATGTACCGATAATACGGTTAAGCTCCTTGCGTTTTCCTGCGCCCAGCGCCTGGGACACCAGCACCTGACCGGCATTGGAAAAGCCGAAGCAGATCATGGTGGCAAAGTTCAAGATCTGGCTACTCTGTCCAACGGCAGACAAACCGGGATTGCCTACGTATTTTCCCACGATCATCATGTCAATGGTGCTGTAGAATACCTGCAGCGCATTGGACAGCATGAAGGGGATGGCAAACCAAAGCATCTGCTTTGCGATATTGCCGACGGTAAAGTCTTTGCTGAGGGTTTTTGCCTTAGTCAAGTGGAGGACCTCTTTTCTGTTTTTTCGTATTTGGTAGGCGGTACGCCAAAATGTTTTTTGAAGCAACGGGTGAAATAATTGGGATCCGGGAAGCCGCAGGCCAGTGCCACATCACTGACAGAGCCGTCCCCCTGCCGCAGCCGTCGGGCCGCCTCTTCCAGTCTGTAGATCCGCAAATAATTCATAGGTGTCAGCCAGGTGGTCTCTTTGAATTTGCGGCAGAAATGGGCGGCAGAATAGCCGCTGCGCTCTGCCAGCAGCTCTGTGGACAGCTCCCGGTCAAAATTTTCTTCCATATAGGAGAGGATCTCCAGTATGCCGGGGTCACCCTTGGGTGTTCGGGAAAGCTCCGTTACCGCATGCTCCAGCAGCTGCTGCAGCAGCATATACACCAGTCCCACCGTTTCCAGGGTAGCTTCCTCACTGACGGCACACAATCTGTCAAAGCACTCCACCGTATTGCTGTCATCGGTGGTCATTTGAAAGTGCGCCCGTCCGTCATAGATACTGCGAAGACGATCCTTTGTCACCTCGGCTTCGTTGTAAAACCAGCGGACGTCAAACATAAGTACATCATATTCCACCGTGCCGGACAGAAGCTTTACGGCATGAGGGGTTCTTGGGGGTACCACATAGATCTCCCCGGGAGAAAGAATCGCTGTGTTTTCACCGTAGCCCACCTGCACCTGTCCTGCATGCAGTCGGATCAGCTCCATGCGGTCATGCCAGTGGAGTCGTACGCCGCTTTTATAACGAAAATAATGGCGCCTTATGATGCCGGCGGTACTGTAGGTTACCGGAGTCGGCTCTTTATAATACTGCTCCATAGTGCCTCCAATATCAAAATCGTGCTAATTTTCACTGGTTTTGTACTATAAACACATACAATATTATGCTAACATAAAAACACAAAAAATGCAACCGAAGGAGTAAAATTTATGAATACCTATTCCGTGATCATTATCGGTGCCGGTAACCGTGGCTCCAATTACAGCCGCAAGCTGGATGTGCTGCGTGACCGCTATAAAGTTGTTGCTGTGGCAGAACCCGTGGAGGGTCGCCGCAACTATGTTAAAGAATTGTACGATCTCCCCGACGACATGTGCTTCACCTCCTGGCAGGACATTCTCTCCCGTCCCAAACTGGCTGACATTGCCATCGTCGCCACCATGGATAATGAACATTACGAGCCTGCCATGAAGGCCATTGAGCTTGGCTACAACCTGCTGCTGGAAAAGCCCGTTGCTCCCACCCCTCAGCAGTGCGCCGACATTGCCAATGCTGCAAAGGCAAAGGGTGTGGAGGTGCTGGTTTGCCACGTTCTGCGTTACACTCCCTTCTACAAGCGTGTGAAGGAGCTGGTACTGGACGGCACCATTGGCGACATTGTCTCCGTGGTTGCTGTGGAAGCTGTGGGCAACGTGCATCAGAGCCACAGCTATGTCCGTGGCAACTGGCACAGTGAAGCTGACACCACCCCCATGCTACTGGCAAAAAGCTGTCACGATCTGGACATTATCCAGTGGCTGGTGGACAAGCCCTGCACCAAGGTCTCTTCCTTCGGCAGCCTGACCTACTTCACCGAGAAGAACGCCCCCGAGGGTTCTCCCGTCCGCTGCATTGACGGTGGCTGCCCCGTGGAAGATACCTGCCCCTACAACTGCCGCAAGCTGTACTACGACGACAAGGACAATGCATGGTTCCGCAAGGCATCCACCCGTGGCATCGCAAAGGAATATATGCCCACCGACGAGGAGGTCATGACCGCACTGAAGACCACCGATTTCGGTTTGTGCGTCTTCCATGCCAACAACGACGTGGTTGACCATCAGGTGGTGAACATGGAGTTTGAAGGCGGCATTACCGCAAGCTTCACCATGAACGCATTTAACAAGGGTGGCCGTTACATCCGTCTGTTCGGCACAAAGGGTGAGTTGTTCGCCAACATGAGCGACACCGAGATCACCGTGTACACCTTTGAAGACAAGCAGACCCATACCTATACAGTTGCCGAGACCGAGGAAAGCATTCTGGGCGGTCACGGTGGCGGCGATCAGGGTATCGTTTCCGAGCTGCATGAGTACCTCAGCGGCAACTACACCGGCTGGTGCGCTGCCAATATTCAGATTTCCGTGCAAAACCACATGATTGGCTTTGCCGCAGAAAAAGCAAGACACAACAACACCGTGGAGGATGTGCAGAAATACGCTGCCGAATACGGTATGTAAAATTTTTCCGGGACTCGCTTCCATGCGGGTCCCGGTTTTTTATCAAAACACAAAGCATTATTTACCGACCATAAACCGCAGGAAGGTGCGCATCCTAACAGCAGAACACCGAAGGGAGCTGACGGCATGAAGAAAATTTTTTGTTTTTCTCTGCTTTCTGCCATTTGCATTTTTCTGCTGAGTGGATGTGCTTCTAAGAACACTGCACCTATTGTCCGTGTTGTGACCGGGGTGGAAATTACCTGCCAGCATAAGGATGTGCAAATTCGCAGAGCTTATACCGACATGCAAAAAATGGAATATGTTTTGCTCTACCTGCGGCTGTTAGAGCCAATTGGCAGGCCGAAAACCGATCCCGGCGCTGTCAGCGGCGATGTGTACGAAATCACGCTGCAGCTTTCTGACGGCAGCAAAAAGGTCTACAAGCAAAAAGATCACCGCTATCTCGCCGCCGGCAAAGCCCCCTGGCAGGAGATCGCACCGGAGCAGGCAGAAGGACTTTATCGGCTCATGCGAAAAATCCCCGACGATACTGTGCAGCAGCAGGATTTTTAGTTGACTTTCGGCGGTTTTTCGTGGTATACTATTAGATATTTTCTCAAGGGGGTATGAGTATGAATAAAGTAATACTTCCCAAAAACTATGCGCCGGTGCTCAACGGCTATGAGCTGCAGCGTGCCATTGCGCTGACAAAAGAAATTTTCCAGGGCGAGTTCGTGGAGACGCTGCATTTGCAGCGTGTGTCTGCACCGCTGTTTGTCCGTTCCACCTCCGGTCTGAATGACGATCTGTCCGGCAAGGAGCGTGCGGTCGCTTTTGACGTGCCTGCCATCGGCGACGATGCCCAGGTGGTGCATTCCTTGGCAAAGTGGAAGCGCCTGGCGCTGGGCAAGTACGGCTTTGCAGTTCACGAAGGTCTGTACACCGATATGAACGCCATCCGCCGTGATGAGGAGCTGGACAACATCCACTCCATTTACGTTGACCAGTGGGACTGGGAGCGTATCATCCGGGAAGAGGACAGAACCCCGGAGTACCTGAAGGCAACTGTGCAGTCCATCGTGGATGTGATCTGCGATGCCAGCGAGGCACTGAAAAAGGAATTCCCCCAGATCAAGGTGGAGCTGTGCCGCCAGGTCAGCTTTGTCACCTCCCAGGAGCTGGAGGATCTGTATCCCGATAACACCCCCGAGGAGCGGGAGTATCTGTACTTAAAAGAGCATAAGACAGCCTTTATTATGCAGATCGGCGGCAAGCTTCGCTCCGGCAAGCCCCACGGCATGCGCGCCCCCGACTATGATGACTGGACACTGAACGGCGACATCATTTTCTGGAACGATGTGCTGGGCATTGCCTTTGAGATCTCTTCCATGGGCATCCGTGTGGATCCCGCTGCCATGGATCGTCAGCTGCAGCTGGCAAATTGCAACCACCGCCGTGCGCTTCCCTTCCACAAAATGCTGCTGGAGGGTCAGCTGCCCCTTACCATCGGTGGCGGTATCGGTCAGTCCCGACTGTGTATGCTGCTCATTGGCTGCGCACACATCGGTGAGGTGCAGACCAGCCTTTGGGATGACGAAACTCTGCGCATCTGCAGCGAGAACAACATTCCCCTTCTGTAAAAAATATCGGTGCTGCCTCCCATATTAAGGCAGCACCGTTTTTTATTTCTGTTGGAAAGGACCGTCCGCAGGGAAGCCGCCCTTCAGCTTCTGCATGGTACGGGAAACTGCATCCTTGGAGTTTTTCCAATCCGCAGTTGCGTTGCGATAGTCAAATTTATCCACGAACCAGTCAAGATCCCCCTGGATTCGTGTCAGGTTGTCATGCATCAGGTTGCCCACCGTCTCAAAGAACCATTCACGCTCCCCGTTGCCCAGGTATTCCCCGGAAGCCTCCAGCAGTTTTTCCAGGTGGTGCATACAAAGTCCCTTGCTGCCCTCCACCTTGGTGCGGAACTCTGCGTCCTTGATCATATGGAAGAAGGTGGCATAGTATCTGTTCATGTTGTAATTGATCTTGCCGCACAAAAAGCAGGAAGCATTTTTCTTCCGCAGCCACTCCAGGATGGGCATATCCCCCTGGGGCTTTTTGGCAAACAGCCCCTTCTTGGGAGGCAGCTCCAGGTTGTCCAGCTGCACATCCAGTTCCTTGCGCAAGCCGATGAGGTAGCTTTGCATCATCAGGGCATTGCCCAAAGAATTGCCGTAATCGTACAATTTCTTGAAGTGCATACGGCAGAAGCCCTGGCTATCAGTGGCACCACGGACGTCCGGCTCCATGTAGCTGGCGCAAGGACCTGCTGTATAGCGGATCGCTTTTTGCTCTACCTGGCGTTCCAGCCAGCAAAAGGGACATTCGTCTGCAGACTCGTAAGCCTCGCTGACGGGTATGGTATCAATATGTTCTTTCATAGGCTCAACTCCTTTTCTATAATTTAACACAAAAATACAATTCTTGCAATCCCTTTCCCGGCAGGTTATAATCAATCCGGAGGTGAAGTCATGTACAGAAGCTTTCATGATTATTCCCTGAATGTTTTTGGCTGCAAAGTTTATAAACTGTCCCTGGACGGCGGCTTTACCTGCCCCAATCGGGACGGAACGTTAGGAACGGGCGGCTGCATTTTCTGCTCCGGTGAGGGCAGCGGCGAATTTGCCGCCAAACGCTGCAGCGATATTGCCGCCCAGCTGGCAGCTGCCAAAGAAAAAGTTGCCGCTAAAAACAAAAGCGGCAAATATATGGCATATTTTCAGTCCTTTACCAACACCTATGCCCCGGTGGCATATTTGAAAAAGCTCTACGAGGAAGCTTTGGCGCCGGACGAGATCGTAGGTCTTTCCGTTGGAACAAGACCGGATTGCCTGCCCCCGGAAACTGTGGCGCTGCTGGCGGAACTGAACACGCAAAAGCCGGTGATGGTGGAGCTGGGCTTCCAGTCCTCCAACGAAAAAACCGCAAGCTATATCCGCCGTGGCTATGACAACAGTGTCTACACCGATGCCGTAGCCAGGCTGTCGGCAGCCGGTATTCATGTGGTGACCCATATTATTTTAGGTCTGCCCGGGGAGACGTTGGAAGATGCCCTTGCCAGCACACAATTTGCATTAGACGCCGGCACCCACGGGGTGAAATTCCATTTGCTGCACGTGCTGAAAAACACCGACCTGGAGAAAGCTTACCTGGCAGGCGCCTTTGACTGCCTTTCCCTGGAAGAATATGCCCAATGGCTGAAAGCCTGCCTTTCCCTGCTGCCCCCGGAAACAGTCGTCCACCGCATCACCGGCGACGGCGCCAAGCGGGATCTGGTCGCCCCCTTGTGGTCAGGGGATAAAAAGCGGGTTTTGAATTATTTAAATAATTATCTGAACCGGGAATGACCTCCCCGTGCAAAGAACAAAACAAAAAAGCGCTGCCCGGGTGGGCAGCGCTTTTTGCATTCAGGAGCGTTCGGTGTGGACAGACTGGGTTACCTGGAAGGGGTTTTCCAGGGCATTGTTCACAGACTCAATGATCACTTCCTTGTCCTGGGGAAGCAGGACCACGCTGCTGCCGAACTTATCAAGACCAATGGTCTCAATGGGCTTACCGGTGAGTGACGCATAGGTCATGTAGCCGGCAATGACGTAACCCATTTCATTCAGGTGCATATTGTCACGGTTCAGGTTGTCACCGATGTAGCTGGAACGGGCATTCTGAACAGCTGTGCCGGAGGGGATGATGGTTGCAAAGTCGGTTCTGGGGACAATGTGCTGATTCACTGTGTCCACGATCAGCTGGTACATCTTCATCTGATCGGAGCCAAGACCCACGAACAGACCGGAGGTGGAATAAGACGGGAATGCCCAGGTCATATTCCAGACAAAGCGGGCATCGGGGTTGGTCATTCTCTGCCGTACGTAGCCCATGATCACGTTGATATAATCGCCGCTTGTTTCATCGGAATAGGTATTGGGTTCTGCTGCGCCGGTAGCGCTGTGCTGCAGGAAGATGATGTCCCAATCTTCGTCCAGAATGCCCATTTCCATAGAGTATTCGTTGTCCTGGGACACTACCCAATCGCCGGGGGCATCCTTCTTATAATAACGGTAAGCCAGTTTATTCTGTGTCAGGTTCTTCACGTGGGTACGAAGCGTACACTCCGCAAGGAACAGTCTGCCAATGACAACTTCTTCACAGCCCTGATCCTTTGCAATTTCGTAAAGATAGTTGGTGGTGTTCAGACCAAAGCTACTGGAAATGGTAAGAATCTTCAGTGTCTTACCGTCGCAGACGGGAGTCTTGGGGTCCACGATCATCTGGTACTCGGTGGGCTCCGGCTCGGTTGCCTCGGTGGTGGGCTGGGTGGGAGCAGCGCTCTGTCCGCCACAAGCGCAAAGCAGCACGGTAACCAGACACAGAAGCAATGCAATCAAACGTTTCATAGATACATGTTCCTTTCGTTTTGAATGATAAACCCATTATAACGGCTTATTTTCTTAAATGCAAGCAAATTTGTTCCATTTAAAGAAGCTTGCGCTTTCTTGACAAAATACCCCGTTATATCTACTTTTTGTCTACTTTCACAGAAAAAGGAACCCCCCGGTAAAACCGGGGGTTCTTCATATGCGGGCATAGCCCTCTGTTCCTCGCGTAACGTGTCAACACGTAAGTACGATCTGCCAGCTGCTAAAAGACTGTTACTTGCGACCCGTGAACGGGTTAGCTTC
>JAFYNQ010000055.1 GCA_017548065.1 Oscillospiraceae bacterium
CCCAGGGTGATACCAGCGTGAGAGAAGCCCAGCTTGACGTTCAGCTTGGGGTAGCACACACCGTTGCGGATCTGATCGTAGGAACGGCCAGCAAATACCGCAAAGGTAGAGCAGAAGGGAATCAGACCCATGGTGGAGGCACCGGCAGCCATATCAACCATGTTGGCTTCGGCGATGCCGCAGTCAAAGAAACGGTCGGGGAAAGCCTTCTTGAAGGTGCCGGTCTTGGTAGCACCTGCCAGGTCAGCATCCAGAACCACAAGGTTATCATACTGTGCGCCCAGCTCGGTCAGAGCAGCGCCATAGCTGTCACGGGTAGCAACTTTCTTCATTTCTGCCATAATTATGCCTCCAATTCTGCCAGCTGAGCCTTCAGCTCGGTCATGGCCTGTGCGTACTCGGCATCGTTGGGAGCCTTGCCGTGCCAGCCGGCATCGTTCTCCATGAAGGAAACGCCCTTGCCCTTAACGGTCTTGATGACGATGGCGCTGGGCTTGCCTTCGGTAGCCTTTGCGTTGGCAAATGCTGCCTCAATGGCGTCAAAGTCGTGACCGTCAATAGCCTGAACGTAGAAGCCGAAGCTTTCCAGCTTGTCAACGATGGGGTAGGGACTCATAACGTCGGCAATATTGCCGTCGATCTGCAGACCGTTGTTGTCCACAACGATGCACAGGTTGTCCAGCTTGTAGTGGGCAGCAGCCATGCATGCTTCCCAGACCTGGCCTTCCTGGATCTCGCCGTCACCCAGCAGGGAGTAGACACGGTTTGCTTTGCTGGTGTGCTTGGCAGCCAGTGCCATGCCGGTAGCAACGGAAACACCCTGACCCAGAGAACCGGTGGACATGTCAACACCGGGAACGGTATTCATGTTGGGGTGACCCTGGAGGTAGCTGTCAATGTGGCGGAAGGTGGGCAGATCTTCCACGGGGAAGTAGCCACGCAGAGCCAGAGCAGAGTACAGACCGGGGGTGGTGTGACCTTTACTCAGAACAAAGCGATCCCGGTCAGCCCACTTGGGGTTTGCGGGGTCAATGTTCATTTCCTTGAAGTAGAGGTAGGTGAAAACTTCCGCAGCGGACAGACTGCCGCCGGGGTGTCCTGCCTTGGCGCCATAGGTGGATTCAATTACACCCATACGGACCTTGCAGGCAGTGATTTGCAGTTGCTTCTTTTCACTGAGCGTCATAATGTGCCTCCTTTTTTATTGTCCGGCCACAAAATGGCCGCAGACATTTAGAATATAATACCATTAAATAATGTATCTTGCAAGTATTTTGATCGTTTTTGAAAAAAAGTTTCGCAACCGGGCGAAGGATAGGGGAGGGGGTGTAGGGCGTGTCTTTGTGTCACGGTCAATGCACAAGTGTTTGTGTGCGGTAGAAAGAAAAAGACCGTTTGCACAATTTTTTATTGACGGCATCCTATTGCATATGATAATATACACAAGATAATGAGATTAGTATGCGAAAGTATGCGAACACGACTCATTGAATAAAGAATAGGAGAACATTATGAGCAGAATGAAGAAGATTTTAGCGATGTTCCTTGCAGTGGCAACTGTGCTGTGTATGTGCGCAGGTCTTGCCGGCTGTAACAAGCAGAACGGCACCGATGCCACCGGCAGCGGTGAAGCAGGTGCTTACACCGTTACGGTCAAGTCTGCAGGCGGCCTGCCCCTGAAGGGCGTGGCAGTCTCTGTCTTTGCCGATGATACCCTTGCAGATATGAAGGGCTATGGCGAGACCAACGAAGAAGGTGTTGCCACCATCCAGCTGGATGGTAAGGATAACTATGCCATTACCCTGTCCACCGTGCCCAAGGGCTACGAGGTGGCAAAGAGCTACAGCTTCAGCGGTACCAAGGCAGACATTACCTTGACCTCCTCTTTGATCACCGACGGCAACCTGGCAGACACCACCTTGGGTCTGGGTGATATCATGTATGATTTCACCGTCACCACCCCCATGGGCGAAGAGGTGAAGCTGTCCGAGATGCTGAAGGAAAAGAAGATGGTTCTTGTGAACTTCTGGTATACCAGCTGCAGCTGGTGTGTCACCGAGTTCCCCTTCATGGAGGAAGCTTACCAGATGTACAAGGATGATGTGGGCATCATTGCAGTTGACCCCCTGGGCGAGTCTGACGAGGCCATTGCCGCATTCCCCGGCACCTACGGTCTGAACATGACCTTCCCTCTGGCAAGCTGCCCCACTACCTGGGCAAATACCTTCGGTATCCAGGGTTACCCCACCTCTGTGATCATTGACCGTTACGGCATGATCGTTCTGGTTGAGTCCGGCGCTATCACCAGCCTGCGTCCCTTCACCAGTCTCTTTGAGACACTGTCTGCGGATGATTACGAGCAGAAGCTGTATGCCGGTGTGGGCGAGCTGGTTACCAACATTAAGCCCACCTACGAGATGGCTTCCTCTGACGAGGTGGCTGCCATTGTGAAAAACGGCGACTATGAAGCTACCTTCCGTGCAGAAGAGGGCGAAAGCGGCGAGTACTCCTGGCCCTTTATTGAGGCTGAAAAGCTGGGCGAAAAGTGCCTGAAGGCATCCAACCAGGGTATTGACGATTCCTTTGCAATTCTGTACATTGACGTGACATTGAAGAAGGGTCAGGCCTTTGGCTTTGACTTCCTCCGTTCCTGCGAGGCAGGCGGCGATATGATGTACGTTATCGTTAACGACCAGGATATTAACGCAATTTCCGGTATGCAGGACCCCGAGAAATGGGAAAGCTGCTACTCTGTTGTGGCAGAAGAGGATGGTGTTTACGAAGTCGCGCTGTGCTACATTAAGGACAGCTCCACCTGCCTGGGTGATGACACCGTTTACGTGAAGAACATGCGTGTTGTTAACGAGGCTGACATTGAAGCAGAGTCCTACATTCCCCGTAAGGCCGCTGTTTCTGCTGATGGCTTCGAGTACACCTATGCAGAGCTGGTTTACAACAGCAAGGACGGCTACTACCATGTTGGCAGCGAGAACGGCCCCCTGCTGCTGGTGGACCTGATGAGCGCTACCGATTTCAACGAAGAAAATTCTCTGTGGCTTATGGCTTACGGCGGCGAGCTGGTATATGAGGGCAAGGACTACGGCGCCGAGCTGGAGAACTATGCATTCTATGCCAACAACTCCAACCTGGTGGGTATCACCCCTGTGACCCAGGGGCTGTATGACCTGCTGCAGATCGTTGACAAGGCACTGGGCTTTGATGAGGCTGATGACAAGGAATGGATGAAGCTGTGTAAGTACTTCCAGGCCTACGGCACCGATAAGCAGCTGGAAGATCCCATCAAGGGTCTGGCTACTTTCTCCGCTTATGAAGCAAAGCTGGGTAAGAACGTAGAAACCAACTTCTTCTACTACAACCGTACCATCGTTCCCAGAGGCTACTATGCAAAGTTCGTTCCCGATAAGACCGGTGTTTACCGTATCACCTCCCGTAACGATTCCCGTGACGGCGTGGACGGCTGGATCTTTAACGAGGACAGAGAAATCATCTTTGATGCAGAAAAGGCTTTCGAGCGTACCTTCAACGAACCCGGTGAAGTCACCATGGTTTATGAGATGGAGGCAGGCAAGCCCTACTACATCAATATTGCACTGAAGTCCACCAACGAGCAGATTGGCTACGTGTACTACGATATCGAGTACCTTGGCACTTCCTACAAGCAGTTCATCAGCGCTTCCCCCGGAGCATTCTCCTATGATACCGATGCTACCGGCAGCACTATGAACTACACCATCGCTCCCGGCATCAAGGCAGTTCTGGGCGAAGACGGTATCTACTACCATGATCTGGGTAACGGCAAGAAGGGCAGCAAGCTGTATGCAGACTTCGTGAACTCCACCTCCAGCATCAGCACTCCCATTTGCTCTGCCGGTAATGTGAAGGGTCTTATTGAACTGGGCGCTTTTGACTTCAGCAAGGATGAGAACGATACCTTTATTATCACTGCAATGTCCTACAATGACAACGATCCCGAGAAGACTAAGGAATACCTGAAGAAGCAGTGGGGCGAGGAATACGAGACCATGTACGAAATGTATAAGGTGGAGGACGTCCTCAACGGCATCTATCATGGCAAGGGCAAGGATTGCACCGAAATCATGAAGAAGTACGAGAAGCAGATCATCAACAGCGGCGCAAGCGAGTTGAAGGGCTGCGTTGTTGTGGATAAGGAGCTGGCAGAGATCCTGCAGCAGCTGATGGATAAGTACACCTTTGAGGGTGTTGAGACTTCCTGGCGTAAGATGTGCTACTACTACAAGCAGCTGGGCTAATTGAGGTATGAATATGAAGAATATGAAAAAGCTTATGGCACTGCTGTTGGCAGTGGTGCTGTGCGTAAGCGTGCTTGGCGCTTGCGGCGGCAGCGGCGAGGTGGCATATCAGGTCGCGATCAAAGATGCAATGGGTAAGCCCATTACCTCCGGTGTTGTGGTAAAGTTCATGCAGAACGGCGCCCAGGCCGGTATGCAGGTTGTAAATGAAAACGGTGTGGCAGAGAAAACTCTGCCCGCCGGTGATTACACCGTGGAGCTGCAGTTCACTGACTCCGAGGCCAACTACAAGTACGATGCTTCTGCACTGAAGCTGACTGCAAAGGAAAAGGCAATTGAAGTGGTTTTGAACTACGGCCTTGGCGATAAGAAGCAGACCCTGACCGTTGGCGGTAAGGAATGCGAGGCTTACTATATCAATGTGGGCGCTACCGAAATCACCTTGGACAAGGAGAACAGAAGCTACTATCTGTTTGCTCCCACCGAAAGCGGTACTTATGAATTCTCCCTGGGCGGCAGCAGCGTAGCTATCGGCTACTACGGCGCTCCCCACTTTGTGCAGGAAGCATCTGCAGCAGAGGTAAAGGACAATAAGTTCACCATTTCCGTCCGTCCCGAAATGATTGGCACCAACAATACCGGTACTACCGTTCTGGTGTTGGGTGTGGATGCCGGTGAAGGCAATGCTGTTTTCGGCATTGAGCGTATCGGCGAGCATGCATGGTCTGTTTCCGACGAGCCTTGGATCGTTTACAGCGCAAAGACTGCGCCCACCAGCTATACCCTGCCTGCCGGCGCAGCCATTGCCGAGTTTGACCTGACCAAGCCCACCGACAGCTACAAGCTGGTGCTTGACAGCAACGGCTATTTCCACCTGGATTCCGCAGAAGGTCCTCTGGTGCTGGTGCGCCTGGGCAAGAATGCCAAGGTCAAGTACCTGGATCCCTACGAAACCATCCTGGAGCATACCGGTGTGAACTGCTATTTCTATGATGCAGACGGCAACTTCCAGCGCAAGGAAAACTACACGGAATGTGTTGCAAAGTACATTGAGTGCGTAGACGAAGAGAGCGGCATGTACCCCCTCACCGAGGATCTGCAGTACATTATCCAGAATAACGGCGCCCATAACGGCTGGTGGAAGCTGGATGGCAACTATATCTTCCGTAACGATAACGGTGAAAATGTTCCCGGCATCAACAGCGAGATCGCATGGCTGTTCATGTGCTGCTATATCCAGGGTTAATCACAAGGCGCTTATTTTAATAAAAGGAGCGTGCAGGAATGTCTAAAACAACAAAAGTTCTGTTGGCGGTAGGCGCTGTGCTGCTGGTCGTTGCAATCGGTGTGGTTCTGGCACTGGTGGCGCTGGGCGGTAACACGGGCTCCGGACAGCAGACAGGAGACACTGCTACCTATACCATTGAGGTCAAATCCGCTTCCGGCATTCTGCTGAAGGATGTGGGGTTGTTTGTCTATGAAGACAAGACCATGAGTGAATTGGTGACCTTTGTAAAAACAAATGAATCCGGCGCTGCATCCTTTACGGATGTGGCACGGAATACTTATGTTGCGGTGCTGGATAAAGTTCCCACCGGCTACGAGGCTGAAGAATACTATCCCCTTACCGGCGAACTGACAGAAATCGTTCTGCAGACCGGTAAAATGGACGCATCCAACATAGAAGAACTGACCTATAAGCTGGGCGACGCTGTGATGGACTTCACAGTGACAGGCCCTGACGGCACAGAGTACACACTGTCCGAGCTGTTTAAGGGCAAAAAGGCAGTGGTGCTGAATTTCTTCTATAATAACTGCCAGCCCTGTATGCTGGAGTTCCCCTTCCTGCAGGAGGCTTATGCCGAGTACAGTGATTCGATCGCCGTTCTGGCAATGAACCCCGTGGACGGCAATAACGAATCTGTTGCTGCGTTGCAGAAGGAAATGGGTATTACCTTCCCCATGGTCAAGTGCGGCGAGGAGTGGGCAAAAATTATGCAGATCACTGCTTACCCCACCACCGTTATCATTGACCGTTTCGGCAATATTTGTCTGATGCACACCGGCAGCGTGCCGGATGCCAAGACCTTCAAGGATGCCTTTGCTTATTTTGCAGCAGAGGAGTATGAGCAGAAGCTGATTACAGACATTGAAGAACTGAAGACAGAAGAGCCGGAGGGCACAAAGGAAAACCCTACTGAAGTCGGTGGTCAGGAAAGCTTTCAGGTTACTGTAGAGCCCGGTCAGGAGATTTACTATGACCTGTACAAGGTAATCAAAAAGTACCTGCAGATCGAAAGCGAGTACGCTTACGTCATCTACAACGGCGAGACCTACAAGCCCAAGAACGGCGTCATCAGCCTGATGGTTTCTGCCCCCGACACCTTTTCTCCCGCGAAAATTGTCATTGGCAACACCTCCAAGGAAAAGCAGACCTTTACGGTCTACCTTGGCTCCCTGCGAGGCAGCTTTGACAATCCTTATGCCATGGAACTTGGCGACGTGAAAGTAAATGTATCTGCCGGCAACGAGCAGGGCGTTTACTATAACTATACCGCCAAGGAAGACGGTGTGCTGACACTGCAGTGCGTCAGTGTTACCAATGGCGTGAAGTACAGTTACTTCCTGTTTAACACGACCACCAGCGCCATGCGCAATCTGGAATCCGATTCCCAGACCGATGAAAACGGTGCGGTGACGGTTTCTGTGTCCGCAAAAAAAGGTCAGGTGGTGCAGATCTGTATCAGCACCCTTCCCGATGCCACCAACAGCTATCCTGCTGCAAACTTTACCTTCAAGGCGACTTTCGTTGCCGGTGAAGTAAAGGACCAGGAGGTGGTCATCAAGACCGACTTCACTGTGACGGTGCTGGATGATGCCAATCGGCCCATCCCCAATGTCAGCGTGACGGTCAACCCCAAAGAGCCCCAGCAGGATCAGCCGGAGCAGCCCACCGGCTTCACCACCGATAAGGACGGTGTTGCCCATATTGCGCTGATTCCCGGTACTTATGTGGGTAGTGTGATCGTTCCCGATGGCTATACTGCCGAGGTGACAGAGTTTGAACTGAAGGACGATGCACCCAATGTCACGTTGAAGCTTACAAAGATCAAGAAGGCAGATTATACTGTTAAGGTTACCGCACCTGACGGCGCTGCTGTTCAGAATGTGTTCGTCCGTATCGGCACCGGCGCATGGCTGCGTACCAATGCAGATGGCATCGTTACCGAAAATCTGGATATTGCTTCCTATGATGTGACTATCATGATCCCCGAGGGTTACTCCGGTGAGACGGCCTATGTCTTCCCCGAGGGTGCTACACAACTGGTGATCACCCTTGGCCATCCCGAGGGAAGCCAGCAGAATCCCAAGGAAGTAACAGAATATCCCTTCACGACCGAGAAGCTTTCCGGTGGTGAGGAGCGTTACTATCGTTTTGCACCTGCAGAAGGTGTTGTGGGCATTGCGATCCGCAATGCGGATGCCTATATCCGTGCAGGTGAGACCACTTACGGCGCAGATGCCAAGGGCGTTGTTACCTATACCTTTGATCCGGCCAACGCAGAACCTGTGGTACTGGTGGTGGGCAACGGCGGCAGCGACCGTGAGAGCTACACTGTGGAGGCAGTACATACCCCCGGCAGCGAGCTGAATCCCTATGTTGTAGAGGCTTATCCTTACACAACCCCTGCCATTGCTGCAGGTGAGAGCATTTACGTACAGTTCAACAAGGTGGATAAGGTCACCGGCTTTACTGTGGCAGATGCTGCTGTGTCTGTGTTCTACGGCGAGACCGAAACCGCTCCTGCAGAGGGCGTGCTGACCTATAGCTTCATTGAGGCAAATTCTGTGCTGCTGGTGAAGAACAACGGCGCTGCAGAAAAGACCTTTACCTTTGAAGCGGTGATGCCTCCCGTGGGTTCTGAAGAGAATCCCCAGGTGGTCACAAGCATGGGCAACCTGGCGCAGTTGAAGCTGTTGGCAGGAGATGAGGATGGCTATTACTATAGCTACACAACATCGGTTTCCGGTACGTTGTCACTTCGTTTGATTCAGGCGGTTTCCAAACCCTATGAGATCGAGCTGTATACCAATAACCGCTATGCCTGCATGAGCGTGGACGGCGCAAGCCGAAAGGTTTCTATTGATATGGAAGCCGGTCAGACCGTTATTATTCATGCTTTTGCACTGGCGGATGAAACCACCGGAGAGATCCCTGCGGTGAATATGCGACCCAGCCTGTCTTTTGCAGAGGGCGAGGTTGCGCCTCTGCCTGACGAGCCGGAAGGCACAGATCCTTCTGTTCCCGAGTCCAGCGAGCCGGAGAACACCGAGCCCGAGGTGTCTGAACCTGTTCAGCCTGACGGCGAGTTTGCTTATACCGTTACTGTAACCGATATCTTCGGTGCAGGTCAGAACGGTATCGGCGTTATGTTCATGAAGGACGGCGCACCCGTGAAGGTGGTCAACACCAACAAGGACGGCGTGGCTGTCATGTACACCGACACCAAGGAAGACTACACCGTAGAACTGGTGTTCAGTGGCAATGAGTATTATTACGACAAAGCTGCTGCAGTGCTGACCGGCGAAAACCGCAGCTTGACCATTAAGTTGACCGCCAATGTGAATACAGAAGACTTTAATGAGATCTATATTCTCAACGGCAACCCCGCTTACAACCTGTATGTCGGCGGCACCCGTGTGCAGATCAGCAGCGGTAAGCCCAACTTCAGCGTGGAGTATGAGAACAACTGCTTCTTCACCTTCACACCCCAGGAGGCAGGTACTTACCAGATTTCCGTAGCGCCCAATGTGGCCTTGAGCTTCTGGGGAACAACGAACTTTATCAATAAGACCACGGATAGCGTAACGGATAACACCATTACCTTCTCCATTAACGGCAGTTCTGTAAAGAATACAACTTATGTATTCGGTCTGCGTGCTACGGCTACTCTAGTGGATGCAGTGGTGAACATTGCAAGAATCGGTGACCCCGAGTTCAGCATTGCAGATCAGCCCTGGACAGAATGGCAGACCGGTCTTACCCATACCGATGCCTGGAAGAACGAGGTGGGTCTGAAGGCTGCTACCGGTGATGCTTACTTCACTTTGAGTAAGGCACATACCTACATTGACATTACGGCTGCCAGCGGTTCTTATGACCTGTGGTATGACGCCGCAAACGGCTATTACCGCCTTGGTCAGAACGGTCCTATCGTGCTGGTTGACCTGAATGCCACCGGTCGCTTTGTATCTCTGTACGAGCGCCTCTACGGCAACGGTCAGTACGGCGGTACTTCCGTTACCGGTTACTTCTTCGACGAAACCGGTAAGTTTGTCAAGAAGGAAAACTACTCTGATTACTTGAGTCAGTGCTTCGCTTGTGTAAACCTGGATGCCAACAGCGAGCAGGGTTACCATCCGCTGACAAAGGACCTGATGTACGTGCTGCAAAACGGCTTCAGCCAGTGGTGGGATGCAACTTCCCCCAATTACCTGGAAGGCTTTGCAACTGCAAATCCCGAGTATGCCTGGATGTTTGCCTGCTGCTATGTGCAGAAATAAAAATCATAAAAGAGCGGTGCAGCTTGCTGCGCCGCTCTTCTTTTTTAAAATAGGCGAAAAACTGAAAAAGTTTTTGAATAACTTGCAAAAAGGAAAATTATGTGGTAAACTATACAAGCTAAATTATGTGTCATAATAGGTCATCTGTGCGACTAACCTGGATTATGGCATGGAAAAGGAGGAAAAACGATGAATATGAAGGCTATTCTGGCATTTGTACTGGCACTTTGCATGGTGCTGTGTCTGTGCGCTTGCGGCAATGCTGCCGGCAATACCGAGACTACCCCTGCTACTACAGAAGCAGTTGCTACCACCGAGGCTACCGAAGCTGATGACGGCAAGGTGACCTATACCGTTAAGGTTGTGGACGAGGGCAATAACCCCGTTGCCGGCGCTATGGTGCAGCTGTGCAAGGAAACCTGTCTGCCCGGTGTTACCGGTGCTGACGGTGTCGCTGTGTTTAATGTTATGGAAGACAGCGAGTACAAGGTATCTTTCATGTCCCAGCCTGCAGGCTATGAAGGCATGGAGGAAGCTTACTATTTTGAGGCCGGTTCTTACGAACTGACCATCACCCTGACGGCAGTATCTTAATCTGTCAAAAGGGGAAAAGTTTTGAAAATCCCCGATGGATCACCGTGCGGCGAATAATCAGCAGGGCGGGACCTCGGTCCCGCCGGCATAAGGCGCGAAAAACTGCAAGCCCACAGCAGTACTGCGCCCAAATTCCGACGTGAGCGAGTTCTCACCCTGCTTTTTGTTTTACGCATTATAATCTATCCCGGGTTTTTATAAATTTTACATAGGAGGAAACAAATATGAAACGTGCAATTTCCCTGTTGGTTGCTATCGTTATGGTCATTTCCATGATCCCCAACGTATTCGCAGCTGACGACGATGCCATTGTGCTGGATAGCATTGCCGAAATCGAAGTCGTGCTGAATGCCGAAAACGGTTACTATGCTATGTACAGCTGGACTCCTTCCGAAGATGGCGAGCTGAACATTTATCAGTATACTGATAAGGAAATCGAAGTGATTATCACCCAGGGTGATAACTCTGCCACCAACTACTTCGAAGATGAAGATGGTGTGTATTACGGCTTCTTTACCTGTCTGGGGCTGGTAGCTGATGAGGAAGTCATCATCGAGTTTGCCAACTCTGTTGAAGAGGACGAGGCTTTCTATGCTTGGGGTGACTTCTTCGGTGAACCCGGCAAGAGCATCGACAACCCCGTTTATCTGGAGGATGTCGCCAACACCGTTTACAACGAGGGCACTATCTACTACGCTGGTTTCTACGGCGGAGCAGAGATTGTCATCACCGGTGAGGGTGCGTTCACTGTTACCGTAAATGAGGAAGTTCTGACTTCCGAGAACGGCGTCGTCACCTTCGCAGGTGTGGGCAAGACCGTTATCTTCTCCATTGAGGGCGAAGGCGAGTTCTCCATTGTTGCCAACTATCCCATGGGCACACAGATGAACCCTGAAATCCTGTTCCGTCCCGCAGCTATTTGGGTCAACATTGCCGAGGGCAATGACCAGGGCTACTACTACAAGTGGACTGCAATGGAAGCCGGTCAGCTGGTTCTGACCTGCCCCACCATTGAGGGTGTTGAGTACGATGTGACTCTGTACAACCTGAACACATGGGCAATGTCCAGCCTGTCCGAGAGTGAAGACGGCACTGTTGCTGTGAACGTGGGCTACGGTGATGAGGTGCAGATCCACATTGCGGCTCTGCCCGATGATCAGATGGCTTATCCCGCAGTCAGCACTACCCTGACCGGCGCACTGCTGCAGAATCTGGGTACTCGTGAGAATCCTGAGATCATCTTCAGCGCTGAAGAGATCGTTCTGGATATTCCCGAGGGCAGAAGCCAGGGTTACTACTATAAGTGGACCACTTTTGCTGACGGCACTCTGACTCTGGTTTGCCCCGAGGTCGAGGGTGTAGAGTACGATGTCATCCTGACCAACATGAGCACCTATGCACAGGCTTGGATGTCCGACAGCAACAACGGCACTGTCTCCATGGACGTCAAGTCCGGTGATGCTGTTATCATCGAGATCGGCATCTATCCCGATGCAAACTGGAATACTCCCGCTCTGGCTACTACTCTGACAGGTTCTTTCACCTATCCCATCGGTAGCTATGACAATCCTGAAATTATCTTCCGTCCCAATTACATTAGTGTCAACATCGCAGAAGGCGCTGCAGAGTACAACTACAAGTGGACTGCAAATGCTGACGGCGAGCTGGTTCTCACTTGCCCCACTGTTGAGGGTGTTGGCTACAATGTCATTCTGACCAACCAGTCTACCTATGACATGGCATGGCTGTCCGACAGCACTGACGGCACTGTGGCAATGGAAGTTTCTGCCGGCGACGAGGTCACTGTTGTTGTGGTGGTGGATCCTGACGAGTACTGGAACTATCCTGCACTGGTCACTGCACTGACCGGCGAGTTCATCTTCCCCGTGGGCACACAGATGAACCCCGAAATTATCTTCCGTCCTGCTTACATCAATGTCAACATTGCTGAAGGCAACAACCAGGGCTACTACTACAAGTGGACTGCAAACGCTGACGGCGAGCTGAAGCTGACCTGCCCCACTGTTGAGGGTGTTGACTATGACGTTAACATGATCAACCTGTCTACTTACAATCAGGTATGGCTGCAGGACAGCAATGACGGCACCATCTCTCTGGCTGTTTCTGCCGGCGATGAGATCATTATTCAGGTTTGTGCAATTCCCGACGCTTCTTGGAACATCCCTGCACTGCAGACTGCACTGACCGGCGAGTTCATCTTCCCCGTGGGCACCCAGATGAACCCCGAGATTCTGTTCCGTCCTGCTTACATCAATGTCAACATTGCTGAAGGCAACAATCAGGGCTACTTCTACAAGTGGACCGCAAACACCAACGGCACACTGGTGCTGACTTGCCCCGAGGTTGAGGGTGTTGTGTATGACGTTAACATGATCAACCTGAGCACCTACGAGCAGGCATGGCTGCAGGATAGCACTGACGGCACCATCGCTCTGGATATTAAGAGCGGCGATGAAGTCATTATTCAGGTTTGCGCAATTCCCGATGCTTCCTGGAATATTCCTGCCCTGAACACCGGCCTGTATGGTCAGATCATCCTCCCCATTGGCTCTGACATGAACCCCGAGATCATTGAGGAACTGTCTTGGTTCTACGGTAATGTTGCTCAGGAGCAGGGTGACTTTGATGGCTACTTCTATCAGTGGACTGCTGCTGAAGATGGCGTTGCCACCTTCTACTTCGGCTGGAACGAGCTGGAAGGCTACGAGTTGGACATCATGGTTACCAATATGAACACCTACGCACAGTACAGCCTGCTGTCTGACGGTGTTGACAACTACGGTCTGGAGCTGCAGGTTCCCGTGAAGGCAGGCCAGCAGCTGATGATCAATGTGGCTGCAGTCAAGGACGCTGACGGCAACTACTACCCCGCTGCTGAAATGACCTGGTGCGGCAACTTTGCTGCTCCTGCAGGTTCTGAAAAGAACCCCATCTACATTGAGTTCAACTGGAACGATGCGTACAGCGCTGCTGATGCTACCGTTACTGTGGAAGCCGGCGCTACTGTTTACTTCTCCGCAAACGCAGGCATGATCCTGACTGTGAACGGTGAGGTTGTTGAGATGAACGCTGACGGCGTCTTCGCAATCACCAACAACACCGATGCTGCTGTTGAGTATGCAGTTGCACTGGATACCCCCGTTGGCGCTTACAACAACCCCGAAGTTATTGAGACTCTGCCCTTCGAGGATGCAAATTCTCTGGCAGAGGGCGAGAGCTACAACTACATCTGGACCGCTACCGAGGATGCTACTGTGGTTCTGAGCGTCACCGATGGTGCTAACATCGTCGCTGACCTGCTGACCTACGTGGAAGACTCCGAGTGGCCCATTTCCGAGCAGTTCGAGCTGGCAACTCCTGCTATCGACGAGAACTGGAACTACACCGGTTGGGATGTTGCAGAAAATCTGACAATCCAGGTCAAGGCCGGCCAGCAGCTGAAGATTCAGATCAATGGCCTGACTGATTGGGCAACATGGAAGACTCCTGCTATTGACTACACTCTGACCATTACTGCTGAAGTTGAGGAAAAGGGTATCGTAGCACAGCCCGAGAATGTCACCGCTAACTCCGGCGAAAGCGTACAGTTCTCCGTGGAGACTGTTGGCGAGGTCGTTTCCTACAAGTGGGAGTATCGTAAGATCTACAAGTGGTTTGACACCAACATGGAAGGCTACAATACTGACACCCTGACTGTTCCTGTTAACGGCGCACGTAACGGTTATGCCTACCGTTGCATCGTAACCTACGCTGATGGCACCGAGATCATCTCTGAAATTGCACAACTGACTGTCAACTCCACCATCGTGATCACCAGCCATCCCAACAACCAGCTGGTTACTCTGGGCTGCAAGGGCCAGTTTACCGCTGCTGCTGAGGGCGACGGCATTGCCTATGCATGGCAGTACAGCCGTAACGGCGAGACCTGGGCATACACCCAGATGGAAGGCTACACCAAGCCCACCGTTATGATTGAGACCACTGCAGCTCGTGACGGTTATCTGTACCGTTGTGAGATCAAGGATGCAACCGGCGCTGTTGAATACACCAGTGTTGCAACTTTGAATGTTCTGACCTTTACAAAGCAGCCTGAGAACATGCGTACCTCTGCAGGCAGCAAGGTTACCTTCTCTGTTGAGACCAACCAGGAGCCTGTAAGCTATCAGTGGCAGTACTCCAAGAACGGCGAGACCTGGACCAACACCACCATGAGCGGCTACAACACCGCTGCTCTGACCGTGGACGCTACCAGCGCACGTAATGGTTACCAGTATCGCTGTGTCATTACCGGTGCAAAGAACAGCAAGCTGGAGTCCAAGGCTGCAGTTCTGAACATTGGCGCTGCTGCTGAAATTACTGCACAGCCCGAGAGCGTGACTGCTGCCGCAGGTGCTACCGTTACCTTCGCTGTGGAGGCTGCAAATGTGTACACCTACCAGTGGCAGTACTCCAAGAACGGCACTGATTGGTACACCACTACCATGCCCGGCGCAACCACCAACACTCTGAGCGTGGCTGTGACCGCTGGCCGTAACGGCTATCAGTACCGTTGCCAGATCCTTGGCACCGACGGCGAAGTCGTCTACACCAACGTGGCAACCCTGACTGTGGGCTAATACAGTAATCGCATAAACCTCAGGAGAGGGCACCCTTCGGTGCCCTCTCTTTTTATATAAAAAAGGCGGTGCCGTTTTGGCACCGCCATTTGCTTTTTTATTTACAGCGCAGTAACAAAGGGAAGCATTTCTTCCTTGGGGATCACGGTGGTGTGCAGCTCCTTCTTTGTCTGCAGACCCTGGAGATTCTTGGGAACGGGAACACCGGTCAGTGCTTCCAGTCGCTCCATCTGCGCCCACTCATCCATGCCGTCAGCATTTTCCAGAGCGGAAAGCACGGCAGCAGGGAATTTGTAGGGAGACGCGGTGGAGAGAACCACCATGGGACGGGTGTCGCCGGTTTTTTCGGTGTATTCCTCGGCAACAGCCCAGCCTGCAGCGGTGTGGGTGTCGCAAAGGTAGTTCTGCTCACGGAATACCTTGGCAATGGTCTTTCTTGCCTGGGCATCATCGCAGCAGCCTGCCCAGAATTCCGCATCAATGGCAGCCTTCAGGTCTTCGGGAACGGTATAGAAGCCGTCCTTGTTCAGCTGACCCATGAGACTTGCCACCAGCTCGGTGTCGCCGGACAGCAGATACAGAAGCCGCTCCAGATTGGAGGAGACCAGAATATCCATGGAAGGGGAGATGGTCTTCAGCAGGGGACGGCGGCGATCGTAGGTGCCGGTCTGAATAAAGTCGGTCAGCACGTTGTTGGCATTGGAAGCGCAGATCAGCTTGCCCACGGGAAGACCTAGCTTCTTGGCAAGATAGCCTGCCAGGATATCGCCAAAGTTGCCGGTGGGAACAGAGAAATTCACCTGCTCGCCCATTTTGATCACGCCACGGTGCAGAAGATCCGCATAGGCCTTGAAATAATAGGTTACCTGGGGCGCCAGTCTGCCGATGTTGATGGAGTTGGCGGTGGAAAGTCTGTGACCCTTGCCACCGGGCAGTACGCCGTTTTCTGCGGCTGCGAAGATGTTCTTTACGCCGGTCTGGGCATCGTCAAAGTTACCTTCCACAGCGCAGACATATACGTTGTTGCCCTCCTGGGTCACCATCTGGGCGCGCTGCACCTTGGAAACGCCGCCGTCGGGGTAGAACACACAGATGCGCACGCCGTCCACATTGCAGAAGCCTGCCAGGGCAGCCTTGCCGGTGTCGCCGGAGGTGGCGGTGAGGATCAGGATGTCCTCCTTCTGTCCCTTCACTGTCTTTGCCTTGGTCAGCAGCTGGGGCAGCATGCAAAGTGCCACATCCTTAAATGCAGAGGTGGGGCCACGGAACAGCTCCAGCACAGTGAACTTACCGGTGTCCACGGTGGGGGTCAGCTCTTCGGTTTCAAACTTGCCGGTGTAAGCCTTCTTTACCAGTGTATCCATTTCCGGAATGTCCGGCAGGAATGCGCCGATGATGTCGGTAGCCATGTCCATAGTGCTGCCCTTGAGGCAGGCAGCCACATCCAGCGTGGGCAGGGAAGCGGGGACATACAGACCGCCATCGGGAGCAAGACCGTTAAGCACCGCCTGGGCGCTGTCGGCAGTGTAAGACTTACTGCGGGTGGAATGGTAAAGCATAATGGATTCTCCTTTAAATGCGACAAGGAAAAAACAGAAAAACAAATCTTGTTATTTTGTCGCTATTGCATTTTTTATAGCTATATGATATACTGTAATGAATAAAAAGGCAAGTGTTTTCTTTTTGAGGACACTTCTTAAAATATGGAGGCATAATTATGAAGATTGGTCTGTTGGGCTTCGGTGTCGTGGGACGTGGTGTCTATGACCTGACGGCTGACCGTGATGACATTCAGGTTGCAAAGGTTGTCTGCCTTGAAGATGTGCAGCTTCCCGATGCAGAGGTGACAAAGGACTTCCAGTCTGTGCTGAATGACACGGAAATCGATACAGTGGTGGAGGCTATGGGTGGTCTGCATCCTGCTTATGAATTTGTGCGTGCCGCTATTTTGGCAGGTAAGAATATTGTCACATCCAACAAGGCTCTGGTGGCAACCTTCTATGATGACCTGATTCCTCTGGCCATTGAGAAGGGTGTGCTGTTCCGCTGCACCGCTGCTGTGGGCGGCGGTATCGGCTGGCTGTCCGAGCTGGAGCGTTCCCGTCGCAGCCAGACCATTGAGTCTGTGGGCGGCATCATGAACGGTACCTGCAATTACATACTGGACTCCATGACCCGTTTGGGCCTGGGCTACGATGAGGCTCTTTCCCAGGCACAGGCACTGGGCTACGCAGAAGCAAATCCCTCCACCGACGTGGACGGCATTGATACTTGGCATAAGCTGATTCTCTCTTCCAACGTGGCATTCGGTGTCAGCGTGGAGCCGGAATCCGTGCCTGCTGCCGGTATCCGTCATATTACTGCCCAGGATGTGGAGCAGTTCAAGGCACACGGCCTTGTATGTAAGCTGGTTTCCACCGGCATTATGGAAGATGGCAAGCTCTCTGCTTTCGTGCAGCCCACGCTGTTTGCTGCCGGTGAGCCGGAGGCTGCTGTTTCCCTGAACTACAACCTGATTACCCTGGTGGGCGCCGCTTCCGGCCGCATGAGCTTCTACGGTCAGGGCGCAGGTCGCTATCCCACTGCGTATAATGTGGTGCAGGACTGCACTGATGTGCTGCTTGGCAACGGCTACTACAGCCCCTACGGCGGCAAGGTAGCAGCAGACAATTCCTGCCTGCGCAGCTACTATGTCCGTGGCGAAGCCGATGCATGGCTGCAGGAAAACACCCAGGAGACCTGGGGCGAGGCTGTGATCACAAAGCCCGTGTCCGTGAAGGCTATGCACGATTGGCTGAAGGCACACCCCGGTGCATTTATTGCCGCAAAATAATCCATCCCCTGAAAGAGGTATCAGTATGCTGAAAGTAACGAAATTCGGCGGTTCTTCCATGGCAGATGCCGGCCAGTACCGCAAAGTAAAAGATATCATTTTTGCTGACAGAGAGCGCCGTGTGGTGATCGTCTCTGCAGCGGGCAAGCGCTTCAGCGGTGACCACAAGCTGACAGATCTTCTGTATCTGTGCCATGCCCACATTCAGTACGGTGTGGCTTGCGACACCGTGTTTGAAATGATCACTTCCCGTTATATTGAGATCCGTGATGCGTTGAATCTGCAGCTGGATCTGGAGAGCGAGTTTGCACAGCTGAAGCAGCGCCTGGAGGCAAAGAAGGTCTCCCAGGATGAGCTGGTAAGCCGTGGTGAATATTTCTCCGCCAAGCTGATGGCTGCCTACCTGGGCTTCCAGTTCCTGGATGCCTCCGAGTGGGTAAAGTTCAACCTGGACGGCTCTGTGGATCAGGAAGTCTCCTATGCCCTGCTGAAGGAAAAGGCAGATCTGTCCAAGGGTGTTGTGACCCCCGGTTTCTACGGTGTCATGCCCAACGGCACAGTGAAGACATTCTCCCGTGGCGGCAGTGATATCACCGGCGCCCTGGCAGCTGCTGCTCTGGATGCCGATGTTTATGAGAACTGGACAGACGTTTCCGGCATCCTGATGGCCGACCCCCGGATCGTCAACGATCCCCAGCCCATCCCCGAGGTGACCTATGACGAGCTGCGTGAGCTGAGCTACTCCGGCGCTCAGGTGCTGCACGAGGGTACGATCTTCCCCGTCCGTGAGAAGAATATCCCTCTGAATATCCGTAACACCAACGCACCCGAGGATCCCGGCACGCTGATCAAGGAAAGCTTTGCCACAGAGTCCGACCCCAACCGCTTCATCACCGGTATCACCGGCAAGAAGGACTACACCATTATCTCCATGTCCAAGCGTGGCATGGGCAATGAGGTGGGAACCCTGCGTAAAGTCCTCTCCGTGCTGGAGCGTCACAACATTTCTGTGGACTACGTGCCCAACGGCATTGATAATGTTTCTGTTGTTATGTCAACCGAGTCTGTGGAGCCTTGCCTTTACAATGTTCTCTCCGAGATCCAGCGTGATGCAAAGCCCGACAGCCTGCAGGTGCATGACAAGATCGCTGTTGTTGCCGCTGTCGGTCGCCGCATGGCATTCCGTCCCGGTGTTTCCGGTAAGGTCTTTGCCGCACTGGGCGAGGCAGGCATCAATATCCGTATGATCAATCAGGGTCCCGATGAGCTGAACATTATCTTCGGTGTGGATAACCGTGATTTTGCCGAGGCCATCCGTGTGCTGTATAATAGCTTTGTAAAATAAGGAAGTGTTTGGTATGAAGAAACTGTATACTGTAGCTGTCCTGGGTGCCACCGGTGCCGTAGGTCAGGAAATGATGAGCATTCTGGAGGAGCGCAACTTCCCTGTAGGTAAGCTGATTCCTCTGGCCAGCGCACGCAGCGCAGGCAAAAAGCTGATGTTCAAGGGTGAAGAGGTCACCATTCAGGAGGCCTGCGATGAGGCTTTTGCCGGTGTGGATATCGTTCTGGGCGCTGCTGAAAACGACATTGCACAGAAGTTTGCACCTGCCATCGTGGCTGCCGGTGCTGTGTTCGTGGATAACTCCTCGGCTTTCCGTATGGACCCCAAGGTGCCCCTGGTGGTGCCCGAGGTGAACCCCGAGGATGTGAAGTGGCACAACGGCATTATCTCCAACCCCAACTGCTCCACCATCATCACTGTTACCGCAGTCAATGCGCTTAACAAGCTGTCTCCCATCAAGTCCATGGTGGCTTCTACCTACCAGGCTGTTTCCGGCGCAGGCGCCGGCGGCCCCATTGAGCTGATGAGCGAGGTGGAGGCGCTGGCCAAGGGTGAGACCTATGAGCCCAAGGTGTTCCCTTATCAGATCGCTTACAACCTGATCCCCCAGATCGGCGGCGAAGCTTTTGAGGGCTATACCAGCGAGGAAATGAAGATGCAGAACGAGGGCAGAAAGATCATGCATCTGCCGGAGCTGAAGGTCACCTGCACCTGCATCCGTGTTCCCGTCGTTCGCAGCCACTCTATTTCCGTCACCTGCCGCTTTGATCGCCACGTGACTGTGGAAGAGGTCAGAGAGATGATCGCGCAGGCTCCCGGCTGTAAGCTGGTGGATGACCTGGCAAGCAAGCAGTATCCCATGCCCCTGGAGACCAGCGGTCAGGATATTGTTTACGTGGGCAGAATCCGTCCCGACCTCACCGATGACAATGCCATTGCGCTGTGGTGCTGTGGCGACCAGGTTCGTAAGGGCGCTGCTACCAACTGCATCCAGATCGCTGAGCTGCTGGTAAAATAATAGAAAGTACAAAGGAGGACCTCACTATGCGTAATACCTTGAAAAAGATTTTCGCACTGCTTTTATCCTCGCTGATGATTTTAGGTATGTTTACTGCTTGTAACAAAGAGACTACTCCCGAGACTGTACCCGGACCCACCGAGCCTGCGGAAGAGGCAAAGGTGCTGAAGGTGCTGACCCTGGGTCACTCCCTGGCCGTGGACTGCGGTCACATGATGAACCTGATCCTTTCCACCGAAGGCATCGGTGAATATGAGGAAGTCAAGGTCGCCACATTGTACTACTCCGGCTGCCCTCTGCATAAGCACGTGAAGTTCATGACAGAGAATGCTCCCGAGTATAATCTGTATGTCAGCAGCACGGCTACTCCCGACAGCCCTCCGCAGATCATGCAGGATGTGACCATGCTGGATTCCCTGAAGTATGACTACTGGGATATCATCATTATGCAGGGCGGCGTTTTTGAGATCGCAAGAGAGGCAACGTTCCAGGACGGCAACATTCAGCTGATTCAGAACTATGTCAATGAGAACAAGCTGAACCCCCTGGCATACTTCGCATGGCATATGGCATGGGCAACACCCGTGGATAACACCCTGCGTGATAAGTACCCCTATGAAAACAACTCTTACTATACCAGCTACGAGATCTACGACCATCAGCGTTCCGGCTTCTATGGCGGTATTGCACAGTGTGTCAAGGACTATATCGCAACGGATGAGACCTTCAAGTTTATCATTCCTGCCGGCACTGCCATTGAAAACGCACTGTCCAGCTACCTGGAGGAGGCAGATCTCCACCGTGACTATGCCCACGCAAGTGATCTGGGCCGAGTTGTCGCTTCCTACACCTGGTACTGCAGACTGATGGGTGTGGAAAAGCTGGAAGAGATCAAGCTGGATGCCATTCCCAAGGCATTTTTGAAGTCTACCGAGGATAAGACCCAGGACAGAGTTATTACCGAGGCAGAAAAGGCCATCATTCTGGAGGCTGTAAACAATGCTTTGGCAAATCCCCTGGAGATGACCCAATCTCAGTACACCGAAGCGCCTGCACAATAAATTCTCACCCGGTGCTGCCGATGCAGCACCGGGTTTTTGCTTTAAAGATTGCAATCTTACGGCGGCTCTGTTATAATGTTTTTATCCAATAAAGGAGGGGACGATTATGTTGAAAAGATTGTTGACCCTAATGCTTGTATTTGTGATTTGCTTTGGCGTGTTCTCCGGCTGTGGCGCAACTGCGCCTGCAGAGACAACTGCGCCTGCGCTCACCGAGCCTGCGGAAGAGGCAAAGGTGCTGAAGGTGCTGACTTTGGGACACTCCCTGGCGGTGGACTCCAACCATATGATCAATCTGGTGGCGGCTACGGAAGGCATTGGCGATTATGAGGAAATTCTCATTGGCACACTGTATTACTCCGGCTGTAAGCTGTCCCAGCACGTGTCCTTTATCAAGAGCGGTGAGGCTGCCTATAACCTGTACCTGAGCAGTACCGCAACCCCTGATAAGAAGCCTCAGATCCTGGATAGCGTTACCATGGCACAGGCTTTGACCTTTGAGTACTGGGATATTATCGTCATGATGGGCAACCCCTGGGAGGTTGATGATGCCGGTGCTTTTGAAAACGGCAATATTCAGTTTATCCAGAAATTTGTGAACGAGCATAAATTGAGCCCCACTGCAATTTTTGCATGGCACATGCCCTGGGCAGCGCCTATGGATGAGGCGCTTCTAAATCTGTACCCCCACAGCCCCAATTCTCACTATAACAACGCTGTTGCCTACGGACTTAACAAGAGCGCCCATTTTGATGCAATGACCCGCTGTGTGGAGCAATATATTCTGAAAGATGAGACTTTCCAATTTGTGATTCCCACCGGCACAGCCATCCAAAATGCCTGGTCCAGCTATATGGAAGAAAAGGATTTGCACCGTGACTATTTCCACGCAACGGATTACGGTCGTGCCATGACCTCCTATGTGTGGTACTGTAAGCTCATGGGCATTGAGAAGCTGGAGGAGATCAAACTGGATGCCATCCCCAAGGAATTTTTGAAATCTACCGAGGATAAGACGCAGGACAGAGTCATTACCGAGGCAGAAAAGGCGGTTATGCTGGAGTCTGTCAATAATGCTCTGGCAAATCCCTACAAGATGACCCAGTCCCAGTATACAGAAAAACCTTAAGGGGGGATTCTTATGCGTACATGGAAAAAGCTTTTGTGTCTTTTGCTGGCAACCTTTATGACCTTAATGAGCTTGTCCGCCTGCGGCGGTGAGGCGGCAGAACCTACAGAGCCTGTGGTAACTGAGCCGGAAAGGGAGGTAAAAGCATTGAAAGTGTTGACGTTAGGACATTCTCTGGCGGTGGACACGAATCATATGATCAATCTGATAGCTTCCACGGAAGGTATGGGCGATTATGAAGAGATCGTCATCGGTACATTGTACTATTCCGGCTGCAGACTATCTCAACACGTGAAGTTTTTGCAGAATAACAGCCCTGAGTATGTGTTGTACCTCAGCAGCACCGCTACCCCGGATAAGCCTCCGCAGACGATGAGTGACGTTACAATGCGGGATGCGCTTAAATTTGATTACTGGGATATCATCGTGATGCAGGGCAACCGTTGGGAGCTTTTGGCAAATGGTGGTTATACAAACGGAAATATCCAAACGATCCAGAATTTCGTAAATGAGAACAAGCTGAATCCTCTGGCATATTTCGCATGGCACGCAGCTTGGGCGCCTCCTACAGACGAGGCACTTTTGGATATGTATCCCTATGAGCCCAATCCTAACAAGACGAATTACCAAAAGTACGGCAATAGTCGTGAAAACCTGTTCAATGCCATGTGCCAAGGTGTTGCGGATCATATTATGACAGATGAAACCTTCCGATTTGTGATCCCTACCGGCGCAGCAATGCAAAATGCCTGGTCTAGTTATCTGACGGAAAAGGATCTGCACCGTGATTATGGTCACGCTACGGATATGGCTCGGGCAATGACCGCCTATGTGTGGTACTGCAAGCTGATGGGTATTGAGAAGCTGGAGGCAATCAAGCTGGATGCGATTCCGAAAGCGTTCCTGAAGTCTACGCAGGATAAGACCCAGGATAGGGTGCTGACGGAAATGGAAAAAGCGATTATTCTGGAGTCTGTGAACAATGCACTGGCAAATCCTCTGCAGATGACCCAATCTCAGTACACCGAAGCGCCTGCACAATAAAATCCGTCCCCCGGTGTTCACCGAAACACCGGGGGCGTTATTTGTGATTGCAATCTTTCTTCTGCTTTGCTATAATGAAATTATCCAACAAAGGAGGGCATTGTATGCTGAAAAGATTATTGACCCTGACCATGGCAATTTTATTGACCCTTGGCATGTTTTCCGGCTGCGGCACTGCAGCACCGGAGGAGACTACATTACCTGCAGTAACAGAACCTGAAGAGGAGGCAAAAATCTTGAAAATACTGACCTTGGGAAGCTCGTCTTCTGTGGATTCCAATCACATGATCAACCTGGTGGCTGCGGCAGAGGGTATTGGCGATTATGAGGAAGTTGTGATCGGCACACTGTACTACTCCGGCTGTAAGCTGTCCCAGCACGTGAAGTTCCTGCGGGAAAACAGCAACGTGTACGTTTTGTATATCAGCAGCACCGCAACACCGGAGCAGCCGCCCAAGACCATGAGTGACGTGACCATGTACGATGCGCTGAAGTTTGATTACTGGGATGTAATTATGCTCCAGGCCAGCGGCAACGAGCATATGACCGACGATGCTTTTACAAACGGCGACATTCAGACCATCCGTAACTACGTGGAAGAGCATAGACTGAATCCCCTGGCTGTCTACGGCTGGCATGCCATCGGTGTCAGCAGCACCGACCCAGACTTGATCGCCATGTATCCCTATACGCCCAATGGCTATGAGACCACTGCCTCCAAGTATAATTATGACCGTAATTTGATGCTGACAGAGCGTACCGACCGCCTGGCTCGTTACATTATGACTGACCCCTCTTATGTGTACGTCGTACCCAGCTGCACGGCAGTGGAAAACGCCATTACCAGCTACATTGGTCAGAAGGGCATCAAGCGTGATTATACCCACCTGACCGACGTAGGCCGTCTGATCGCATCCTATGTATGGTACTGCAAGCTCTTCGGCGTGGAGCAGCTGCAGGAAATCAAGGTGGATGTGATCCCTAAGGCATTTTTGAAGTCTGCAATTGATAAGACCCAGGACAAAGTGCTGACAGAAGGGGAGAAGGCAGTCATTCTGGAAGCTGTAAACAACACCCTGAAAGAACCCCTGAAGATCACCCCCTCTCAGTACACCGTAGACCCTGGTCAATAAAAAATTACCCGATGTCGCACGTGATGTGCGGCATCGGGTTTTCTGTTATTCCATTTCCACCATTTCTTCCTTCAGTTCGTTGCGACGGACCAGGAAGCGACGGATGGCAAAGAGACCGGCAATGCAGGCAATGCAGGCTACCAGACTCCAGGAGTCATTGTGGCTCAGAACCACATGACGGGTGATAGCCACGGTGAGCACCTCCAAAATGTTGGCAGGTGTGGTGTCAATGAGCATTCGCACAAACTCCAGTCCCACCACGATGGTAAGTACATTGTTTAAATAGTGGCTGATGTCGGTGAAGTAATCCATACCGGCGGTGCAGGCATGGTAGATTTCACGACCCAGTGCGATCAAAAGAATGATCAGTGTGATGGATGCGATGATCCGTTCAATGGTGTGCAGGATACGGCGGAAAACATGTTCCACTTTGTGGTCATGCTTGTCCAGCTTTTCCATGCGCTCCTTCAGTTTGGGGTCCAAATTCTTGGGGGTAGGGCTGCTCATAGCGAAACCTCCTTTTTGTAATGCAGCTATTATATACCATTTTTGGAAAAAAGAAAAGACCTTTCTGTTGTATTTGTGCGTTTCTGTGCTATAATGCTATTACATGACAAGGGGATGGTGGCTATGAGCGAGATCAATATTGCAAAAATAGATAAAAACTTTGCTGTGCCGGCAACAGTGGACAAGGCGGATATCGTGTTCCGTAATGTGGAAAATGCGCCTTTTCAGGTCTTGGGTGTTGCTTACGACGGTGAGCGCTATCGCAGACTCCCGGAGGCGGTGGCAGCTTCTGTCAGTGACCGTATCCATACCTTAAGCGCCCATACTGCAGGCGGCAGAGTCCGTTTTGCTACAAACAGCAGCTATGTGGCCATCCGTGCGGTGATGCCCCACGTGGGCAGAATGGCGCACTTTGCCCTTTCCGGCTCCTCCGGTTTTGATCTGTATGCAGACGGAAAATACATAAGAACCTTTGTTCCCTCTGTGAAAATGCAGGGCGGCTACGAAAGCGTCATTGATTTTGGCAGCGCACAAATGCGCAATATTACCGTCAATTTCCCTTTGTACAGCTCCGTTGCCTCGTTGGAGATCGGTTTGCAGGAAACGGCAGAAATTGCACGGCATCCTGACTATAGGATCAAACAGCCGGTGGTGTTCTACGGCTCTTCCATTACCCAGGGCGGCTGCGCATCTCGCCCCGGTAATTGCTATACCGCTATTTTGGCACGGAAGCTGGACTTTGACCATGTGAACCTGGGCTTCTCAGGCAGCGGCAAGGCAGAAAAGGAGATCGCAGAATATATTGCAGGTCTTTCTATGTCGGTATTTGTGTATGACTATGACCACAATGCCCCGGACACCGACCACCTGGAGGCGACCCATGAGCGGATGTTCCGTATCATCCGTGAAAAACAGCCGAACCTTCCCATCGTGATCTTACCAAGACCCAAATATACGCTGTCTGCGGATGAGCAGAAGCGGCTGGAAATCATAAAAGCTACCTACACCCGGGCGAAAGAAGCCGGGGATGAGAATGTGTATTTTGTGGATGGCCTCAGCCTTATGGCTATGGCAGAAGGGGAGGGCACGGTTGACAGCGTCCACCCCAATGACCTGGGCTTTGCTTCCATGGCAAAGGCGCTGCTGCCGCTAATGGAAGCGCTTTTGAAATGAATAGGGGAAAACATATGAAAAAATTGCTATGCTTATTGCTGGTGCTCCTGCTGCTGACAGGCTGCAGCACCGGCACAGAGGGGGAAACACAGATGGAAGACAGAAGCCTGGACGGAAAGCGTGTGCTGTTTGTGGGCGATTCCTTTTTGTTCACGGGACGGGCAGTGCTGCTGAACAAAGAGGTCACCGAAGAGGGACGCCGCTATGACACCGGTTATTTCTACCAGCTGTGCAAGGCAAAAGGCGCAGAGGTGGCAGTGACCAACTGGACTTACGGCGGCACGGGAATTGGTACGATCATGGAGTCCTACATTCCGCTTTTCAAAGAGTATTCCTATGACTATGTGATCCTCTCCGGCGGCAGAAACTCCGCCAACACCTTTGCAACGCTGAGTAAGACTCTGGATGAATACCTGACACTTTTCCGTGGGGCAAATCCCAATGTGAAGCTGTTTTACCTTGTGACCTCCGGCGCTCATAATATCTCTGTGAAAGAGAGCTTTTCCATGGATGTGCTGAACAACCTGGAGAAAATTGAGGAGAAGGGCATTACGGTGCTGGATTGGGGCAAAATGGTGGCGGATATTATCCGTGGGGAAGTAGAAGTTCCCGGCGCAACGTTGCCCTATGATAAATATTCCTTTGTCCATAACAAAAGCTTGACCGACGGCTTCCATCCCAATCAGCTGTCCGGTTATATTGTCTCTTTGTTTGTATATTGCGCCATCACCGGGGAGAGCGCAGTGGGTCTGCCCTATGATTTTTGGAACAAGGGGGAACTGCACAAGCAGTTTGATCCTGTCAGCTACCTGACCTACGGTTATGCCCTTGGCCCCACCAACTATCAGGAGATTTTTGCCTCCCCCACAGACATGGAAGGTCTCCAAAAACTGGTAGACCAATACATGGCAGAAAAAGCCTACCTGACCTACAACTTCACTGAAGTTCCACAAAACTAAAAAGCGATCCTATGGCAGAATCATTATTCTGCCATAGGATCGCTTTGCTTATCATTTGCTTTTGTCGGTGCGCCGTTTGCGGCTGGCTTTGCGGTACTGATTGGGTGTCATACCGATTTGTTTCCGGAATTTATGACAGAAATAGTTAGGTGTGGAAAAACCGCACCGGGCAGATACCTCGCTGATGGACAGATCCTCGGAGACCAGAATGCTCAATGCGGCTTGAAGTCGGTGTATCATAAGCTGCTCTGACGGCGTCTTGCCGAAGGCTGCGGTAAACAGCTTGTGAAAATAGGTGGGATGCAAACCACTGTCATGTGCAAGCTGTTTCAGATTCACATCATCCTGCAAATGATTGCGCAGATATTCATTGGCGGCAAGCAGTGCGGACTGATGCCGGTATACCTTGCAATCGGCTACGTTGGCAAAGGAATAGGTGTTGCGAAAGAGAATGCTCAAAACGGCGCAGATGCACCCCTCTACCAGCAGGATTCCACACAGTTCATTGCGCTGCCGTTCCTGGAACATGGCGGAACAAAGGGCAAGGATCTGCTCTGTCTCCGCCATAGGCCCGTAGGTGGGTAGCTGATCCAAAGCTGCCTGGAGTGTCGGGTCCTGGGTGGCAATGTTGAAGAAGTAACATTCATGGGGAAGTACCATCTTTCGGCGCTGTCCGGGCTTGCAGCAAGTAAAGAACCCCCGTCGGGCAGGAAAATGGACACCTTCTATCGTCAGACCGCCGGTGCCGTCTACGTAATAAAATTCCAGCTCGTAGTAGCCGGCGTTGGGGCCAAAATCGTCAGCATGGTTCATAAGTCTTTGGGCAGTATGGTCGTTGGATTGAAAACGGCCGAAGCGGACCACAGAGAATTCCGGGAATTTCATACAGCGCCTCCTTGGAAAAAGCATACAATTCTAAAATATTATACAGTAAAAATGTGAAAATTGCAACACAACGTAATTTTAAAAGATATAGAAGAATGTTTTTTGAAAAAAGGGATGCTATAATAAATTCATAATAGGCAAAAGACCGTGCGCCGTGGTGGGCTTGACCGGAAATCTTTTGGGAGCATTTCTTGTGAAGCATCCAACCCAAAGACTGCGGCCTTCCGCCCGGCTGCGGTCTTTTGCTTACCATTACGCAGGAAGGAATGATACCATGAAAAAAAGAATCACAAGCTTTTTCCTGGCATTGTTATTACTGGCCTCCATGGTGGTAGTGCCGGCAAATGCCGTGACAACTGCATTGACGGAGACAACGCTGCCGGAGGTTTGTCCTTGCGGTTGCGGCGAGGCATTTGACCAGCTGCAGTGGCGTGTGTGGAATCCCAACAACGGTCAGCATGTGTCCAACGGACACTATTACCTGGAGAATAACTATGTCCAGGACGAGCAGTTCGGCATTTCTGCCGGCGAAAAGATCGTGCTGGATCTGCGTGGTTATGAACTGTCCGGCGCAGACTATGGACGTCTTTTCCTGGATAACGGCTACCTGGCTGTGGTGGACACAGTAGGTGGCGGTAAAATGAGCGCCAAAACAGCCGGCAACGGCTTTGGCGGTCTGCTGCTGATGCAGACCGATGGCACTTTTGAACTTTACGGCGGCACGGTTACCGTGGATGTCGATAACAAGGCCAGCCGTCGTGGCGGCCTGATCTCCGTCGGTACAAGATGCACCTTCAATATGTACGGCGGCATGGTCATGGGCGGCAACTCCGATGGCACTACGGCCGAAGAGGGAGGTTGTATCGCTTCTGCTACCAGCAGCGCAACCATTCAAATTCTGGGCGGTACGGTTATGGGCGGCTATTCTCCCAAGCATGGCGGTAATATCTACAGTAAGGGTACACTGATCCTGAAAAACTGTAAGGTCATGGGCGGTACAGCAGACGGCTACGGCGGCAATATCTACCAGTCCGGCGGCAGCATCACCGTGGAAAACTGCGAAATTTCCCACGGTGTGTCCAATGGCACAGCTACCACAGTGACCGGCGGCGGTAACATCTGTGCCGTCAGCTCTGCCAAGGTCACTGTGAAAGATACCAAGATCCACAACGGTTATGCCGCATCTTACGGCGGCAACGTCTATGCCGGCAGTGGCAGCCAAAGCTTTGAAAATGTTACCATAACTGCCGGTGTCAGTGGAAAAGAAGGCGGCAACATCCGCATTGCGGCCAGTGCTGTAGAGACCCTTACGGATTGCACCATTGACGGTGACGTTTCCGGCGCCGGCACATTGACACTGGCAGGAAAGACAAAGATCGGCCTTCGTAACACCGGTCTTTCCCTGACAGGCTCTTTGTCGGCAAAAGACCTGTGTGACGGTGCAGAAATTTACATTTCCGCAGAAGGCGCATTGCCGGATGCCAAGGCAGAATATTTTAAGCCTGCCATCCGTACAGTGCTGACAGAAAATGAAAACGGTCTTGTGGCAACAACGGCGGCAGACGGCGAGATTGCCGGTTACTGCCCTCACTGCAATACCCGTGTTGCATGGACTGCTTGCGGCAACACTGCATTTTCTGCAGACGGTCACTACTATCTGTCTGCCACTCAATCCTCCTACGGGCAGAAAACCATCAATAATGATATTGTCCTTGACCTGAACGGCTTTAACCTCACCGGCACTTCCCGTGCTTTCTTTGCAAAAGAGGGTTCTGCCCTTGCACTGCTGGACAGTGTGGGCGGCAGTACCGTTACTATGACCGGTGCAGCAGACGGTCACGGCGGCATTATTCGTAATGACAAAGGTAACCTGAAGATCTTCGGCGGTAAATACGTGCTGAAGGCCGGCAGGAACGTGCGTTGCGGCGGTATTATCTACACCTCCGGCAAGACCAATATTGCAGGCGGTGTTTTTGACGCAAGTGTTTATGAGAACACCGCAGACAACGGCGCAAATATTTATCAGCTCAGTGGCGCAGCTTATTCTTTGAATATTTCTGCCGGTTATTTTATGGGCGGCAGAACCAATTACGGCGGCGCGCTTTACATGGGCTATAACGTAAAAACAAATATTACCGGCGGTCACTTCACCGGCGGCAGCGCAGCTACCACCGGCGGCAATCTTTACGTGGAAGGCAAAAGCAGCTACAAAACCGGTACATTGCAGATCCATGATGTTGCCATCACAAACGGTCATGCAGACACCTCCGGCGGCAATGTGAGCATTACCTATTATGAAACGGTGAGCGTTGCAGATTCTTACATTGCCAAAGGCTCTGCCACCAAGTATGGCGGTAATATCCACGCAAATACAAACAGCACCTTTGCCCGGTACGAAAACTGCGTTATTTACGGCGGCAGTTCCCAGCGTGGCGGTAACGTGTATGACGGTGCTTTGGGCGGTCGTATCAGACTCACAAACTGTGAAATTTTGGAAGGCGCAGCATCTGCTGCCGGCGGCAATATTTGTGTAAACCACGGCTATGTGGAGATCAAGGGCGGCACTGTGGCTTACGGCACAGCGGCAGAAGACGGTGGCAATATCTACTCCGCTGCCGGCTCCTCCAATGAAGACGGCGCAAAGAATTACCTGAAGCTTCTGCAAGACAGTAACGGCAATGCGCCGATGCTCCTGGGCGGTGTAGCAGGCGATAGCGGCGGCAATATCTATTTCTACGGCGTGTGCCACCTGACCGATGCCCATATCCAAAACGGCAGAGCCAAAACTTCCGGCGCAGACCTGTATCGTGGCAAAGGCTCTTTGCAGAATGTTCTCTCCGTGGGAGAAGGCGTTACCGGCAATATCAGCATTTTTGTCAATTCCGGTCTCCTGGGTAGCCCCGTGTACGGTCAGGAAGTTGTCGGCGCTACCGCAGAGACATTAAAGGCGACCATCACCCTGGAGGGTGACTACGGCATGCCTCAGCTTTGTGCCAAGGACGGCGCACTGGTAGTGGCAGGCGCTGTGCTGGTGGGCGGCGAGACCGTGGAGGGCTACGCAGTTGCCACCGATGCCGCAGCGGACTGCAAGGAGGGTCAGTATGTAAAGCTCTTCACCGATGCTGTGCTGACACTGAACAAAGATGCCACCGTTGACCTCAATGGCTTCACAGCCAATGTCAGCGGCAACGGCGCACTTTTGGGCATGGACAGTGCAGGCGGCGGCAAGGCTGTGTGGGAAACTGCTGCCAATACGGCAGAGGTGACCTTCGCTCCCGACGGCAAGCACTATGTTGCCGTCCAAAACGGCGCAGAGGCCACATACCACCTGCTGGATATGGCCATCACCGGTGTTGCCATCCGTCCCTCTGAAGACGGCATGTACTATACCGGCAAATGGAACTGCGACGAAGCGCTGCTTGCCCAGCTGGACAGCTACGGCGTGGCAGTGGATACTGTGGCAGAACCCGGCAACGATTTTGTTACAAACGAAACGACCCTGTGGACAGAATTTGAAGCGTCTACCATGGTTTCCGGCGAGAGCAAGACCGGCGCAATTATCAGCGGCATTATGAAGCAGGAGCGGAAAGCTGCCCTGAACGATGCTTACGGCAAAATGCCCGTGTTTGCAGCAGCCTATGTGAAGCTGAAGTCCGGCACTACCATTGTCAGCGACAGTGTTGGCTACAGCCTGCACTCTGTGATGCAGAGCCTGGAGACCCTGGTGGAGCAGAATCCTGCTACCTACGGCAAATATATGTACAATGCCGGTGCGTTCTACCGTCAGTGGAAGGCAAACGGCATGGGCTCCTGGGACTTTAACAGAATTTCCATTGATCCTCTCTGCCCCTGGAACTACAATGTGGTGGAAAAGGCTGTGCAGAGCGGCGAAATGCACTATTACTTCATGTCCGGCGAATGGCATGCTTACAGCGGCGGCAATTCCGAGCCGGAAAAGTGGGGCGATAGCTGCCTGATCGTATTCCTCGATGGACAGACCATGCTTATTGACACCGGCGTGACCCAGTACGGGCCTATCCTGGTGGAAAATCTCAAGCGTATGGGTGTAACAAAAATTGATCATCTGGTCATCTCCCACCCCCATAGTGACCACCAGAACGGTGCATTCAGCAACAAAAATAACACATCGGGAGTCGGCCTTCTGGATCAGTTTGCCATCGGTCAGGTTTACCACCGTGGCGGCTATGATTCTCAAAACCTGGTAAGCAGCCAGCTTGTGGAGACAGTTTGCGCAGAGAGAAATCTGCCCTTGCAGATCCTGGAAATGGGCGACACATTGCAGATCGGTGAGGTGGCCATTCAGGTGCTGTGGCCTAAGGTGGGCACCAGTGAGAAGGACACCACCGGTGTAAATGCGGCGGCTACCAATAATACTTCTGTGGTTATGCGTTTTGATTACAAGAACCATTCTTCTTTGTTTACCGGCGACTTGTATACAGAACGTGAGGCAGAGCTTATCAAGACCTATGAAGCCGACGTGCTGGATGTGGATCTTTTGAAAGCACCCCACCACGGCAACGGCATAACCTCCAACAGCGAGGCGTTTGTCAATGCAGTTTCTCCCGAAATTGCGGTTGCTACCGGCTTTGAAGCAATTTCCGCCAGCACCGAGCTGTATTATTCCAATGCAGGCGCAACCCTTTTGGGTGACCGTACCTATGGCTATATTCATGTGACCACCGACGGTGAGACCATGGATTACGAAACCTCCCGTACCTCTGCCTTCACAGAAGGTCTGGACGGAAAGCGTGTGCTGTTTGTGGGCAACTCCTTCATGCACTACGGAAAAGCGGTTCTGTATAATTACACCTCCACCGAGGAGGCTCGCCACAACGACGCAGGCTATTTCTACCAGCTGTGTAAGTCCCAGGGCGCAGAGGTGGATGTGGTAAACTGGACTTACAGTGGCTTGTCCCTGCAAAATATTATGGATCAGCATATCCCCGATTTTCAGGACTACAATTACGATTATGTGATTTTGAACTGCGACAGAAGCTCTACCCATACCATTGAAAGCTATGAGAAGCTGATGGAGCAGTACATCCAAGTCTTCCGTGGTGCGAATCCCAACGTGAAAATGTATCTGCTGGTGACCTCCGGCACCCACAACATTTCCGTGAAAGAGACGTTCCCTATGGATCTTCTGAACAATCTGGACAGAATCGAGGCTATGGATATCCGTGTCCTGGACTGGGGTAAGCTGGTGGCAGATATCATCCGTGGCGAAACCCAGGTTCCCGGTGCCACAAAGGAATATAACAAGTATTCCTTCATCCACAATGCAACGGCAGAGGATGGCTACCATCCCAACCAGCTGACCGGCTATATTATTTCCATGTTTGTGTACAGCGCCCTCACCGGCGAGAGTGCTGTGGGTCTTCCTTATGATTTCTGGTGCGACAGCAGCATCAGCGACCAGTTTGACCCCCAAAGCTACCTGGAGTTTGGCTATCAGTACGGTCCTACCAACTACCAGGAGATCTTTAACTCTCCTGCAGACATGGCAGGTCTCCAGCAGCTGGTAGACCGGTACATTGCAGAAAAAGCCTACCTGGACTATAATTTTACGGAAGTTCCCAAAAACTAAATTTCGGTTGACTTTTGGTGAGAAAACGAGTATCATAATAAAAGAGATTTGGAGAAACGGAAAAACTGCAGGTGGCGACACCTGCAGCTTTGCCGTTTCTTTTTTTGGAGGGGTTGTATGCGGGAAATCATGGATTGCCTGGAGCAGGATCCCGTGATCGCAGCTGTGGGCAATGACAAGTGGCAAAAGGCATTGGAGAGTCCCGCCAAAGTGATTTTCTATATGTCTGCCGACCTTTTGACCCTGGAAGAGAGGGTAAAGCAGGCGCACAGCACCGGGAAATATATCATGGTGCATATGGACATGGCTGACGGCATCGGACGTGACCGCACGGGACTTCGCTTCCTGAAAAATTGCGGCGTGGACGGTGTGATCTCCACAAAAGGTCAGCTGATCCGTGGCGCAAAGGAGCTGGGTCTGTTTACGGTGCAGCGCTTCTTTGCGGTGGACTCCGCCGGTGTGGAAAGCCTGGGAGAAATGCTTCGCAGTACCATGCCGGATGTGATGGAGATCATGCCCGGTGTTGTGACCAAGGTGATCGCACGGTTTGCCGCCACCGGCATCCCGGTGATCGCAGGCGGACTGATTCAGACGAAAAACGAAGTTACCGATGCTCTGGGGGCAGGCGCTACCGCCGTTTCCACGGGACAGCCGGAACTTTGGTATATGTAAAAACATAATAATTACTTGCAGAGATTTGGAGAAAGCAGGAGCATTGCGACACGGAAAACCGTGCCGCTGCTTCCTGCTTTTTTTTAGGGAGGAAATGTATGAAATTTGATGTTGTGATCGTAGGTGCCGGTGTCACCGGCGCCATGCTGGCAAGAAACCTGAGCCGCTATCAGCTGTCCGTCTGCCTTTTGGAAAAGGAAAATGACGTGGCAATGGGCGCCAGCAAAGCCAATTCCGGCATTGTCCACGGCGGCTATGACCCGGAGCCGGGAACCATGAAGGCACTGCTGAACACCCGTGGTGTGGCGCTTTTGTACCGTGCCGCAGAGGAACTGAACGTGCCTTGCATCCGCAACGGATCTATGGTCTGCGCTTTCTCCCAGGCAGAAGAGGCGCATTTGGAGGCGCTGCTGCGCCGTGGTGCGGAAAACAATATCAGCGGCCTTTCCATTCTGTCCGGTGATGAGGCAAGAAAAATAGAGCCCCATTTGTCCGGGGAGGTGACGAAAGTCCTCCATGTGCCCAATGCCGGCATTATCAGTCCCTATGAGCTGACCATCGCCGCTGTGGGAAATGCTATGGACAACGGTGTGAGCCTTTGCCGGAACTTTGCTGTCAGCGCCATTGCAAAAACGGAGGAGGGCTTTGTTGTTACGGCAGAGAGCGGTGAAACGGTTACGGGAAGCTACCTTGTTAACTGCGCAGGCGGCAATGCAGACAAGATCGCTGCCCTGGCAGGCGACGGCTTTTTTACCCTCATTCCTCGTGCCGGTGAGTATATGCTGCTGGACAAGGCAGAGGGATATAAAGCAAAGCATACGCTGTTCCAGTGCCCCTCTGAAAAGGGTAAGGGAATTCTGGTATCGCCCACTGTGCATGGCAACCTGCTCATTGGGCCTACCGCTATCCCTGTGGAAACGGAGAACAGCCGTGACACCACCCCGGAGGGTCTTGCAGAGGTGGTGGAGCTGTCTCTGCGCACTGTACCCTCTGTGGACACCCGTCAGGTGATCACCTCCTTTACCGGCGTTCGTGCATCGGAAAAGAGCGGCGATTTTATCCTGCAGGAATCCAAGACCGTGCCGGGGCTGATCCATGCAGCAGCCATTGATTCTCCGGGTCTGACATGCTGTGTTGCCATTGCTGAGTGTCTCACCGCCCTTTTGGCGCAGGCAGGACTGTCCTTGCAGGAAAAAGAGAGCTGGGACGGCACAAGAGAGGATATCTGTGCATTCCGGGAAATGAAAGACAGCGAAAAGGATGCCTACATCAAAGAAAATCCTGCCTATGGCAAGATCGTCTGCCGCTGTGAGACTGTGAGCGAGGGTGAGATATTGCGTGCCATTCACCAAAACCCCGGCGCAAGAGATATAGACGGCGTGAAGCGCCGTACCCGCAGCGGCATGGGTCGCTGTCAGGGCGGCTTCTGCGGACCGTATATTATGCAGCTTTTAAGTCGGGAACTGGGCATCCCCATGGAGCAGGTGACAAAGTCCGGCGAAGGCTCCCAAATGCTGATAGGAGAGTTGAACTGATGACAAATCATGATATTGTAGTGGTCGGTGGCGGCCCTGCAGGTATGGCAGCGGCTGTGGCAGCCTATGACGCAGGCTGCACCGATGTGGTAATATTGGAAAGAGAGCCGTCCATTGGCGGCATTTTGATGCAGTGCATTCACAACGGCTTCGGTCTGCATAAGCTGGGTCAGGAACTGACAGGCCCGGAGTATGCAGCGGTGTATGCAAAAGAGGTTGCAAAAAGAGGCATAAAGGTTTATACTGAAACTACTGTGACCAAGGTCACCGAAGAGAAGGAGATCACCGCCCAAAATCGGGAGGGTATCCTGAAGATCAAGGCAAAGGCCGTGATCCTTGCTATGGGCTGCCGTGAGCGCAGCCGTGGCGCACTGAATATCTGCGGCTCCCGTCCTGCCGGTGTGTACAGCGCCGGTACTGCCCAGAAGCTGGTGAATTGCTTTGGTTACCAGGTGGGCAAAAAGGCTGTGATCCTTGGCTCCGGCGATATCGGACTGATCATGGCTCGCCGTATGTCCCTGGAGGGAGCAAAGGTGGAGGCCGTGTGTGAGGTCATGCCCTACAGCGGCGGTCTTACCCGAAATATCGTTCAGTGCCTGGAGGACTTCGGCATTCCGCTGTACTTAAGTACCACGGTGGTACGCATCCACGGCGAAAAGCGCCTGGAGGGTGTTACCATTGCCCAGGTGGACGAAAAGCGCCAGCCGGTGGAAGGCACCCAGCGCTATATCCCTTGTGATACCTTGCTGCTGTCTGTGGGTCTTATCCCGGAAAACGAACTGACAAGACTGGCAGGCATCCCCATTGACCCGATTACAAACGGTGCGATCGTGGATGAAAACTGTCAGACAGCTGTCCCCGGCATCTTTGCCTGCGGCAACGTGCTGCAGGTGCATGACCTGGTGGACTATGTGTCCGAGGAGGCAGAGCGTGCAGGCAGAGCCGCTGCCTGCCTGACTACCGATACCCAAAGCATCGCCCTGGAAACAAAGGCGGGCTACGGTGTCCGCTATGTGATCCCCCAGGTGATCCGCAGCCGGGAAGCCGGCGCTGAGCTGTTCCTGCGTGTGACGGCACCCTTCGGAAAGGTGCGCTTTGTGGTCACCGACGGTGAAAAGGTGCTGCACACCGCAAAACGGTTGAAGGCTGCGCCCGGTGAGATGGAAAAGCTTACCCTGAAGCCGGAAATGCTGAAAGCTGCAACCGGCCCCATCACAGTTTCTTTGGAGGTGATGGCATGAAGCGTCAGCTGACTTGTATTATTTGTCCCCGGGGCTGCGCCCTGGAAGCCACTGTGCAGGACGGTCAGGTCACCGTCACCGGTAATGCCTGCCAAAGAGGCGCCGAGTATGCGGTAAGTGAGTGCCTGCACCCGGTGCGCACAGTTACCACCATTGTAAAGGTGGCAAACAGAGAAAACACCATGGTATCCGTGAAGACGGAGACACCCGTACCCAAGGAAAGCATGGCAGAGGTGGTTGCCGCTCTGCGGAAGCTTTCTGTGGCGGCTCCCGTGGCAGTGGGAGACGTGATCGCTGAAAATGTTTGCGGCAGCAGAATCGTTGCCACAAAAGATATAACCTAGGAGGCTATTATGAAGATTTCGGATATGCAGCTGTTTTTGTTTGATATGGACGGTACGCTGTACCTGGGAGACCGACTGTTTACCTTCACAAAGGAACTGCTGGAAACCTTGAAAAAGAAGGGCAAAAAGTACTTGTTCATGACAAACAACTCCTCCAAAAGCGTGGAGGACTATGTGAAAAAGCTGGAGAAGCTGGGCATTGCCGCCACCCGTGAGGACTTTATGACCTCTTCCCAGGCAACGGCCTACTATCTGCATATCCATCACGAGGGACAGAGACTGTACGTCTGCGGTACGGAATCTTTGAAAGCAGAGCTGCGCCGTGAGGGCTTTACAGTAACGGAAAAGGTGGAGGAGACTGATTGCATCGTTATGGGCTTTGATACAGAGCTTACCTTCCAGAAGCTGCATGACGTAAGTTATCTGCTGCTGACCCGTAAGGATATCCCTTACATTGCCACCAATCCCGACCTTGTATGTCCCACAGAGTTTGGTAGCGTGCCGGATTGCGGCAGCGTATGCGCCGCTGTGAAAAATGCCACCGGCAGACTGCCTGTGGTCATTGGCAAGCCTGCGCCTTTGATGCCCCAGCTGGCAATGGATAAGCTGGGCATCCCCAAGGAACAGACCTGCGTCATCGGTGACCGTATTTATACAGATATCAAGTCCGGATTGAATGCCGGTGCCATGGGGATCCTGGTGCTCTCCGGCGAGACCACCAAAGAGATCCTGGCAGAAAGCCCCGACAAGCCTCACCTGGTGCTGCAGGATGCCGGTGAGCTGTTGGGAATGCTGTAACCGGAAGCTTGCAAATGGCGTTTAAAGGGTGTATAATAGGGAAAACACCTGGAGGTAATTTTATGCGTCTTTATCTTATTCGCCATGGACAGACGGCGGCCAATCGGGACAAATTCTTTTATAACGATGCGGATGATATTCCGTTGACCGAAAAGGGTCGGGAGCAGGCAATGCGCATCCGCCCACTTTTGGAAAAATTCAAATTTGACAGAGTTTACTGCAGTGATTACTTAAGAGCCATCCAGACCCAGCAGCTGGCGCTCCCAGATGCGGAGAACGTGATCATCACACCCCTGGTGCATGAGATCAGCGCCGGTGAATTGAGCGGCAAGCCGCACGCCTTTGTCTATGACCATCTTGAAAACTTCAACGGCTGGACTCCGGTGTGCGACAACCGTGCTTACGGCGAGTTTGGCGGCGAGAGCATGGAAATGGTAGGCCAGCGCCTGCGTAAATTCCTGAAGATGCTGGAGGAAGACCCCTGCGACCGTGTGGCGGTTTTTGCCCACGGTGCAGTGATGGCTTGCCTTTTGCGTGTGGTTTTGCAGGCGGATGATTTTTGCCGTGGCGCTGTTGTCAGCAGCAATTGCGCAATTCATATTTTTGAGTTTGATGGAAAACGTTGGAAGCTTTTGGCGTGGAATTACGGCGCAGAAATGGATTAAGGAGTAACCTATGAATACCATTAAATTTGAAAAAGGAAACGTACAGATCGTTGCCCACAGAGGTCTGTCCGGTCTTGAAAAGGAGAACACCAATTCTGCTTTTGTGGCAGCCGGTAACCGTAGCTATTTCGGTATTGAGACCGATGTGCGCAAGACTGCTGACGGCTACTTTATTTTGAATCACGATGCTCACTTTAAGCGTGTGGCAGGGGAGAACCTGGTGATCGCAGAATCCTCTCTGGCACTGGTGCAGAGCGTTGTGCTGAAGGACGTGGATGACACCAAGAACCGTGCAGACCTGCGCCCCGGCACACTGCAGAATTATATTTCTATCTGTAAGAAATACGAGAAGACCTGCGTGCTGGAGTTGAAGGATGAACTTACCCGTGAAGACCTGGAGGAAATGATTGAAATCATCAAGGGCTTTGATTACCTGGAGCATGTGGTGTTCATTTCCTTTGAGTATGCAAACCTGACAATGCTGCGCTCCATCCTGCCCAACCAGAGCGCCCAGTTCCTGGACTTTACCCTGGACGAGGCACTGATTGAAAAGGCAGCCGCTGATAAGCTGGACCTGGATATCCGTTTCACCGCACTGACCCCGGAACTGATTGAAAAGGCGCACGCTGCCGGCTTGAAGGTCAACTGCTGGACAGTCAACACTAAAGAAGACGGTGAGCGCCTTGTCTCCTGGGGCGTTGACTATATTACAACCAATATTCTTGAGTAAAAAATGGGACAGACCGCAATGAAACGGTCTGTCCCATTTGAACATATATTGCGAAATGCTTGTATTTGTGCTATACTGATAAAAAATGTTTTGGAGGCATCAATATGTTGGAACGGAAATATGCAGATTTTGCCTGGGAGCAGACAGCGGCACTTTTGGCGGTGGATTCTCCCACCGGCTTTACGGGTGCAGCAGCTCAGTGGGTGCAAAATGCTTTTGCGGAGCTGGGCTTTGCAGCAAAGCTGACCACCAAGGGCGGTGTGCTGGTGGACCTGGGCGGCGAGGCAGAGGACGATGCGCTGCTGCTGGCTGCCCACGCAGACACCCTGGGCGCTATGGTCTCCCGAATCAAGGGCAACGGACGATTGACAGTGACAGCGCTGGGTGGCATGAATGCCAATAACGCAGAGGCAGAGAATGTCCGTGTTTACACAAGAGACGGTAACGTCCTGGAAGGCACGCTGCAGCTGTGCGATGCTTCTGTCCATGTGAATGCCAAATACAATGACACAAAGCGTGACTTTACCACAACGGAAATCGTTTTGGACGAGGCTGTGGATTCTGCAGACGATGCAAAAAAGCTGGGCATCCAGGTGGGCGATATTGTCTGCTTTGATCCCCGTACCCGTCGCACAGCCTCCGGCTACCTGAAGAGCCGCTTCCTGGATGATAAGCTGTCTGTAGGCATTCTCCTGGGCTTTGCCAAATACCTGAAGGACAATAAGATCACCCCCAAGCGGAAAATCTATGTCCATGTGACGGTTTATGAAGAGGTAGGTCACGGCGGCTCCGGCTCTGTGCCTGACGGTGTTACAGAGGCGATCTCTGTGGATATGGGTTGCGTAGGTGACGGTCTTTCCTGCACCGAGCGCCAGGTGAGCATCTGCACCAAGGATTCCGGCGGACCTTACTCTTATGAGGTGGTTGGCAAGCTGATCGAAGCTGCAAAGAAGAGTGGCGCTGACTATGCAGTGGACGTATATCCCATGTACGGCTCCGATGTGGAGGCAACGCTGCGCAGCGGCTATGATATCCGTCACGGACTGATCGGCGCCGGTGTCTACGCCAGCCACGGCTACGAGCGTAGCCATATTGACGGTGTCTATAACACCCTGAAGCTGCTTGGCGCATATGTGGAGGCATAAAAATGATTGGTGTATCTCTTCCTTTTAAATGGTTTACCGACGGCACAGATACGGAAGGGGTTCTGTCCCTTTTGAAAGCCCAGGGGGTGGGCAGCGTGGAGCTGCGGACGGTCAAGCCTGACCATGCGCCGGAGGCAGTGCTGCAGGCGGCAGAATACCTTTGGGAAAACGGTTTTCAGATCACAGTCCACGGCAGTGTCAAAACCCTGGAAACTGCGGTGGCGGACGTGTTTGCGCCTTTGGTGCAGCTGTTGCCCCGACTGCGGCAGGAGAAGCTGAATGTGACGGTGCATCCCATTGTGGGGGATAACTGCGCCATGGTCACAGCACTGTCTGATCATATTTTGGAGAAGAATTATCCCGTTACCATCGCCCTGGAGAATAACCGCCGCTTGCCGGATAAGACCGAGGGCGACAGCGTGGCGCTGGTGCTGGAGGCAGTGACAAAGGCAGACCGTGAAAACGTGGGTATCTGCTTTGACATGGGTCACTATGCCTATTACATCAAGAAAAATTGTCCCGATAATCCGGACCTGCTGCCCGGAAAGGAATTTTGGAAACGAGTGATCCATACCCATATCCATGGACTAAACGAGCTGCGCACCCATTTTCCTCTGGGCGTGTATGAGCTGCCCCTGAAGGAATATCTGGACAAGCTTTCCTGCGGATACTTCGGTGTCTATAACCTGGAGCTGGATTTTCCCCGCATTGTCCCGGTGTGGACACCGGAGACGGCACTGGAACAGTCTATCCCTGTGCTTCGTGACAGCTTGCATTACTGTGCCAAGCTGTATGATACCGTCCGTGAGAATTTTGACGGCTGGTTTTCCTCTGCACTGAAATGCTGGGAAACGGAAGAGGAGGGAACGACCTTCTCACTCATCCATTCCACCAGCTATTTATTCTCCACCAACGGCACGAAATGGGGCATGGACATTGCCTTCCGCAATGCAAGAGTCCTGGCAAAAAGCCCTGCAGAGGCGGCGAAGCTTTTGCAGGACATGGACTTCATGGTGCTGACCCACGGACATCGGGATCACTTTGAAGAAAGCACCATCCAATGCCTGGCAGAGAATAAGACGGTGTTTGTTGTGCCGGACTTTTTGAAGGAGCGGATCCTGGGACTGGGCGTAGATCCCCGGAAGGTGATCACAGCCATCCCCGGAGGAACGATCTCTCTGTTCGGCGTGGACATCCTGCCCTTTGAAAGCTCCCACTTCCGTCCTGACGGAAAGGGCGTGCTGGAGTATGGCTACTATATCACTGCCCCCGGTTGTCCCTCTATGGCATTTCCCGGGGATATCCGTGATTTCTCCAAGAAAGAGGAGCTTCCCATGGCGGACTACTGCTTTGCCCATGTGTGGCTGAAGGACAACAGCGCCGATAGAGATGCCTGGGAGCCGGTGACTATGCCCTGGGCAGACTATATGCTGCGCTTCTCCGATAAGAATATTTTCCTCGCCCATCTTTACGAGGACGGACGTCCCGATAACCGCATGTGGAGAGGGGAGCATGCAGAGGCTGTCAGCCAGGCGATCCGCATGTTAAGCCCCCAGACCAATATCCGCATCCCCCAGCGTGGCGAATGCATAAAGCTTTGATAAAACCCCGGTGCTGTAAATTTGTACAGCCCCGGGGTTTGTTATTTGCTGTTTTTGGGAATGAAGACTGCAGGACTTTTTCCAAAGTGCTTTTTGAACATTTTGGAAAAATTGGCGGCATCGGGGTAGCCTACGAGCCGAGCAGTCTCTTTGACACTGAAGCCATGCTGGAGGTGAAGGGTAGCGGCCTCCATGCGGACGGTGATCAGGTGCTGCTGAATGGATTGCCCGGTCTCTTGCTTAAACAGCCAAGACAGATACCGGCGATCCAGGTTAAACTGGTTGGCAATGTCTTCCACACGCAGAGGCAGCATATAGGAGGTCTGAATATAATTCTGCACCTTCTGCACATAGGGGTTGCCAACACCCTTCCGGGAAAACAGACGGGCATACAGCTTAAACAGCTCCGCAGCAATGCGATACTCTGCAACAGAGGGGTCGTCTGCTACCTCCAGCATTTTTTGCAGAATGGTCTCCGGTAAGGGAAATACCGGTGGAAGCGTGGCAAAATGGGTGGACAGCCTACCGTCAAAGCCGATCCAGCGGTAATGCCAGGGGTCGTTACTGTCGGCACGGTAGTTGGCGACCACACCGGGCAGGATCAAAAAAGCCTCTCCTGCCTTTACGGGATAGGCTTGCCCTCCCACATAAAACATACCCTTGCCGCTGATGACGGAGTGGATCAGTACGTAATTGCGTCGCTGGGGCTTCGTGCCATGCTCCGGGTCACAGATGTGCTCGCCGGCGATCAGCGGATTCAAGTCGGCCAGTTGCCGGTTGGTAAGAAAAAGATTATAGGCATTCAAATATAACACCAGCCTTTGAAATATTACATTATGACATATACGTCTTACATTTTGCAATTCCTTTGGAGGGGGAATTTATTATAATATAACTGTGTTATTCTTGAAATGCAAGAGAATTATTCTGTGACATGGGGGAAACTGCGGTAAAAACAAGCATCCTTACGGCAAAAAACCACTTTGTCATGGAAAAAGAATTTCTCTTACATAATAACATAGGGTGACCTTGTAAGAGGCACCCGAAGTAATCAAACAGAGCGATCTGTTAAAAATAGGAGGAAGGGTTATGAAAAAAACCATTGCAATCGCATTGCTTACAGTAATCCTTATTGTGGCCTGCGTCGCCTTTGGCGTGTCTGCAGCCCAGGAAGGTGTTTACTGTCCGCACTGTGATACATATGTCACCGACTGGACAGAGTGGACAGCCTCGGCCAGCGGCAGCCATTCTCATACGGCTGGCGGACACTACTACCTTGCCAAAAATTTTACGGGCATGGGTGGCCGTTACGGCATCAATACCGGAACGGAGACAGTGGTGCTTGACCTCCGTGGTCATGCTATTGAATCCACCAACAACCGTTGCTTCTTTGTCAGCGGTGGTACTTTGGCCATTATAGACTCCGAAGGCAGCGGCACTATGACCGGTGCCCGTGACGGCGACGGCAACCTGTACGTGGCTTCCGGCGCTACCATTGATATGTATGGCGGTACTGCAAAAACCTCCCGTACCAGCATTTCCTCCACCGGCAGCTGCGGCAGCGTGTTGTACGTGCTGAAGGGCGGTACATTCAATCTGCATGGCGGCACCCTGGACGGCAGTGCCATCACCACCAGAAACACAATGAGTGGCACAGCTTGCGTTAAGGGCACAATGAATATTTACGGCGGCACCATCTCCGGCGGTAATTCCACATACGGTGGTAATGTCTACCTGGATGGCGGCACGCTGAATATGACCGGTGGCACCATCACTGGCGGTCAGGCTGTGAATGGCGGTAATATCTACACAAAAAATGCCGCAACCGTTACTATCGGCTGCGACACTGCAAGGAATACGGTTGCCATGGTTACCAAGGGCCATGCAACCACCACCAGTGGTCTAGGCGGCAACCTCTGCGTCAACGGCGGTTCTACTGTGAACCTTTATGGAGGTAAGATCACAGACGGCATCAGTGATGCTCGTGGTGGCAACATCTCCAACGGTGGCGCAAACACCTATAACATCACCTCCGGCGAGATGACCGGCGGCTCTGCCGGTACAGACGGCGCCAACATGTTTGTAAACAACGGTTCTGTTGCCCTGAATATCAGCGGTGGCTATATTGATGGCGGTATGGATATCCGCCTGACACCCAATATCAGCCTTTCCGGCGCTCCCGTGATCACCGACAATAAGGGCGGTCTTGTGCTGAATCTGGGTACTACCCATGCAAAGCTGCAACTGGGCGAATTGAAGGACGGCGCAGAGATCTATGTCTCTGCCTCCGGCGCTTTTACCGATGCGCTGGAAAATGCCGAGAGTTACTTGCAGTATATCAAACCCGGCAATAACGCATTGCAGCTGGCAGCTCAGGACAATAAGCTGGTGGCAGGTATTGTCTGTCCCCACTGTGACAAGATCGTGGAATGGGTGGCTTGCCCCCTGACCAACGGTGGCGCAGACTATGCCATCCGCGAGGATGCCCACTACTACCTGACACAGGATCTGACCAAGGTCTCCTCCCAGTTCTATATCGGCGTGAAGGATGAAGCCACACCTGATGTGGTCATTGACCTGCGTGGACATAAGGTGCAGTCCACTTCCCGTGCCTTCTACGTGCGTCCCAATGCGAAGCTTTCTGTGGTAGATACCGCAGCCGGCGGTAAGATCACCACCACCCATAATAAGACCGGCGGTCTTGCTTACGTGGAAAAGAACGGAAGCATCTCTGTTTACGGCGGCACGTTCTATTCCAACGGAACATCTGCGGAAGCCACATGGTACGGCGGTGTGATCTATGCAGAGACCGGCGGCACCGTGAACATTGCAGGCGGTGAACTGTATGGCGCAAAGACCACCCACGGCGGTGTCATCTATGCGGCTTACCAGAACACCGTGAACATCACCGGCGGCAAGATCTACGGCGGCGAAGTTGCCACCGCAGGTGGCGCAGTCTATATCTACGGTGGCACACTGAATATGTCCGGCGGCACAGTTACCGGCGGTAGCGCCAACAACGGTGGCAACCTGTATATCAACAAAGCTGTGGCAAATCTCACCGGCGGTACTGTAAGTAACGGTTCCGGCAGCTACGGCGGCAACATCGGTGTCACGGAGAACGGAAGCTGCCTGAACCTGGGCGCTTGTAACGTTACCGGCGGCTCTGCCACCGGTAGCGGTCTGGACATCTATCTGTCCGGCACCGGCGCACTGAAGGTGCTGAAGACCTTTGCAGGCAATGCTTCTGTGGGTGTGAATACTGCCCATCTTACAGATAAGAACCCCGGCGCAGCTCTGAACACAGCGCTTGACAGCGCAGAGGGCTGCTTCCCCGGCATCCTGACTCTGGAATCCATCAGCACAAAGCCCCAGCTTTGCGGCGCTGACGGTGAGACCGGTTTGTACATTGCCTCTGCCGCGTTGGCGGATGCAAACCTGAATCTGACCTGGTATGCCAACAATAAGTCCGCTGTGGCAAATTACGGCAGCGCTGTCTGCCTGCTGCCTGCAGCCGGTGACCTGGAACTGACCGGCGGTAACTACCTGGTAGATGTGGGCGGCAAGACCATTGCCATCACCGGCACCGGCAACGTGACCTGCTTTGATAGCAGCAACGATACATTTGAAACCTTCGGCACTGTTACCGTAAACGGCCCTGCGCTGCAAAACCAGGCGCTGACCAATGTGGGCGGCAAAGACTATGTGACACTGAATGAAAGCGGAACTTTGAGCTTCCACAGACTGGAAATGGGCATCCACGGTGTGACACTTCGTCCCTCTGTGGCAGGCTTCTACTATACCGGTCTGTGGCAGATGGATGACTACCTGGCAACAAAGGCCTACGGCTTTGGTGTGGCAGTAAGCACAGCCGGCGCACCCACAGTGGAACTGATGGCGCAGGATCAGGTGCTTTGGACTGCCTTTAAGGGCGAAGACCTGAAAAACGGCACACCCATCACCGGCGCATTGATCGCCAATGTGCTGAAGGAGGGCGAGCGCTTTAACGATGTCCGTGGCAGAACCTCGGTGTTCGGCGCTACCTACCTGGCGCTGGCAGACGGCACTGTTTTGTTGAGCGAGGACAGCGTGAACTACAGCCTCTACGATGTAATGCAGGCGCTGGACGAGACAGCCTATGCGCAGAATGCCGACGCACTGAACGCTTTCTACAACACCTGGAAGGACGTTCTCTCCGGCTGGCAGCTGCAGAACATCGGCAAGACCCTTTTGGAGAAAAACGGCATCCCCTATATTATGGGTGATGTGCTTTACGAATCCGATTTTGAAGAAGACACAGTGGGACAGCTTCCTGAAGGCTGGTCCGCAGGTCTTTATGGAGGTACCGGCAATGCCGGTACCTCTTTCGGCTGGACCGGCAGCGGTGGTACGGCATCTGCGCAGGTGACGGAGTTTGGGGAATATGGTAAGGTCTATCAGGTGCAGTCTTCCAATGCGGATGCCTTCACGGCTATGCCTGCTATTCACAGCGCCGATTACTTCTATGAGGCAGAGCTTTATATCATCCGCAAGGGCGGCATCGGTCTTGCCAATAACTTCTATGCACCTACCTACGATGCCACCGGCGTCATGTTTACCTCCATGTACCCCGGCACCACCAATGCCTGCAAGTATACCTACAAGGGACAGCCGCTCAACAAGAGTACTGAATGGGAAAACAGTGAAAATCCCACTGTTGGCGAGGTGGTAAAGCTGCAGATATTAAGTGTCAGCGGCAAGAACTACATTTTCAACAACGGCAAGGTAGCAGCGATCTGCGACAGCCGTGCCGGCGGAAATGGTGTTGACTATCCCGGTTTTTATACCTGCGGCGGCAGCGCTTATGTGCTGAATGTAAAAGTAACCGAGATACTCTCTGCTAAGGTGGAGGTGGACTCCGCAAAGCTGGGATTGGGTGAAAATACCGCCCTTATGGAACTGAATATCAGCGCTGCCACTGACCAGCCCTTCTACCGTTACTATATGGCGCAGAAATTTGCATCTGTGAAATTTGGCGCCATCCTTCTGGTGGCAGACACGGATGCTTCTGCTACTTTGGATAAGGCTGTGGCAGGTGCAGAAGAACTGATTTTTGACCTGAGCAAGGTCACGGTTACAGAAGAATGCATGCGTTTTACTGCAGCGTTGCCCATTCCTGCAGAAAATTATGAAAAGTGGTACTGTGTCCGTCCCTTTGTGGAGGCAGACGGTACCCGGATCTACAGCGACGGCGCTGCGTATATGCCGGTGGAGCTGGCAAACAGCGCATATTATAATGCGCCCACCCAGGAACTGAAGGCGTTGATTAAGAATCAGTTTGGTGCGCTTCCCGGTTTCCGTGCGGAGGAAAATGCCAAGGCGCTGACCTTCACGCTGTTCTCTGATTTTCATTATAAGGCAGGTATGTATGCCTCCACAATTGCAGACCTGAACACTATTTTGAAGCGTGCAGATGATACAAATTCCGCATTTGTCCTCTCTGCCGGTGACCTTACCAATGATGCGCTGGGTTCACCCGAACTGTTTAAGGCTTTCCTGAACTATGAGACTGCTGAGGGCAGTATTCTGCCTGCCTATAACATCTACGGAAACCACGAGCTGGAAGCAGCCAACACCATGACCTATATGACACCCCGACTGACCAATGACGAAAATGTGTTTTGGGGTACTGCCGACGGCAGCTATGCCGAGGGCATCGGTTATTATTGCTTTGAGAGTCAGGGCTTCCGTGTGATCTGCCTGGACTCTGAGTATTCCTTTAATCCTTCCACCAACCAGTGGGAGCATAACAAGTCCGGCAGCAGCGGCTGGCCTTCCGGCAACACCAAGGGTGGCTCCCTGGGTCCGCAGCAGCTGGCATGGCTGGAAGCTGTGCTGATGGATGCTGCAAGTAACGATATTCCTTGCGTCGTAGTGGCACACGATGGCTTTACCGGTATGAAATGGGCAAATACGTCCCCCGATTCCGATGCGGTCCGTGCGTTGTATGCCAAGGCGAATAAGGCAAACCCCGGTACTGTGCTGATGTCCATCAACGGTCACATCCACACAAATCACCAGGGCTGGAATGATGGTGTATTCTATTTTGATACCAACACTGTCCGCAATGCATGGTGGCAGGAGACGGCGGTAGACCATTACACTGCAGAGCATACCTTTATGTACGAAGAGTATGACGATGAGGGCAATCTTATTGATACCTACCTGAAGCCTCTCAGTGAGCTGTCCATGGCAAAGAAGACCTGGTTCAGTGAAGATCCCCTCAGCTGTGTCATCACTGTCAGCACGGATGGCATGGTGAAGGTGGACGGAGCCAAGTCCGACTGGGCATACGGCATTGCACCCACAACCACCGCAGACGGTGTTATGTGCGAGATCACCTCCGGCACCTTCTGGGATTGCGACCGCCTGGGTCACCTGGAAACTTGTGAGCATAACTAAATAAAAAAGCGTTGTCCGTTGGACAACGCTTTTTTATTACAAATGCTTCACACGACCTAAATACAGATCCTCCAGCACAATGTTGTGGTCTCTGCCGCCTTCCACATTGCCGCTGATATAAATGGGCGGCTTCACGCCCTCGGACAGTGCCAGCTTGGCACCTTCAATCAGGCAGGAGTTCAAAATGAAACAGTTGGTGGCGGTGGACAGACCGCCCATAGCCACATCGCCTACGGGAATGCAGGCATCGCCGTAAGGCACTTTGCAGTCAATGGCAATGTCTACATTTTCGTGAAGCTTACCGCCCCGGTCATAATAAGAAGAGGAGGAAATACCCACTGTGGGAATGCCGTGGGCGGTGGCAGTCTGTGCCATTTCCACGGGAACCTGGTTCTTGCCGGAGGCGGAGAAAACGAAAAGCATGTCCTTGTCAGTCAGGGAATAGCGACGGAACACCTCCTGGGCAATGCCGGACATCTTCTCCATGCGGCTGGATTTGGCGGCGCCGTTGTGCAGCATCAGGTCGGTGTCCAGCATGGGGGAGACGTTGGCAAGTCCGCCGGCACGGTAGAATGCATCCAGCCCCGGCAGATGGGAGTGACCGCAACCAAAGGTGTAAACAAGACCGCCCTTTTTTATGGTATCAGCCACCAGACGGGAAGCCTGGGCAAGCTTCTGTGCTTCTTCTGCTTCGATCCGCTGCAGAACGGAAATGATCTCCTGTAAGTACTGACTCATAAGAATTACCTCCTGTTTTTTTATGAGTATAACACAAAAGACAGCCGTTTTCAACGGAAAATCGGTTGACCCCGGGAGAAAAACGTGGTATAATGCAAGCAAATTTTTGTTCCCAAGGAGGCAAAGTTCATGAATCATCTTGGCGTTGAATTGAATGTTAAGAACAGCCCCGTGCTGGATGCGGGTTTTATGCCCATCGGCCTTTTCAATAAGGCATACCTGGCAGGCGCGAAGAAGCCCGTTGCCTTTGCGGTGGAGCGTTCCTGCGGTCAGATGGCTGTGACCCGTACCTTTATCCACGGCACAGAGGAAATGGCAGAGGCAGATGCTTACTATGCAAACCGCCTGGTGAAGCAGCTTCTGTGGATGCAGGGCGGATTTAAGGTCTATGTCAGCGGTGACGAGAAGATCTATGAGAGCCTGAAGGCAGCTTATGCCACCGGCGGCTCCCGTGGCTTTGATGCTGATTTTATGGCAAGTGTTTATGAGAAGCCCTTTGAGGTGGTGCTGGTTGACCAGGTGCCCGAAGAGAAGGGCGCTTCCCAGGCTGTAGGTCGCCATTTGGGTGGCTGCCGCATCGGCTTTGATGCCGGCGGTAGTGACCGTAAGGTCTCCGCTGTCATTGACGGCGAGCCGGTGTTCTCCGAGGAAGTGGTTTGGTTCCCCAAGACCACCGAGGATCCCGACTACCACTATAATGGCATCGTGGCAGCCTTGAAGGCAGCAGCGGAAAAAATGCCTCGTGTGGATGCTGTGGGTGTTTCCTCTGCAGGTATTTATATTGATAACCGTACCATGGTGGCATCCTTGTTCCTGAAGGTGCCCAAAGATCAGTTTGAGGCAAAGGTGAAGGATATTTATATCCGTGCTGTGAAAGATACCTTCGGCCCCAATGTTCCCCTGGTGGTATGCAATGACGGCGACGTTACCGCACTGGCAGGCGCTATGGGTCTGGGTGAAAATGAGGTGCTGGGCATTGCTATGGGTACCAGTGAAGCTGTGGGCTTTGTGGATGACCAGGGCAATATCACCGGCTGGCTCAATGAGCTTGCATTCATGCCCGTGGATGCAAATCCCGAGGCGATGGAGGACGAGTGGTCCGGCGACATCGGCTGCGGTGTAAAGTATTTCTCCCAGGACGGCGTGATCAAGCTGGCACCCCGTGCCGGTATTGAACTGGACGAGAGCCTTTCTCCTGCCGAAAAACTGAAGGTAGTACAGAAGTTGATGGAAGAGGGCAGCGAGGCTGCTGCCAAGGTCTATGAATCCATCGGTACTTACCTGGGTCATACCCTGGCTTACTACTACGAGCTGTACCACTGCAAGCATGTGCTGCTGCTGGGTCGTGTCATGTCCGGCAAGGGCGGTGACCTGATCCTGGAGGAGGCAAAGCGTGTGCTGGCTGACGAATATCCCCAGTACAACGGCAAGCTGCTGCCTGCGCTGCCCGATGAAAAGTCCCGCCGTGTAGGTCAGTCCGTAGCCGCCGCTTCTCTGCCTGAACTTTAAATACATAAAAGGGTGTTGCAATAGCTTGCAACACCCTTTTGTTGGTTTAAACAGATAGGAAAAAGTAATTTGCGATTTCCTCCGGGGACTCTTTCGTGCCGTTTTCAATCCACCAGCGCAGGGTTTGCACAAAGGTAGCGGCAATGTGATCAATCCAAAAATCCTCCGGCAGCTCCGGGGCTTTCCGATGGGAAAAAACCGAAAGCTGACTCTGTGCCAGTCGTGCCAGCTCTTTTTTAAAATACTCCAGAAACAAGCCGTTGCTTTGGCAGGACAGCAGATCCAGAATGTGGTTGTCATTATGCTGCAGATGCCGAAACAGATGGGTAAAAACCGTGGCGGTATTGTCGCAGTCAAAAATATGGGTGTGGGCGTTGTGGTCACCACGGTCGGCTTCAAAGATGTGGTCAAAAAGCTCCTGGCACAGCGCCTTTAAAAGATACTCCTTCGTTTCAAAATGGGCATAAAAGGTGGCTCTGCCGATATCCGCAGCGGCGATGATCTGCCCCACGGTGATTTTGTCGTAGGTACTTTTGGAAAGCAACCCGATGAATGCATCAAAAATGGCATTTCTTGTTTTTCTTTGCCGTCTGTCCATGGTAACCTCCGTACATTTTTTGAAATTTGTTCCGTATTGTACATCGGACATATCTTGGCTGTTGCCTGTGATAACCTTCCGTTATAAAATAATGCTGAACAAGATGTATGGTATTGTACATAGTATACATCAATATGGCTTTTGCGTCAATCAGGAGGTCTTATGAAAACGGAACGAAATATTTTGGTGGCATTTCTTTTGAATATGCTGTTTTCGGTATTTGAACTGGTAGGTGGTATCTATACCGGAAGTGTGGCGATTCTGTCCGATTCCCTCCATGACCTTGGGGATGCCTTGAGCATCGGCGCCGCATGGCTGCTGGAGCGGAAGAGTAAGCGAAGCCCCGACGATACCCACACCTATGGCTACGGCAGATATTCTGTGCTGGGCAGCATTTTTACCTCAGTGATCCTGCTGCTGGGCTCTGCGGCGGTGATCTACAATGCTGCTTGCCGCTTGCTTGTGCCCACGGATATTGATTACAACGGCATGATCCTCTTTGCAGTGGTGGGCGTTGTGGTGAACCTTGTTGCCGCCTTTGTGACCCGGGAGGGAGACTCCATGAACCAGCGTGCAGTAAATTTGCATATGCTGGAGGATGTGCTGGGTTGGCTGGTGGTGTTAGCAGGCGCTGTGATCATGCGTTTTACCGATTTGCGTGTGCTGGATCCGATTTTGTCCATCGGAGTGGCGGTGTTTATTCTGGTGCATGCCGGTAAGAACCTGCAGGAGGCAGTGACGCTGTTTTTGGAAAAGACACCCAAGGGGGTGGATATGGATGCGCTGCGGAAGCAGCTGACTGCCATTGAAGGTGTCACCTCCGTGCATCATATCCACGTCCGCAGCCTGGACGGTGTGCGACATTGCGCTAGCCTGCATGCGGTGATCTCTGGGGATGCCCATGGGATAAAGGATGCCATTCGCCACCGGATGGAAGCTTTTGGCATTGTCCATGTGACCATAGAAACCGAAGCTCCGGGGGAGCATTGCCATGAAGAAGCATGCACCTTATCCGGTGCAGAGCATCATCACCACCATCATCATTAAAAAAGTGCTGCTTCCTTTTGGGAAGCAGCACTTTTTGTTATTCCAGGGAAAGCTTTGCAGCCTTCAGGGCCTTGGAAATGGCCACCGCCAGCAGGGGAGCGGCGACAATGGCAACGGCCATGTTGAAGGTGGTGGCAGGCAGCTTATCCAAAGTTCCCCACAAAGCACCCTCCAGGGTCAGACCTTTCATCAGCATGCCGCTGTAGAAGCATGTTTTGGAAAGATACAAAAATGCGTATGTAAGTGCGCCTGCAATGGTGGCAAGCAAAGCGCGGAGATATTTTTTTGTTGAGGCATGCCAATTGGTGTGGAAGCCGTAAGCAACAAGACCGGCTACCAGACCATAAGCGCCTTTTGTCAGCAAGGTGATCCAGCTTTCGGAAATGTAGGCAGGGTCCAGCAAAATATCATAGAGTGCAGAACCAAGGCCGGAAGCAAGACCGCCCAGCCAGGGGCCCAGCAAAATGCCGGACAATGCGCACATGATGTTACCCAGGTGGAAGGCAGATGTTCCGACAATAGAGGGGACTTTGATGCGCAAAGCAGAACCGGCTACGGTCAATGCTGCCATCAGTGCAGTCATAACGATCCTTTTGGTGGTAAAATGCTTATTCATAAAATTGCCTCCTTGGATGTGATGGGGCTATTGTAGCACAAAGTGGCAATAAAAACAGTGCCAAAACATAATCAAAAAATAAGGCCAGAAAAGTTTTGTAACTTATGGTTTACAGAGCATATGGGACTGTGGTATTATATAAGACAGTGAAAATGAAACAGAGGTTATGACAATGGATTACATTGTGTTGGATATGGAGTGGAATCAGCCCTGGCCCGGCTCTCCCTCCGCAAGAAAGGTTCTGCCGGTGCAGATCCGTGGTGAAATTATTCAGATCGGCGCAGTCCGTGTGACCGAGGATCAGCAGGTGGCAGATGAATTCCAGGTGCTGATCCTGCCCAAGTATTACCGCCGCTTGAACCGCCGTGTCAGCAAGCTTACGGGCATCAAGGAATCCCAGCTGAAGGAAAACGGCGTGCCTATGGAGGAAGCAATGGCAGCCTTCCGTGAATGGTGCGGTGAAGATGTGGTTTTTCTGACCTGGGGATTTGACGATATTACCATTCTCCGTGAGAATCTGCGGCTCTACGGTCTGGAGGAAAATTGGGTCAGCCGCTGGTTTAATGCGCAGATGATCTTTAATGCGCAGACCGACGGCTCCACAGCGCAGAAGTCCTTGAAGTCTGCCATGGAGATCTTCGGCATTGAGGCCACAAGACCTGCCCATGATGCGTTGGGCGATGCCTACCATACGGCGCTGATCTGCGCAAAGCTGGACTTGCAGAAGGGAACGGCAGAATACGGTGATGCCCTGAAGAGCCATGTTAACGGCTTCCACGGCGCAGAACTGCCCGGCTGCCTGGATCGTAAGGTGTTCTATGACTATGCAGATAAGCGTGCCGCCCTGACAGCAATGTCCGGCAAGGAAAACAAATGCCCCACCTGCGGACGACAGATGCTTGGCTCCCGTTGGTTTGCCCAGCCGGGAAGACGGTATATGGATCTTGCCGCTTGCCCCGATCACGGAAAGTTCCTGATCCGAGTCCGCTTGTCCGAGCAGGCAGACGGCACAGTTCGTGTCAGCCGCCTGACTTATGAAGCTACTTCGGAAGCCGCGCAGACCTATGCCCGCCGCGCAGAAAAGGCAGATCCCGAAGATCCCCGTCCCAGTTCCCGTCGCAGACGTATCCGCAAGCCGGAGTAATCTTATACCTGGCAGGGGCCGATGACCACATCG
>JAFYNQ010000056.1 GCA_017548065.1 Oscillospiraceae bacterium
ACAGCCGTATGGGTGGGTGTAAGCATAGGCTCCGGTTCGCTCAGCGATCCGCTCTGCGATTTTGTTGACGCAACCTACAGTTACGATGATCCAGACCTCATTACGAATGCCGACATCGCCGTTACTGCGCAGGTAGCCGGTAAAGGTAATTTTTTCATTCGGCGCAATGGGGGCTTCTTTGAATGGTGCGTATTGGTATACCGATTTTTCGTTCAGTGTGGTTGTTATGTTGTGAGTATGAACCCAGGCACCTGCTTCAATATTTTCAGTGGCGTAACCAATAGGATTTCCGTACTTAATAACGGCTTGTCCTTTTTCAATGGGTTTTATTGCGTACTTATGCCCATTTTCAATATTTACTTCTACGTTGTCTTTTTCGTGGATGATCATATTAAAACTCCTCTGCCAGGTCGGAAAGATCAACGCCCCAAAGCGCCCGGTTTTCCAATATTTCACGGGCACTGTGGTTTTTCATGAAGTTTGCAACCTGCGGGTCATCGTTGACCATGTCTGTTTTGTAGAATGCCAGTAATTGTCTGAAGGAGAAAATCAGATTGGGTGGGTAGATTCCAAATTTCTTCTTGTAGGCAAGGATGGACGGTAAAACCCGGACTTTGAATTTGCTGACAGAGTTTAACGCGATGTCAGACAATTTGTGGTTTATATAAGGATTTTCAAACCGTGCCAGGACGCTTTCTGCGTATTCCGTTAACGCATCTGCGGGAAAATCCAGCGTTGGAATAATTTCGTCAAAAATACATCTGCGGATAAATGACAGCATCGTCTCATCCTGAAGGCATTCACGCACGGTTTGGAAACCTTGTAAGAGACCGTAAGGGACAAAGGATGTGTGAGCGCCGTTTAAAATGCGTACTTTTCGGGTGCGATATTTTTCAAGACCGTCCTTTGTGACGATGACATTTAATCCTGCCTGTCGGAAGGGAAGGTCTGCATCCAGATTCCGCTTTGTTTCAATGACCCAAAGATGGTAATGTTCAGAGGTGTTGAGCATTTTATCGGGAAACTCGGTCTCAATCGTTTCACCGTGCGGAAAACCTGTGTTGATGCGATCCACTAACGTGTTGCAAAATTCGTTTTCGGTTTGAACCCAACGCAAAAAGCTATCTTCCATTTGCCAGTGCTTTGCAAATTGAAGAATGGTATGCTTTAAGCTATCTCCGTTTCGTTCAATTAGCTCACAAGGCAGAAAAATGTAGCCGGGCAGCCCAAGATCGTAACGGCGTTTCAGCAAAAGTGTCAGTTTGCCGGGGAAGGATAGCGGGGGAGCGTCGGTTGCGTTGTCCGCAGGGTCAAATGCAATACCGGCCTCGGTGGTGTTGGAGATTATATACCGTACATCGGGGAGTGCAGCCAGGGATAAGTAAGAGTTAAAGTCTTTATAGGGATCAATACATCGGGAAATGACGTCAATGATCTCTTTTTCTGTACCTTCTTTGCCTCGCAGAATGTGGGTATAGCGGCAGTTTTGGGAAGTAAGCTTGTGGCATATGCCGGTGGATCTCGGTTGCACGACCACAACGCTTCCTTTAAAATCCGTCAGGTCATTCAATTTTTGAATCATCCAATCTGCGAATCCCCGGAGAAAGCCGCCTTCGCCAAATTGTATAAACCGCTCTGTATATACTTTCTTTTCGTTCATGATTCCCACCGCCCTGATGTTGTTCTTATTTTATTTTCGTATAAGAGGCGGTTAAAATCTAGTACAATATTGCTCCGTGTCTTTATATGTTGTAATATATTGACAGAATGCAGGCTAAATAGTGCTTGTTATACCGCAGATAACGCAATATATTACAAAATAGTGAGAATGATGTCAATATATTTATAGGAAATTCTGTGTTGCGAAATATATAATAATCACACAAGGAAAGGTGGGGTTCATATGTTCCATGAAAATGAATCTGTAAAGGATATTAAAATTGCATACATCGGTGGTGGTTCCCGTGGTTGGGCTTGGACGTTGATGAATGACCTGAAAAAGGCAAATGATATTTCCGGCAAGGTTTATCTCTATGATATTGACTTTGAAGCTGCGATGAATAACCAGATTATCGGCAATAAAATCGATGGGAAAAACTGGAATTATTACGCAGTGAAAGCCATCGGCGAGGCATTGAGCGGAGCGGATTTTGTAATTATCTCCATCATGCCTGGAAGTTTTGACGAGATGGAATTTGATGTGCATGCCCCTGAAAAGTATGGTGTATGGCAATCTGTAGGTGATACCGCAGGACCCGGTGGATTTATGCGTGCTTTGCGTACAGTTCCTATGATGAGAAGCATTGCTTCCAATATTCGCAAGTATTGCCCCACTGCCACAGTAATCAATTATACGAATCCTATGGCGGTTTGCATCGGCGCTTTGTACCGTGAGTTTCCTGAAATCCGTGCCTATGGCTGCTGCCATGAGGTGTTTGGTACACAAAAGCTCTTAAGTCATGCTCTGCTGGAAATGGAGGGCATTGAAGCTACCCGTCAGGAGATGTCTGTGAATGTTGTGGGTGTAAATCACTTCACCTGGTTTACTTCTGCAAAATACAAAGATATTGATCTGTTTGATGTTTACACACGCTTTATTGATAAGTTTTACGAGACAGGCTACAATCGTGAGGGCTTGGGCAACTGGATGAATAACTCCTTCCGAAACAATGCCCGTGTGAGAATGGATCTGTTTAAGCGCTTTGGTTTTGTTGCGGCAGCAGGTGATCGTCACCTGGCGGAGTTTATGGACAATGCAGATTATCTTCGTGATCCCGAGTATGTGAAGCAGTGGATGTTTGGTCTTACTCCTGTTAGCTGGCGTAAGAATAATTTGAAGGAGCGGCTTGCTAGAAGTCAGCGACTTTTGTCAGGCGAGGAAGAATATGCGCTTAGGGAAACCGGAGAAGAGGGCGCACAGCAAATCAGAGCGCTTGTGGGTCTCGGTACTATGGTGACCAATATCAATCTTCCCAATGTGGGACAACTTTCCAATCTGCCAATGGGAACGATCGTGGAAACAAATGCCGTTTTCCGTAATGACGGCTTTAAGCCGGTGTGCGCAGGCGCTGTGCCGGATTCTATTTATCCGTTAATCAGCCGCGCCGCCCGTGAAAATGACAAAATGCTGGATGCAGCGTTCTCCCTTGACCTTGCCTATGCCCGTCAGTGCTTCTTTGAGCTGAATATGCTGAAAACATTGACAGAGGCAGAAAAGCATGCGCTCTTTGAGGAAATGTGTCAGGGTACAAAGCACTATCTTAAAGATTACCGTTAAAATCCACCCCATTTGCGAAATGCGGCAAATGGGGTAGATTTTTTGCGTATTGTATGATATAATAACAAAAAATACATGAAGGAAGTAGAGCATGAAAACAAGCGATTTTTGGTATGATCTTCCCGAAGAACTGATTGCGCAAACGCCTCTGGAGCAGCGTGACACCTCCCGGCTTATGGTGCTGGATAAGAAAACGGGAAATATATCACACCGCCATTTTTATGATATCCTGGATTATCTTCGCCCCGGTGATTGCCTGGTAATGAATGATTCCCGTGTGTTGCCTGCGCGACTTTTGGGACACCGCCCCACAGGCGGTGCAGCGGAGCTGCTGCTGCTTCGGGATTTGGGGAATAAGAAATGGGAGTGCCTGGCAAAACCTGGCAGAAAGCTGCAGGTGGGGCAGGAGGTTGTCTTTGGTAACGGAGAACTGACGGCTACTGTGGTTGAGATCCTGGAAGAAGGTAACCGTGTCGTGGAATTTCATTACCAGGGTATTTTTCTGGAGGTACTGGAGCGCTTGGGCAAGATGCCGCTTCCGCCTTATATCAAGGCCGAACTTCAGGATCAGGAGCGTTACCAGACTGTGTATTCCCGTGAGGTTGGCTCTGCGGCAGCGCCTACAGCAGGTCTTCATTTTACCAATGAGCTGCTGGATAGGGTGCGTGAAAAAGGAGTTAAAACGGCATTTGTTACGCTGCACGTAGGTCTCGGCACATTCCGTCCCGTGAAGGCGGATGATATTTCCGAGCATCATATGCACAGTGAGCTGTGTATGCTGAGCGAAAAGACTGCAGCTCTGCTGAATGAGACAAGGCGAAATGGCGGTAGGGTAGTGTGTGTTGGTACAACCTCTTGCCGCACGTTGGAATCTCTTGTAAATGAGGACGGTTCTTTTGAAGCAAAGAGCCGTTGGACTGACATTTTCATTTTCCCCGGCTATCAGTTCCGTGCTCTGGATGCGCTGATCACAAATTTCCATCTGCCGGAGAGTACGCTGGTAATGCTGGTGTCTGCGCTGGCTGGCAGAGAAAATGTGCTGAATGCTTATGGGGAAGCAGTGAAGGAAAAGTATCGTTTCTTCTCCTTTGGCGATGCGATGTTTATAGGTTAAAGGATAAAATGTAGGGGCGACTATTAGTCGCCCGCGGGCGGCAGATTGCCGCCCCTACGAATATATATCCAGAATCATTTAAGCCGTAAGCTACGGTGATGCCATGTTTATTGGTGAGGTATAATTATGTTTGAGCTTTTAAAAACAGAAGGTAAGGCGCGTCGTGGTGTGTTTACCTGCGCACACGGTACGGTGCAAACACCGGTATTTATGAATGTGGGCACCCAGGGTGCGATCAAAGGCGCATTGAGCGCAAAAGACCTGAAGGACATTGGCTGTCAGGTGGAATTGAGCAATACTTACCATCTCCACCTCCGTCCCGGCGACCAGCTGGTGAAGGAATGCGGCGGCTTGCACAAGTTTATGACCTGGGACGGCCCGATCCTTACCGATTCCGGTGGATTCCAGGTGTTCTCTCTTTCATCCCTTCGTAAGATCAAAGAGGAGGGTGTTACCTTCGCTTCTCATATTGATGGTCATAAGATCTTTATGGGACCGGAGGAGAGTATGCAGATCCAGTCCAATCTGGGCTCGGATATTTGTATGGCTTTTGACGAGTGTATTGAGAATCCTGCGCCACGTGACTATGTAAAGCAGAGCGTTGACCGTACTTACCGCTGGCTTGTGCGTTGTAAGAACGAAAATGCAAGACTTAACGCATTGCCTGATACAGTGAATCCTCAGCAGATGCTTTGGGGTATCAATCAGGGTGGTACCTATGCGGATATCCGTGTGGATCACATGAAGCGTATTGCAGAGCTGGATCTTCCCGGTTATGCTATCGGCGGTCTTGCGGTGGGCGAGACGGCAGAGGAAATGTACGATATTATTGAGGCAGTGGAACCTCACATGCCTGCGGATAAGACCCGTTACCTGATGGGTGTTGGTACCCCCACAAACATCATTGAGGCAGTTGCCCGTGGTGTGGATTTCTTTGACTGCGTCATGCCTGCGAGAAATGCTCGTCATGCCCGTTTGTTTACCTGGGAGGGCGCTATTAACCTGAAGAATGCAAAGTATCAGAAGGATATGAATCCTATTGATCCCCTTTGCGATTGCCCTGTGTGCAGACGGTATTCCCGAGCTTACATTCGTCATCTGTTTGTTGCAGAGGAGATGCTGGCAATGCGCCTTTGTGTTATGCACAATCTGTATTTCTACAATAAGTTGATGGAGCGTATCCGTTTAGCACTGGATGAAGGTAGATTTGAAGCATTCAGAAATGAATTTTCTGAAAAGTTAAGCAGAAGAATTTAAAATCTGCTTGCTTTTTACTGAATCAATGTTATAATGAATTGGAATTACTAACAAAGGAGTTTAATCAAATGTTTTATCCTATTTTGGAAGCAACCGCTGAAGCCGGTGGCGCAAATATGACCTCTTTCATCATCACCATCGTGGCAATGATCGGTATTTTCTACTTTATGCTGATCCGCCCCGAGAACAAGCGTAAGAAGGAAGCTGAGGAGCTGCGTTCTTCTGTGAAGGTTGGTGACCGCGTGACCACCATCGGCGGCATCACCGGCACTGTTGTGAGCGTGAAGGACGACAAGTTCGTTCTGGAAACCGGCGCTGATCAGGTTCGTATTGAGTTCCTGAAGTGGGCACTGTCCTCCAACGATTCTGCTGCTGAGGCTGCAAAGGAAGCTCAGAAGAAGGCTGATGAAGCTAAGGCAAAGGCAAAGGCAGAAAAGAAGGCAAAGAAGGCCCAGAAGAACATTGACGATAAGGCTTAATTGCAATTATAAAAGAGAGCTGCAAGTGATTGCGGCTCTCTTTTTTGTATAAAGAAAACCACGCGTTAGACGCGTGGTTCCGTATAGCCTATGGCGATGAACAGAAAACCCTGTTACAATGAGTGAGCGGTCTGCCAAC
>JAFYNQ010000057.1 GCA_017548065.1 Oscillospiraceae bacterium
GAATCGGAAGTGGCAGAATATTCTGTCAGATCATCTTCGTTCCAAGCCTTCCAGTTCACAGTTGTATCACAGTGTTCACAATAGGCCTGAATAATACCCAAGCCCACAGAAAGCACGCCATTTTCCGCATAGATCTGGCCGTTCTCACCGGAATACTTAAAGTAATCCACGTAGTTTTCTGCGCCATCAACTGCATTGGTGAAAACACCCTTGGCATCCACATAGATTTCCGCACCTTCTGCGAGGTCACCAACGGTAATCAGTGCACCGTTTGCCAGCTTGATGCCGCCTTCACCACCGACGCCAATCTTCGGTTTGCCGGAAACCACAAGGCTCTTGGCGCTGTTCAGTCGCACATCGCCATCAATAACACCGCCGGAAATGGAAATATCGCAAGCAGCGCTGCTGTTGACAAAGACATTGCCGCCATAAGTGCCGGCAGAACCTGCGGTGATATGACCGCCCGTAATGTTCAGCGCATCGCCGATCACATAGATATTACCGCCGTACTGGCCTGCAGAACCGCCGGAGACCGTTCCGCCACTGACAGTGATCGTGCCTTCGGTTGCATCAATATTGCCACCGTAATTCGTTGCTGTACCATCGGTAACAGTACCGGACAAAAGCACCTTGCCGTAGCCGGAAATATTACCGCCACGGGCAGCGCTGCCGGCAGTAACTGTGCCGCCGGTCATATTCACAGTACCGGATGCTGTTGCATAAATGTTGCCGCCTCTATGCTGGCTGTTACCGCCGGTTACCGTACCGCCGGTCATATTCAGTGTGCCGCCGGTAACGTAAATATTACCGCCACGGGCTTCCGAGAATTTCTCAGTTGCAAACACCTTACCACCAGACACTGTGCCGCCCAGCATGTTGAACTCAGAACCCACGCTGGAGACATAAACAACACCGCCGTAGGAAATGACCTGATCGCTTTCCAGCTGCTTCAAAGTACCGCTGCGCAGGTTCAGGATACCACCGGAGGTAACCATCACAACACCGCCATAGGCACCGGTGGAGCCGGTAGCTGCAATGCAACCGCTGCCCACACTGTCCAGAACAGTAAGGGTAGAACCCTTGTAGACGGTCAATGCTCTGTGACCTTCTGCAGTCAGGGTCTTGCCGTTCAGATCCAGTACGATCTCGTATACGCTTCCGTCAGTACCGACCGACCGGGTAGCCGTAGGCTTTGCATCGGCGCAGAGATAGTAATGGTCACTGGTAGCAGCAAAGCTGCCGCCACTCCAGGGATTCCAGAACACCACCTGATCGCAATGCTCGCAGTAGCCTTCCTGCCCTGCTGCACGGGTATCACGGTACTGCACATACACGTACAGATGCTTATCGTTATCATCAATGTAAGTACGGATACTGTCACCTGCACGCAGCGCAGTTACTGCACCGAACTTTTCAGCGCCGGGGCTGACATCATAGATCTTGGCGTTGGATGCCAGTGTAATAACCTGGGTCTTGCCGGTGTGCGCTGCGCCAAGCTTGTTATACTTGACGGTCACCTGCTTGCCGTTAACAGAAACGACCGTCCAGTCTCTGACACCGTTGCCTGCAACGTTCTTCACAGAGGAGTAGCTCACAACGCTGCTGATCACATCGCCCTTGAGCATCATACCAAAGCCGCCGCTGTAGTAATCCATCTGGGTTGCGACCTCTTTGTCCTTTGTCTTAACGGTCTTCATTTCACCGTTAACTGTTACGTTATAGACATACCAGCCATCGGCATCCGGCTTACGGGATGTCTCGGATCTGCTGGTGCTGTATCTCTGTTCCGTCTTATAGTACATATCCGCAACATCTCTGTTTCGGACAAAGATGATCACAGATTCACCACGCATATTGGTATAGGCTGCAAGACGGTCACCCACACGCAGAGTTGTAGTCTCGCCCTTGTACTCAGTAAAAGCGGTACTGACATTGTAAATTTTGCAGTTCTCAGCCAGAATCAAGGTGTTTCTGCTGTCGCCTGCCTTGTAATAAGTATCCACACCGTCAGCACGGATCTCGGTTACAAGGTGACCGATGGACTTTTTAAGACCGCCGGTTGCGTATTCCGGATCGCAAACCTGCTGCACGATACCGCCGCTCACCACAAGACCGAAGGCTTCGGGAGAATAGGAATCAATCTTGGAAGCAATACTCTTGTCCTTGGTCTTGACAGTTGTCTGCTTGCCATTAAGCGCCACATCAAACACGTACCAGCCGTCAGCATCCGGCTTACGTGCGGTTTCCTTGGTCTTGGAATCGTACTTGCGGTTCAGATTCCAGTAAACTTCCGCATTTTCCACATGGCGACGTGCCACATAGATGCAAACAAGCTCCTTGGTGGGCTGATAGAAGGCATAGACATAATCGCCTTCTCTGACTGTTGTTTCCTCGCCGTATGTACCCAAATTGGAGACATTATAAACCTTGCAATCGGGGGTCATCACGGCATTGACAGAAGCTGTGCCGTCGGCAGTTACCAATGTGATAACAGATCCGGTAATGGATTCCACATAGCGAGCGTAGGAGCTAGAACCGAAGATACAAACCGGCTCATAGACATATTCAATGATATCGCCGTTTGTCTTCAGGCCTACCATTCTGGAGCCGACGCTGTCCAGGTAAGAAACCAGCGCCTTATCCTTTGTCTTGTAAGTCTTTACTGTTCCATCCACAAGCAGGTCAATCTCATAGTAGCCTGCACTGTTGGGCACACGGGTGGTTTCCTTCGTGGTGGAATCGTACTTACGGGTAACATTAAAGTGAGGCGCACTGTCAACCAAGCGGTTAGAAACGTAGATCAGCACGATATTACCTGTTGTATCTGTCCACGTTGTAATACGGTCACCCACCTGCAGGGTCTCCACAATCTTGCCTCTGCGGCCTTCTGCCAGGGCTGCCTTACTAACGTCATAAATCACGCAGTCTTCCGGTACCACGCCGGTATAGCCGGTGCCGTCATTAAGTATGCGATTTTCTGCAGTGAAGGTGTTGCCGTCAAACTGGGTAATGTCATAGCGGTCTGTGACCAAAATACCACGCATACTCAGTGCGCTGTCAATTAGCTTGACAACATAGCCCTCTTCGTCAAAGGCGCAGCCAAACACGCATCTGTAGATGTTCTTGGAATCAATGGCGGTGACAACGGCCTTGTCCTTTGACTTCAAGGTCACACGCTCGCCCTCGCAGAACACGGAGATGCTGTAAACACCGTTCTCATCAGGAACACGGGTAGTGGACTTTTTATCTGCATCGTAGAAGGCTTCTTCACGCCAGTATATCTTGGAGCCTACAGAATGGGCTTTCAGATAGACATGGGTATTTTCACCCAGGTCGTTAGCATAGACAAAAACGGTGTCCATAACCTGGAATGCAGACAGATCCACCAGTTGGCCCTCAAGCTCTACGTCTGCAGAAACATCATAGCATTCGGTCAGCTCTGTCATGGGGATCTCAAACTTCATGCCGTTCATGGCAATGGAAGAGTTCAGCACAAGCACATTTTCTTTCACAGAATGAACATAAAAATCACGTGCTGCTTCTTTTGCAATATCCTTGGGATTTAATACATCAACGATCTGGGTTTCGTTCTGCAAAACCAGATCCATAACATCCAGAGTGTCAATGTAGTTAACAAGCTGCTTATCCGCTGCCGTAAACTCAACGTGGGAGCCGTTATAAGCAAAGCGGATGTGATAGAGACCATCCTCTGCGGTCTCACGAGTAGACAGACCGCTTTCGGAATTTTCCGTATAGATTTCCTTATCTACGTTCCAATAAAGGTCTGCTCTGCCACCAACGCTTTCCGCAGGCTTTGTATCATTGCCGAACGGCAGCAGAAGCACAGCAGCAACCACAGCTGCCAGCAAAGCTGC
>JAFYNQ010000058.1 GCA_017548065.1 Oscillospiraceae bacterium
ATTTGAACCCTTGCGACGCTTTCACGCCCTACGAGATTTCGAGTCACGCCTCTTCGGCCAGCTTGAGTACTCCTCCATATGCCTGGTCATTATATCAGCAGAAGGGGGAAAAATCAAGAAGAAAATGGAGGAGGCGCAAGCGCCTCCTCCTGAATGGGAGTATGAAATTACTTAAACTTGCAGTTGACGGGCAGGCTGCCGGGAGCGGGGATCTTGCCGGCAAGCGCGTCAATTGCGCACTCCTGGGCGCCGGGCATGTTATAACCGAACAGCTTACGCTTCACATGCTGCAGAGGCTCCAGCGCATAGGGGTTACCGAAGTGGACAACGCCCTCCAGCTTACCGGCCATGTTGATGCAGTCAATGACAACCTCTGCACGGCGGGTCATGCCGTCAGTGCCCAGGTATGCCTGGGTGTCACAGTAAGTAACAAACACCACCTCGTCGCACTGGGTGGAAGCGACCAGCACACGCTCATTATCCTTCTTGTGAGGGAACTCGGGCAGGTACTCAATGCGAGCGCCGGGGAAGTTCTCTTGAATACGAGCCGCAACCTTCTTGGGGAAATACCAGGTATCGGCAGTGGTTTCAAACATCTCTTCCTCGCCTGCCTTGAAGTCATTGGGAGTAAGGATGACAAACAGCTTGGACTTATCGTTCTGCTCCAGGGCAGCAGGAACACCCTCGTCACAAACAGCGGTGATGGAAGCGGCTGCGATGCTGTCATACAGCTTCTGATCCTCTTCGGTGAACACGTCCACACACTCGGGGATCTCTGCCAGCTTCTCCTGCAGTGCAATAACACGACGGGCAGCCTCGTTCAGGCGCTCCTCTGTAAACATGCCGTCCTCGTAGTTCTTCTTCAGGTCATTCCAGGAGGTTTCCACAGAGGTACGGTAGTTGGGCAGCACGATGTCGTTACCGGCAGCAATGGCAATACCCATGTACTTATCTTCGCCGTACTGCTGCAGAATTGCCATCATGGCAAAAGAGTCAGACCAGCAAACACCGTCCCAACCCAAGTCACGGATCATACGCTGAATCTTGGGAGACATGGTACCTGCATTGACAGGGTCAATCGCAGGAATCTTGCGGTGAGATGTCATGATACTGGGCAGCAGGTCACGCTCCATCAGGTACTTGTAAGGCACAAGACCTCTGTTCTGCAGATCCTCCTCGTCGGAGTCGGACACAGTGGGAGTCATGTGGCTGTCATAAGGATGGCTGCGGCTGCCGGGGTAGTGCTTACCGCAGGACATGTAACCGTTGCGCTTGTAGACCTCGCAAATTGCTGCAGAAGCCTCGCAAACACGGGTAACATCATCGGAGAAGGTACGATAAACACGGGCAGGACCGTTACCGCCCTGAATATCGGTCACAGGATTCCATGTCGCATTGTAGCCGGCCTTTCTGGCATCGGTAACAACAGACTTTGCAAAAACCTGATAGTACTCCTTCTTGTTACAAGCGCCCAGAGTGATCAGCGGGATCTGCTGTCTTTCGGAAGTGGGGAAGCCGGTCTCGGTGTCGCAGACGATGATAATGGGATAGTCTGCTACCTCCTTGATGCGGCGCATGTATTCAGGCTTCTTGGGGGGAACCTGAACACTACCGATCAGGCGCTTCTCGATCAGCTTCAGGGTGAACTCCAGGTCAGCATCCCGGAAGGGACGTGCGCAGTAGGTCATACCCAGCTTCTGTTCTGTGGTCATCTCTTCTAATTTAAAATGATACATAGAAATTTCCTCCTATTTTTAAGTCTACTATCACTATAGCACAGCCCCGCAAGAAATTTCAATGGAAATCTTATGCTTTTTTCAAGATATCTTAACATTTTTCGGAAAATTTTACCGGGAAGCACCTTAGCGGCGCTTCCCGGGCAGTTTATTTTTTAACCATTTCCAGGATTTTCATCATGTGCTTCTGGATATCACCGTAGTTTTCACGCTTATGGGGACGAAGGCAGCCGGAGCAGTCCTTATAACCATTTTCCGTGTAGGTGAAATTACCGCCGCACTGATCCCCCAGGGCATACAGAGGACAATAGCAGAAAAGGCAGCTGAAGGTCTCCGGGTCTGCGCCCTGATGGCAGGGGAAATATTCACATTCCTTGTGCTGAAAAAAATCGTAATTGGCCATATTCCCTTCTCCTTTTGAATATGCTATAATTTCCTTGAGGTGATAACATGAAAGTTTTAGTGGATGCAGACGCTTGTCCCGTTACGGACATTGCCGTCTCCCTTTGCCGCAAATTTCAAGTCTCCTGCCTGCTGTTTTGCGACACCGCCCACGAAATGCATCGGGAGGGCGCCGAGACACTGGTTTTTGACAAGGGCGCAGACAGCGTGGATTTTGCCCTGGTAAACCGTGTGGATGCCGGCGACATCGTCGTCACCCAGGATTACGGACTTGCCTCTATGTGTCTTGCCAAGCAGGCACGTGTGCTGCATCAGGACGGCTGGGCATATACAGAGTATAACATCCAGGCGCTTTTATTTCAACGTCACGAATCAAAAAAGCACCGGCTCGCCGGAGGCAGGACGAAAGGCCCTTCCAAGCGGAAGCCGGAGCAGGATAAAGCCTTTGCTTCCGCCCTTCAGCAGTTGCTCCAGGGGTAAGTATTCTCCGGCTCTAACATAAATTCCATAGGCGCACCGGTGGCAGGATGGGTAAATGCCAGGCGGTAAGACCACAATGCGATCTCACAGCTGTCCTCCAGGGTGCTGTATTTCCGTTCTCCCAAAAGGGGCATGCCCCGGGAAGCAAACTGCACACGGATCTGGTGGGTTCTGCCTGTCTCCAATTGGATGCGCACACGGCTCATACCCTCTGCGCTACCCAGCACCTGATACCGAAGGGATGCTTCCTGCACGCCCTTTCCCGGTTCCGTCGCCACCATTGTCATTTTCCTCGCCTTGTCACGGACAAGCAGGTCACAAAGCCTGCCCTCTGCCGCTTCCGGCACACCGTGCACAACGGCGAGGTATTCTTTTTCAAAGCCGTCCTCCCGGATCTGTCTGGACAGCTGGGAAGCCGCCTGTGCCGACCTTGCCAGCACCATCAGGCCGCTGACTACACGATCCAGTCTGTGGACAGTACGCACGTCCCCGTCCGGCGTTTCCAGGGCTTGCCGCACAAGCTCCGGCACACCGCCGGGCTCGTCTGTGGACAGCACCCGGGGCGGCTTCACACACACAACAATGTGTTCATCCACATACAGCAGCCGGATCATTGCGCTTCCTCTTCTGTGGGAAGCTTCACAAGACCGGTAACATCGGACACCGGCAGAGAGAATGCGATACCCTGTGCCTTTTTGTCCATACCCATACCCTTATACAGAGCATTGAGGATGTTGTCACGGATATCCTTTTCCACCACCAGCATCAGAATTTCCTTTTCCGCATGGATGGTAATACCGAAGAATGCCGCTTCCTTTTCCCGGGCAACGCCACGGGCATTGATGATGGTGCCGCCTCTTGCGCCGTTTTCACGGGCAAGCGCCATGGCCTCTTCTGCATAGCCTGCATTGACGATGGCAAAAATCACCTCATGATTTTCTGTTTTCACAGCAATTCCTCCCTTCCCTGACGGTTGTTACTTAAGAACTGATACAGATTCACACCGATCACACTGGAAAGAGGAACTGCAAAGGCAATGCCCTTTCCGTTTTTGATGGTGGCAAATTTTTCTTCCAGGCATTTCATCACCGGGTCTACCATATCCTCACGAACGATGCTGAACAGCACCGCCTTGTCAATATTTAGACCCAGCATGTCGATCAGCTCGCTTCTGGCAGTACCCTTACCGGGCAGCGCCATCTGGCAGTTGATTTCAAACTGGCTTAATACGTCCAGGTAAAACTCGCTTTTGGGGCGGTCTACCACAGTGATCAGGAGCTTCAGCTTTTTGATTGCAGACTCGTTAATGGAATTTGCCATAGCTGTCCCTCCTTACATAAAGTTGATGATCTGCTGATCATCCGCATCCAAAATGCGCTTCATTGCCCGACGCTCCTGAATCTTGTTGGACACGATGGCACGGAATCCCAGCAGCTGGATGGTGATCAGCGGTGTCATAGCAACCAGCGCCACCACACCAAAGGCATCCCGCAGCACGGCATCTGCGCCCTGGATGCCAACGCAAAGGCCGATGGCAAAGGGCAGAATGAAGCCGGAGGTCATGGGGCCGCTGGCAACACCGCCGGAGTCAAAGGCAATGGCGGTATACACCGGGGGCACAAACAGACCCAGCGCCAGGGAAATAAAGTAGCCGGGTATGATATAGTACACCAAAGAGAAGTCCAGCACGATGCGCAGCACAGAAAGACCGATAGCCGCACCCACACCGATGCAAAGACCGATCATCATGGAGCGCTTTGTTACGTAGCCACCGGTGATCTCCTCAACCTGGGAGTTCAGCACGTGGATGGCAGGCTCTGCCAGCACCACCAGCACACCGATGACCACACCCACTGCAACCAGCAGCGCCGGATGCATAGCGGAAATCTGGTGACCCAGCTTGTAGCCGATGGGCATGAAGCCCACATTCACAGCAGTCAGGAACATAACCAGTCCCACGTAGGTAAACACAACACCAACGGTGATCTTCAGCAGCTGTCTGCGAGGCAGCTGCAGGAAAGCAAACTGGCAGATCAGGAAGAACACCACGATTAGTCCCAGGGCGATGGCGACCTCCTTTGCCGTATGACCGGCTGTGGTCAGGAAGCTGCCGAAAATGTCGCTTCCCACGCCGTAATCCGGCACGGTATAGGTCAGTTCATTTTTGGAGAACACACCCAGCAGGAGCACTGCCAGGATCGGGCCGATGGAGCAAAGCGCCACAAGACCGAAGCTGTTTTCCTGGGAGCGGCGGTCACTCAAAACACCGGAAATACCCACACCCAGCGCCATAATAAAGGGCACGGTAATGGGTCCCGTGGTCACGCCGCCGGAGTCAAAGGCCATGGGCAGCATATCCAACTTGTCTTCCACTGCCAGCATCAGTGCCATGGCAAACAGCAGCATATAGAACAGCATCAAAATGCCGGAGAGTCTTCTTTTAAATACGATTCGCAAAATGGCCACCACCAGGAAGCCACCCACACCGATGCCTACTGCATAAATAAGCACAGTGCCGTTCATGACGGTCTTGACCATGTTGGCAAGCACCTGCAGGTCAGGCTCTGCCACAGTGATGAGCATGCCCAGAGCGAAGCAGACACCCAAAAGCAGCAGAAGCTTTCTCTGTCGGGAGAGACCTGCGCCCACATGGGTACCCATGGGGGTCATAGCCAGGTCTGCGCCCAGGTTAAAAAGACCGATACCCAAAATCAACATCACTGCGCTGATGGTAAAGGTGATCAGCTCTGCCCCGGTGAAATTAAACCAGGGAAGCAGTGCCAGCAGGTACACGATCAGTGTAATGGGCAATGCGGAGATCAGAGCCTCTTTAATTTTTGTCCAAAGCACCGTCGTGCCCCCTTTCAATCAAAAATTGCTTACTTGGTCAGCTTCATGTCTGCTTCTGTGAGGATCTCGCCGTTGACCACACGCTGGGCAAGCGCCGCAGCATGGGCGGTGGAGCGCTCATCCTCGTGCATCACGTAGGCATAAACACCGGCAGAATAGGTTCTTTCACTGCCGCCCACGCCGGTGACGGCGTAGGATTGGATATTCCACTGTGCCATGTCCGACAGCTGCATTTTTACCAGCAGGCTGATATCCTCCATGGACATGCTGGTGCTGAACATACCGCCCAGGCTGCCCAAAATAGAGGAATAATTGGAAATAATGGTGGTGCCGGAGGTCAGCTTTTCAATAACCGCCTTCACCATTTTCATTTGGTTTTTGCCACGTCCGTTATCGCCGCCGGAAACACGGTAGCGCTCACGGGCAAAGCTCAAAGCCGCAGAGCCGTTCAGGTGATTTTCACCAACGGAAATATAGGTATCGCCGGCTTTAAAGGACTGGTCGGAGTAGACGTCAATGCCGCCGATGGCATCGATCAGTGTCTCAAAACCGGTGAAATTGATCTGTCCGTAATAGTCCACATCCACACCGTACAGCTCGGAGAGGACTTCCATGGAGCATTCTGCGCCATACAGTCCGCAGTGGGTCAGCTTATCCATGGCGCCGTCGCCTGCGGGGTTTGCCACATAGTAGTCACGGGGTGTGTTTATGAGCAGCACCTGCTTCGTTACGGGGTTTACCACCGCAAGGATATTCACGTCGCTACGGCTGACAGTGAGCATAGTGCTACGGGTATCAGAGCCGCTGATATACACCGCAAAGGGCGCATTTGTCACATCCCGACGAACGGAAGGCTCTGTGGGTGTCTCTTCTGTGGGCTCTTTGTCCTCCTCCAGCATGGAGAAGGGCATGGTCTCCAGAATACGGATCTTCTCAGAGAAGGTCTCATAACCCTCATTTTCCTGGAGGATGACCACGCTGGCGCCGTTCATGATCAAAGCGCCAACCTCTTTGTTCAGCAGCTTGTCCGCCACCTGCTTTGCATCCTCGCCGGTGACGCAGGCAATAGACTGCCCGAAGGTCTCTTCCAGGTATTCCTTCGCCTTTTCCGTATGCTTCACATCGTAATTTTCAATGTAAGCAAAGGTGTAATCCTTGGCATCTGCAAGATATGCCGCAGGATCCTCGTAGCGCACAAAGACATACATATTCCGTGTTGTGGTGGTCACATGGTTGGTCACCGTATGCACCGCACGGAAGGCATCGGTTGCCAGCTGACCCACCAGCAGGCAGCCTGCTGCGATGATCACAGCCAGGATGCAGGCCACCCATCTGCGTGCCACCCGGACACGTCTGCGGTGTCCCAGGAACATAAGACCGGCAACCAAAAGGGTAAGAAGCGCCAGCGCACCGATCAAAATCAGTACATACAGATCCGGCAGCATATTCAGCCGGATCAGCGTAATGGCGGCATAGCCCTCTGCAACCAGCTGCAACGCCAGCACCAGCAGCAAAACAATATTCCAAAGGGTTTTCTTTTTCATAAGCATTCACACTTTCCCAAAGGATCTCACAATAATTATACACTAAATGCCCGGGAAGGTCAACGAAAGGAAGGTTACGATTCTGTAAACATTACACGCCTGCCAGTTCCTTCAGGCGGTCTGCCAGGTCAGTCTGCTCCCAGGGACGGTCGGAGACACCGAAATGACCCTCCATTGCAGTCTTGCCGTAGATGGGTCTGCGCAGCTGCAGCTTACGGATGATGCCTGCAGGTGTCAGGTCGCAGGTAGCACGCAGCAGAGCGGTCAGTTTCTCGTCAGCCAGTTTGCCGGTGCCGTAGCTGTCCACACGGACAGACACGGGCTCTGCCACACCGATGGCATATGCCAGCTGCACCTGCACCTGATCAGCCAGACCGGCTGCCACCAGGTTCTTTGCCATGTAACGAGCCATGTAAGCGCCGGAGCGATCCACCTTGGTGGGATCCTTGCCGGAGAAAGCGCCACCGCCATGGGAGAAATAGCCGCCGTAGGTGTCCACGATGATCTTACGGCCGGTCAGACCGGTATCGCCGTCAGGACCGCCGATGACGAACTTGCCGGTGGGATTGATGTGGATATTTGCCACGTCTGCAATGTCAAAGCCGTAGTCCTTCAGCACGGGTGCGATCACACCCTCTCGGATGTACTTACGCAGCTGCTCAATGGTGAACTCCTCGGTGTGCATCACAGAGACGACCACAGTGTCAATGCCGACGACCTTGCCTGCCTCGTCAAACTTGACGGAGACCTGGGTCTTGCC
>JAFYNQ010000059.1 GCA_017548065.1 Oscillospiraceae bacterium
AATGCGCAAAGAATAAAGCTGTCATTCCGAGCCAGTGGAACACTGGCGTGGGAATCCCCCGGATTTTTGGAGTTTTCTCCTCTATCCGGGGGATTGCCACACCAGTGACATCGGTCACTGGTTCGCAATGACAGCGTTTTTGTTTATTTTGTTCTTAATGAGACAGCCCCTTTTGCATTTATTACACAGTATAAAGGGGTGCCGGGGGATCAAATTTTTGGGGCTTGTAGGTAACGGAGCCGATGGGCTTGCCGCTGATGCCGTATTTGGGGTTATAGCCAAAGAGGTTTAAGTATTGCAGAAAATCATCGTTTTCCTTTTCCATTTCCCGCATGACCGCAACGGTGGCGATCACGTCATCCACCGCACGGTGGGAGTTGACCACCTGGTCGGACAGCCCGTAGACCTCAATGGCATTGCATAGCTTGTGGGGATAGGGGTGGCGGTCTTTGTATACCGTCAAAAGATCCAGCTTGTCCTTGCCCTTGAGAATGCAGGGGTCACCGCTGCGCAGCAGAAGATAGAAAAGAAAGCTTAAATCAAAATGGGCATTGTAGGCCAGCAGCAACGTGTTCCCGGAGATCATTTCCGCAATGTCACGGCAAAGCCTGGTTTTGGCAATGCCCTTTAATTGCACATCCTCGTTGGTGATGCCCGTCAGCTTCACGATTTCTGGGGGGATCAGCATACCGGGGGAGAGGGCGACCAGCTCGTCATATTCTTTTGTGATCACAGCCTTGCCGTCTTGATTTTCCACCACAACGGCAGCAAATTCAATGATCTCATCCCGACTGTAATGCAATCCGGTGGTCTCCGTATCAAACAAAAACAACCGATCATATTTCTGAAACAGACTCTCAAACTCTCCCATGATGACTCCTTTTTATAAGATAAATTCCGATTTGTCTAACAGATCAGCATTGCGCCGGTAAAACAAATTTGAATTTAAATAGCTCTCTTATTTGTCGCACAGATCCTTTGCCCGGCGGAATTTGCTTTTGGTTTCCGGTTCCATGCCGAAGGCCAGTGCCAGCTGCACGGCATAGGCACGGGCGGCATCGGGACTGCCGTCCTTCAGCTCCACCTCCACCTCGCACAGAGGGATCTCCTTACCGCCGCCCATAAGAATGCCCTGATCCAAAGCGATCTCCACAGTGCATTGGTTCAGTTCCAGGGTTTTGGCAATGCGTGTGAATTTTGCGCCGCATACCGGCACAACGGGGAGGGGGATGTCCTCGCCGGACAGTTCACATAACATGGGAATGGCAGCTTCGATGCTGTGGCATTCCACCTCAAATTCGTTTCGTCCCTCACCGCTTGCCGGTGTTTTCAAAGTGCAGACGGAGGTGTCGTTTTCCATTCTCCGGCGAAGGGTGTAATACCTGGCAGACAGCGCGCCGGTGGGGGTGTCATAGTAAGTGGTCTCCATGGCATATACCTGCTGGCTTCCGGGGATCCTTTTCTGCAGCGACGCTAAAGTGTCCGGGGTTGCCCGGAATTTCAGCTCAAATTCAATTCCCAAAATAACCACCTCCGCAGTCATTATACATAGTTTTCTTGCATTTCGCAAGTCACTTTGGGTTATAAAAGCAAAAGACAGCCAAAATCCCCATGTCTACACGCTTTTCTCCTTGCAAATACAGATGCTTGGGTGTATATTACCATGTATGAGTGTCTGTATATGACTACCGCTGCACCGTCACCTTTGCTGACGGCACAGAGTTGGTTTCCGAAATGGCAGAGCTGACTGTGAATACCTATATTAATATTACATCCCATCCCAATGACCAGGTGCTGACGGATGTCGCTGTCCTGACAGTACAATAAGAAACCCATAAGCGGAACGCAGAAACAGCGTTCCGTTTATGTTTTTGTCCGCAATCGGAGGACAAATGGACATGTTTTGCGTTTGCGTTCGCTAACTGGTATACATTTACAATAATTTCCCGGATTTTGTCTTGTTTTTGTACAGAAAAGAGGTTGCATTTTTGAAATGGTTGTGTTATCATGTAGCATGAATCTAAATGTATAGGTGGGAATAGCGCCTGCCTGTGCAGAAATCCCAACCTTGAATACGGCCCCGAATGCCTTTGTGAAATTGGCATGAGGGTATCCGGGACCGTATTCATAAGAAAGACGCCCCTTGGGAAGGCGACATCTGGCGGCGAATGCTGCTGTACATATCTTATGGAAAAGAATTAGGAGGAAGGAAAAAATGACAAACATGACTAAGCGTCTGCTGAGCCTTGCCATTGCAGTGATCATGATGATCTCTCTGCTGCCCGTAAGTGTCTTCGCAGAAACCCCCGCAGAGCTGCCTCAGGCTGAGGTTACCAAGCTGCCCGCAATGACTCTGGCAGGCGGCGAGTACATGACTTGGCCCAATGGTGACGATACCATTGACCGTCCCTTGGAGATCGTGGTTAACTTCAAGGCTATGGAAGAAGATGCCGGCGCTTACAAGGATTGGAAGGTTGATTTCTACCTGACCGTCAGCGGCCTGGCAAACGGCGCAATTACTGCTGATAACTGCTACCTGGCAGGTAACTACGGCAGTTTCGGCTGGATCGTGATCCCCACTGACGGTGTTGTGCTGGAAGAGGGCGTTACCAACCCCATCGTATCTGCTCACGATGCAAACCTGACCTACAAGGAGATCTGCACGTCTGTTAAGGACTTCACCGCAGCTATCCACATTGACGAAGCGATCCTGAACGCAAACCCCGATATGGAAGTTTGCCTGGAGCTGAAGATGACCGACCCCGAGAATGGCGAGAACGTCATGCAGGTCGGTGAGGATATGATCTACAATGTTGGCCAGCTGAAGGGCCTGCCCCAGGCAGAGGTTACCAAGCTGCCCGCAATGACTCTGGCAGGCGGCGAATACAAAATCTTTGATGATTCTCTTCGTGAGGGCGTTGAGGAACTGCCTCTGAATGCTGTTGTAAACTTCAAGGCAATGGACACTCTGGAAGAGTGCCTGGCCGGTGGCTACGCACAGTGGCTGGTTGATTTCAACATCACCTTTGAGGGTCTGGAGAACGGTTCCTTTGTTGCTGATAACTGCTACCTGGCAGGTAGCTACGGCGAATTCGGCTGGATCGCGATCCCCACTGACGGTATGCTGCTGCAGGAGAACGTGGTTTATCCTGTTGTTGCTAACTATGATGCAGACCTGAACTACAAGGACATCTGCAAGTCCGTTCAGGATTTCACTGCAGCTCTGTATGTTGACCAGGCTGTGCTGGATGCTAACCCCAACATGACCGTTAAGCTGGAGCTGGTGATGACCAACCCCAACAATAAGGAAGAGACACTGCAGATCGGTGAGGACATCATCTACACTGCACAGCAGTTGCGCAGCGCACCTAACGCAAAGGTCACTCCCATGGCAAAGGTGGAGCTGGAAGCTGGCGAGTATGATGTTTGGAACGGCAGCTCCCTGTCTGCCGGCACTGCAAAGCTGCCCCTGGAGGTCGTGCTGAACTTCAAGGCAATTGACACTCTGGAAGAGTGCCTGGCAGGCGGCTACGCAAAGTGGCTGGTTGACTTCAACATCACCTTTGAGGGTCTGGAGAACGGTTCCTTTGTTGCTGATAACTGCTACCTGGCAGGTAACTACGGCACCTTCCGCTGGATCAAGGTTCCCACTGATGGCATTACGCTGGAAAATGGCGTAACTTATCCCGTTGTTTCTCAGTATGATGCAACCCTGAATTACAAGGATATCTGCAAGTCCGTTCAGGATTTCACTGCTGCTATCCATATTGACCAGGCTGTGCTGGATGCCAACCCCAACATGACCGTTAAGCTGGAGCTGGTGATGACCAACCCCAACAATAAGGAAGAGAAGATCCAGATCGGTCCCGACTACATCTATGGCGTTGCAGCTCTGAAGAACTCCGTTGCTGCAATGAATAAGGATACCAACGAGATCTACTCCAATGTTGAAGATGCAATGAAGGAAGCAGTTTCCGGTCAGACCGTCAAGCTGCTGGGCGATATCAACGATGAAGAAATCAGTGTCAAGAAAGACGTTGTTTTGGATCTGAACGGCTATGATCTCTCTGCTACCAGCGTTGCTGCAGTCTTTGGTTCTGCTGCCATCATTGACAGCACCGATGGCAAGGCGCTTCTGAAGATTGAGAAGGATGCTTTGGCAGTCCAATCCAACAACGAGTATCTGCCTGTTTGGGTGGAAGAGGACGGCGTAAGCGGCTACCGCTTCACCAAGGTTTCCCTGCGTCAGAGCGTTAAGGTTCTGGTTAACGGCGATGCTTACTTCCGCTTCTACATTGAAGGCGACGATGCCAACTGCGAACTGCAGAAGGCTCTGGCAGACGGCGGCGCTGACAACGACATTTATCTTAAGGTTCAGCTGAACTGGGTGGATATCAACGGCAACAGCGCAAGCAGACTGTTCACCTATAACGAAGAGCAACTGATCAAGTACGCTCAGAACTGGACCGGTAATGAGTTCCGTCTGACTGTCACCGGCATGGAAAATGTCAGCGAGCTGCACTTGACTGGTATGGTTGTCTCCGTGCCTGTAGAAAGTGCTAATGTCACCATTTACGGCGACACCAAGACTGTTTCCAAGTAAGCAGTTACAGGAAAGGAAGATGTTTATGCGTAAAGTATACGAAACACCTGAAGTAGAGATCGTAACCTTTGCTGCTATGGAGCAGCTGGCTCTGCTGACTCCCCGTGCTGATGAGAACACTGAGGTGGGCAAGGCCCCCGGTGTCAGCGGCAGCGTTGGCGGAAGAGGCGACGATTATTGATCTGCCGCATTGCGGATCTGAATATTGATGTACCGGTAGCGGGGGGCTTAGCCCCCCGCTGTCAAGCCTATTTGACAGATCCTTCGGCGCCTGTGGACATTGTGATCCCTGAGGAAAACTATAAGCTGGATCGCTGGGAAGATCTTTCCTATGAAGATCGCTGCTATCTGGAGTCGGGCTACCATTTTTACGCCCGGCTGCTTGCTTTTGATGGGATGATGCTCCACGCATCTGCGCTTTGTTACAATAAAAAAGCATATCTTTTCTCCGGTCCCAGTACCGTGGGAAAATCCACCCACACCCGCCAGTGGCAGGCTTGCTTTGGGGATGTGCAGGTGTTTAACGATGATAAGCCGGCTGTGCGTTGCATAGACGGCATTTGGCATGCTTATGGTACTCCTTGGTGCGGTAAGGATGGCATCAACATCAACATGAAAGCGCCTTTGGGGGGCATCTGCTTTTTGAAGCAGGGAAGGGAAAACAGCATTCGCCGTATGTCTCCGCCGGAAGCCTTTGCTATGTGTATGGCGCAGACCCAGCGCTTTTATAAGACAGAGAACGCAGAAAAGCACATGCAGCTTATGCAGCAGCTTGTGTGTACCGTTCCCGTTTGGGAACTGACCAATTACCCCGGCCCGGAAGCAGCCCAACTTGCTTGCGATACCATGACTCGTTAAGACGGTCCCTTCCAGGGAACGCTTTAAAAAAACACCCCCGAAAGGAGCCGGATATGATGAAAAAAATCGGAACATTTCTTTGCATAGTCGCCGTGATCCTGATTGCCGGCATGCTTTTCGGCGCTTGCGGCGCAAAGCCGGAGGCTGCGCCCACAGAGACGGAAGCGGTTATCGGCACAGAACAGACAGAAGCTACAGTGCCGCCTGCCCCCACGAAGCCTACACCTGCGGTATCAACCGAGTCTACAGAGGCGACAGAGCCTTCTGCCCAGATGGGTGTGGGAGAACGTGGTGATTATTCCGATGACACCACCCCTGAGGCAACCCAACCTGCAGAGACCCAGCCTGCAGAGACCCAGCCTGCAGAGACCCAGCCCGGCACAGTGACTGTTCCGGATACCTTTGATCCGGAAAACACCACAATGGAAATGTGGAATGCTATGACGGATCAGGAGCAGGAGGCGTTTCAGAGTAGCTTCCCCACGCTTCTTGACTTTATTCATTGGTATAATGATGCCAAGGCAAAAGAGCCCACCAAGGAAACCATATCTTCCGATGATAATAAGGTGGATTTGGGGGAACTTATCAAGCCTTAATGTTTGACATTGCGGTCAATATCGGTTATACTTTTATTACCAAACTCCCCGGAGAGGAGAAATGAAAATGAACGAATCCCGTGAAAATTTGGAGATTGACCTGAAGCGTATGCTTGTGGTGCTGTGGAGCAATCTGTGGATCATCCTGCTGGTGACTGCACTGGTTGCCGGTATGGCCTTTGGCTATGCCTGGTTCTTTATTACGCCTACCTATTCTGCCAGCACTCAGATGTACGTTAATAATAACTATCCTGACAGCCCCGGCTACTCTGCTTCCCAGCTGACTGCCGCTCAGGAGCTGGCAGATACTTACATTGTCATCATGCGCAGCCGTCCTGTGCTGGATGCTGTTGCAGAGAAGGTAAATCTGAATTATTCCTACGGTCAGCTCCGCGGTATGATCAGCGCCGGTACTGTCAACAACACAGAAATTTTTGAGGTGACAGTTACCTGCACCAACTATCAGCATGCGGCTATCATTGCCAATGCCATTGCGGACGTGCTGCCTGAGAAGGTGCCTGCAGTGGTGGATACGGCATCTGTGCGCCTGGTGCAGTATGCGGTGGAAAATCCCAACCCCATCGGCCCCAACTACACGAAGTACACCATTATTGGCGGCGCCATCGGCTTCCTGCTGGCAGCCTTTGTGCTGATCGTTGCCGAGCTGACAGACACCACCATCAACTCCGATGAGTATCTTTCTGTGGTTTACAAGGGTTACCCCTTGTTGGCTGTGATCCCCGGTGCGGAAAATCCCAAGAGCAGCTACCGTGGCTACTACCGTGGCAGTTACGAAGCAAAACCGAAGCCCAAGGATAAGGCTGCGGAGAAAAAGACCACCGAGAGAAAACCTGCCGATAATAAGAACGGGGGTGCAAAGTGATGTTTTTCAAGAAAGCCAATAAGGAAAAGTCCGAAAAGTGGAACCTTCGTTCCATGTTTGGTCCGAACCTGAACTTTGCAGCCACAGAAGCTTATAAGCTGCTGCGTACCAACATCATGTTCTCCTTCTCTGATGAAGGCCTGGGACATGTGGTGGGCATTACCAGTTCTGTGCAGAGTGAAGGTAAGTCCTCCACTGCTTCCAATACCGCCTATGCCCTGGCAGAGTCCGGCGGCAAGGTGCTACTGTTGGAGTGCGACCTCCGCAGACCCAGTATTGCAAGCAAGCTGGGACTGGCAAGAATGCCCGGTCTGTCTAACCTGCTGATCTCCAAGGGCGATTACCGCGATATGGTCCAGCACTGCGCTGTTGCGCCCGGTGTGGATATCCTGGTCAGTGGTGACATTCCCCCTAACCCCTCTGAGCTTTTGAGTTCCAACCGCATGGAAAAACTGGTGAACCAGCTGCGGAAGGATTATGATTACATCGTGGTTGACCTGCCTCCCGTAACGGTGGTCTCCGATGCTCTGGCTATTTCCAAGCTGCTGGACGGTGTGGTTATGGTGGTGCGTGCCGGTGTCTCCGACCGTCACATGCTGGCAGAGGCTATGCGTCAGCTGTCTATGGTTGACGTGCGTATCCTTGGCTTCGTGTACCGTGAGGTGGACGATGGCAAGAAGAAGTACGGCTACAAGTACAACAAAAAGTACTACCGTTACTATCAGGAATACGCAAAGAAACCCGGAAAGAAATAAGTATTACCGCCCTCGGGATTCCGAGGGCGGTTTTTCGTGCTGAAAATTGAAAAACAACAAAATATGTGCAATTTTGCAGTATTTTCGGAATATAATGGTATAAAAGCTTTGAGAGGAGCGATGCCATGGAAACGATTGATCCCAAGCTGGCAGCCAGAGTCTGGCAGCGAGTACACCCGGAGGAAAACGGTGTGCCCCGGGAGCAGGGGTTACCGGCGCTGATTGCCCAGGAATGGACAGATGCCGGGATTTACTTACAGCTGTCCCGCCGTTTGCAGGGTAGGGAGAGCGCAATGCTGCGAAAAATGCACGAGCAGGAGCAGGCGCACCTTGCCTGCCTGAAGGGGGTCTATACCCTGATCACCGGCACACACCCCAATGTCCGTGCCGTTCCCTTGCCCCATGAGGACATTGAAACTACCCTCCGCCGCTGCTACGGACGGGAGATGCAGTGCCTTGCCCACTATGAGCAGCGTGCCAATGACCCGGAATTTGGCCAGGTTTTTGCCCGTCTTGCCGCCCAGGAACGTACCCACTGCCACTTGCTCCTGGAGATCCTTGGAAATCTGAAGAAGTGAATGAAAGATGGCACCTTAATGCTCTCCACACACAATGCGAAGCGTTAAAACAAAAGGGGATTCCCGGCATAACATTTGATGATTCTTTTTCCTTCCTATTGACATTTATTTGAAAAACTTATATAATTTATTAGCTAGTGAAAAATAATTATGAAGGAGAAATGAAAAATGGATTACGCAAAAGAGTCTCTTAAGAAGCATGCTGAGTGGGGCGGCAAGATTGAAGTCATTGCCACCGTACCCTGCAAGACCAAGGAAGATCTGTCCCTTGCATACACCCCCGGTGTTGCCCAGCCCTGCCTTGAAATTCAGAAAGATGTAAATAAGTCCTACGACCTCACCCGTCGTCACAACCTCTGCGCTGTCATTACCGACGGTTCTGCAGTCCTGGGCCTGGGTGATATCGGCCCCGAGGCCGGCATGCCCGTTATGGAGGGTAAGTGCGCTCTGTTTAAGGCATTCGGCGATGTAGACGCTATCCCTCTGTGTGTCAAGTCCAAGGACGTGGACGAGTTCGTTAATGCTGTTGCCCTGATCTCCGCTTCCTTCGGCGGTATCAACCTGGAGGACATTGCTGCTCCCCGTTGCTTTGAGATCGAGCGCAAGCTGAAGGAAAAGTGCGACATTCCCATCTTCCACGATGACCAGCACGGTACTGCTGTTATCACCCTGGCAGGTCTGACCAACGCACTGAAGGTGGTTGGCAAGAAGAAGGAAGAGATCAAGGTCGTTACCTCCGGTGCAGGTGCTGCCGCTATCGCTATTGTGAAGCTGCTGCTGTCTGCCGGTGTTAAGAATGTTGTTATGACCGACCGTAGCGGCGCTATCTATGCCGGCCGTGAGGGTCTGAACTGGATCAAGGAAGAGATGGCTCAGGTCACCAACCTGCAGTGCGAGAAGGGTAGCCTGTCTGAAGTGATCAAGGGCGCTGATGTGTTCATCGGTGTTTCCGCTCCCGGCACCCTGACTACCGAGATGGTCAAGACCATGGCTCCCGACGCCATTGTCTTTGCTTGCGCGAATCCCACTCCCGAGATCTTCCCCGATGATGCCAAGGCAGGCGGCGCACGTGTGGTTTCCACCGGCCGTAGTGACTTCCCCAACCAGATCAACAACGTTCTGGCATTCCCCGGCATCTTCCGTGGCGCTTTTGATGTTCGTGCTTCCGACATCAACGAGGAAATGAAGGTTGCTGCTGCTGAGGCACTGGCAAACCTGATCTCCGACGATGAGCTGTGCGAGGAGTACATCATCCCCGCTGCATTTGACGAGCGTGTTGGCCCTGCTGTTGCTAAGGCTGTTGCCGAAGCTGCACGCAAGACCGGCGTTGCAAGAAAGTAATTTCCAAATAGGAAAATGGCATTGGCGAATTTCGCCAATGCCATTTTTTTATTTCTTTTTGGGAGGTGGCGCGATCAGGTAGGAGAGGGACTTGATGGCAGGAGCAAAGTCAAAGAAACGCTCGGTTTCGTAAGTGTATTTGCCCATTTCCAGACGGAATGCCTCAAACAGCTTAGTTGCCTCTTCCAGATTGCCAAGACAGACCTGCTCCACAACATCTGCAAGCTGCAGAATATACTCACCGTACCGCAGCAGCAGCCGCCAGCAAAGGCTTTGGGGTCGGACGGTCATAGACATGTGCCGGGAAGCAGCCTCCAGAAGCCGGTTGGCATACGCTTTTGCGCCAAGCACGCTCTTTGCATGCCCGGGGTTGTAATAGCGACCCTTTGTGGCATCCAGGCTCTTTTCACCGGACATATAGCTGTGGTCAAAGGCATCGGAAATGCCCAGCAGGCAATCGTAGACGGTCTTCCAATCCTCGCCGTAAATGTGGCGGTAATAGTCTTCCAGTTCCTCTTCGTAATCAATGGAATCATCCCACAACACAGCGCCATAGATATGATCCACAAAGCCGTTGGGCCAGAAGCTCTTGTTAGAGCCGTCCTGTATACAGCCGGAGGCATTCAGCAGTTTCCAGGAGAGAGCATCGGTGTAAACACGGTGACTCATGCGGACACTGCCGGGGTCTTTATACTGCGGCCACCAGTAGTGATATTCATAAATCAGTGAACCACACTCCGGGAACAGCGCCTGCCATCCACGGAAGTAGGAATAATACTCCGTTGCGTTTTTGGGGCGTGTCCACTTGTTGCGCACGTATTCCTGCATGGGAGGATATACGGTATTTTCATCAATGCCGCTGCTGTAGCTACGGGAAATGGGCGTAGCCTTCAGAATAAAGCGATCGGGATTGCGCAGCTTTTCTTTCACCGGGGGGAACATGCAATCTGTGTAGGCGCTGATGTGCAGCTTCGTTTTCACGCCACGCTGGGTCAGCTTCTCGTCAATGCCGTTAAGCAGCGTCACATAGAAATCACTGGGGGTCGTCTTTTGACATTCCTCGCATTCGCAGTGGTTCATGGGAAGGTCTGCCAGCAGCACAGAGGAGTGCCGCAGCAAAGGATTCTCCGTCAGATAATCCGCCATCAGTTCTACGTACTTGTCACGCAGCTCTTTTTGGGACATACAGATCTGTGTATAAGAAGGATCATTTCGGTACAGACCACGGACACCGTTTATCATAGCCAGTCTGCTGCGAATCTCCTCCGTAAGCTGCTTTTCACCGCGTTGATAAGCGGCACGGTCTTTCAGATCAAAACCTGCCACCCGGTCTGTCCAACCGTGACCACCGCCGCAAATCTGCATGCCACGCTTTGTCAGCTCTGCCTGGCATAGCACATCCCACTGCTCTACCACATCACGGTCCAGAGGCTCCGGCGGACGAAGCTCCTCATTATAGCGGTGGCTGTAATAAATATTATGATAGGGGTAAATCTCATAAAGTCCGTAGGCGTTCAGTTCCTGCTTGGCGTGGTAGTCAATATAAATCAGCACTTGCTCCAAAGAGGGCGCACCCTCGGTGGTATGTCCACGGTAACGGTAGGAAGCCGCATGGTGATAGCTTACCGGCTTTACCTGGGTGCGGGGAATAAATTCACCCTCTGCGCCGGGAAACAGAAAACGGCAGCCATGAATTTTCAGGAAACGGTACACCGCAAACAGCACACTTCTGGGATTTGAGCCTGCAAGAATACCCCCGTCCTCTGTGGTTTCAATATGTACCACATCGTCAAGGTCAATGTCCTTGCCCTCAAAGGGAATGTTAAAATCCGCAAAAAGACCCAGACGGAAGCCCTCGGTTGCCTGGGGATCATAGGAGATTTTGATTTCTCCGGCCTTGGGCATCATCATGCGCAGATACTTTTTTAGTTCTTCTGCGGCAAAATCAATGGTGCAATCTGCTCTTACTTTTTGAATGGTCAGCATTCTATCCACCCTTTCTCCCGGTGTGCCGGGTTATGCCTATAGTAACAAAGAAGTGTAAAAAAATCAAGGCACACAGTTTCTGTGTGCCTTTGATCATTGATTTTTATCAGGAAAATGTTAGTTTTCTGCAGGCCTCTGCCAGGGAGTGCAGGGTGTTGCAGGAGACCATGGGACAAATGCTTTGGAAGGTCTGCACGCTGCTTACCAAAGGCCAGTGACCCATCGGCAGGGGATTCAGCCAAAGAACTCTGCCTGCCATGCGTTTAGCACTCAGCAGCGCCTGGGCTGCCCGGTGCTGCTCCACGGTTTTGGTGTCCGAGAGAATGATCAGCGTTGTGGCAGGATTCAGCGCTGCAGGCACCATGCTGCACAGCCGCTCCAGTGCTGTACCCAGATCAGTGCCTTTGCCGTAAACACCGCAGTCTTTTACGTAATTTCGGAAAAGATCCATATTTTCCAGGCTGAAGGCATCGGCTTCAAACATGTTCTCGGAAAAGAGAAACACACGGGAAGACTCGGAGGCCTGGTTCAGCGCCTGGATAAACCGCAAAGCAAACTCGGAAAATTGAATCATAGACCCGGAAACGTCACAGAGCACCACAAGCTGCCTGCGGCGGTTTCTTTTTTTGCGGAATTTCAGCCGGTAAAGGCTGCCGCCGGTCTCCAGACCCTTACGGATGGTGCGACGGAAATCCAGCTTGCCGCTGTGACCGTGGCGCTTCCGTTTGGCGGTCAATTCACCGTTCAGCTGCCGTGTCAGGGTTTGAATGATGGATATGGCCTTGGGGATATCGGTGTCCTTAAATTTGGCAATGTCCCGGTACATAAGACCGGTGTCGGGATCCAGCGCCTCGCCGCCAAGGGAGGCATCCTCCATGCGCATCTGCTGCTCCAGAAGGGTCTTGGCAAAAACAGAGTGGATAAAGTTGGTGTAAAGCTCCGGGTTGCGCTCGGAGTGACCGTACTTGTCCAAAATTTTCTGCAGCTTCTCCCGTGTCTCCCTGGGCATATTGGCATAGGTGTCCATTTGGGCTTCGTTCAGGTCGTGCACCTCTACAGATTCCCGGATCTCTTCCTTTGCCCGTTCGGTTTCTATGTCCTGCTGCGCCAGGGCTTTCGCCTGCTTCCGCATGGCCTCCTCCGAGAGGAAGAAGCCGTCAAAAACACGGCTGAAAATCGCCTGCTCTTCCCGGGATTTGGCGTAGATGGTGGAAAGGGCAGTCTTTACCTGCTCCCGGGATTCAAAGCCCAGCTCCGCAAGAATACGGGCAGCATCAGCAGTCTCCCCGGGACTGACCTTCAGTCCCTCCAAATGCAGCATACGGGAGAAAGCGGACAGCTTCATAAGGTACACGCCGGGGTCAGTCATGGTGATGTCCTCCGCAGCCGCAGGCGCAGGTTTTTGTTTCTTCCTCCTCCTGCTCCAGTACTGCAAAGTCCTCGTTGTTTTTCAGAATAAAACCGGCAGTCTGCCGCAGCGCATCCGGCGTCAGCTCCCGAACGCCCAAAGCATCCAGTGCCGCTGCCCAGTCTAAAGTCTCCGCAATGGAGGGCTTTTTCAAAATCGCCTCGGAGGAGCGCAGCTTTTGCACTGCAGTTGCCACCTGCACGCAAAGCCGGTCGTCCACATGGGGCAGTTTCTTGCGCAAGATGGAAAGCTCCTTCTCCAGATCCGGGTAGGGGATATGCAAATAGGCACAGCGACGGCGCAGCGCTTCACTTAAGGGACGTGCCCGATTGGAGGTCAGCACCACAAAGGGAAGGCTTTTTGCCTTTATAGTTCCCACCTCCGGGATGGTCACCTGCATTTCGGACAGAAGCTCCAGGAGGAATGCTTCAAATTCCTCGTCTGCCTTGTCAATCTCGTCAATAAGCAGCACCACCGGCTTCTCGGAGCGGATAGACTTCAGCAGCGGACGCTCCAGCAGATATTCGTCACCGAATAAGCTTTTTGTCAAAGTGTCGCTGTCGGTGTTTGCCATGTTTACCTGGATGGAGAGCAGCTGCTTCTGATAGTTCCATTCATAAAGCGCCTTGCTCTCATCAAGTCCTTCATAGCACTGCAGACGCACCAGGTCTCTGTCCAAAGCGGCAGCCATGACCTTGGCGATCTCTGTCTTGCCCACACCGGCGGCACCTTCCACCAGTAAGGGTCGTCCCAGCTTCAGCGCCACAGTCAGCACTGTTGCCAGGGTTTCGTCATATACATATTTTTGCTCGTCAAGCTTTTTCTTTAATGCTTCAAGCTCCATAAAATCACTCCTTCAAACCCGCAAGATATTCCTCTGCGAATTGCACAGCCGTAGCACCGTCGGAGATGGCGGTGGCTACCTGCCGCAGGGGCTTGGTGCGCAGGTCACCGGCAGCAAATACACCGGGTATGGCGGTGACAGTGGTCTCGTCGGCAGGAATGTACCCTCCGGGATCCAGGGCAAGCTGATCACGCACCAAATCTGTGGCAGGAATTCTTCCAATGCTGACGAAAAGTCCGTCTGTGGGGATAAGCGTTTCCTCCCCGGTCACAAGATTTTGCACCGTAACCCCGGTAAGACGCGCTTCGGAATGCAGCCGGGTCACAGCGCTGTTCCAGAGGAAACGGACATTTTCTGCCGCCTGCAGCGGTTCGTGATAGATCTTTGTGGCACGCAGCGTATCTCTGCGGTGGACGAGGATCACCTCTTTGGCAATACGGGAAAGCTGCAATGCTTCTGCTGCTGCCGTATTGCCGCCGCCCACAACCACAACGGTCTTGTTCCGATAAAACATGCCGTCGCAGAAGGCACAGTAGCTGACACCCTTTCCGGTCAGTTCCTGCTCCATAGGGATGTCCAGGTGACGGGGGTTTGCGCCGGTGGCGAGGATCACCGCCCTGGCAAGCAAAGTGCCCTCGGTGGTCTCAATCCGCTTGGGATTTTCTGTCAGCGCCAGCTTTGTTACCTCGGTGAGCCGTGTTTCTGCGCCGAACCGCTCCGCACCGGCACGCATTTGCTGCCCCAGAGTGAAGCCGTCAATGCCCTGGTCAAAACCGGGGTAGTTGTCAATCTGATGGGTCAGTCCCATCTGCCCACCGGCAGCCAGCTTTTCCAGCACCACCGTGGCGAGTCCTGCCCGTGCGCCATACAACGCAGCGCTATAACCGGCAGGCCCACCGCCGATGATGGCGATATCGTAGATCTTTGCCATTAAGCGTTGTCAATCATGTTCAGGATTGCCTGCTTGGGTCTTGCGCCCAGGGCAGGTGCGCCGGGCTTGCCGTCACGGAAGACCAGCAGCGTGGGGATGCTCATGACCTGATAGGCAATTGCCAGCTCCTGCACCTGATCCACGTCAATCTTGCAGATCTTAAAGTCCTCACGCTCTTCGGCGATCTCCTCCAGGGTGGGGGCGATCATCTTGCAGGGGCCGCACCAGGTGGCGAAAAAGTCTACCAATACGGGAATCTTGCTTTCCAGTACCTCTTTCTGGAAATGTTCTTTGCTTTCAATGTGAATAATAGCCATAATTATTCGCTCCTTTCTTTTTCTTTACTATATCATAACCCTTCGGGCGGAAATTTTCCGTGATATTGTCACATAAAAAATATGGATAAAAACCGCCGTCTCAACAAATATTATAACAGCTTCAGGAGGTAATGCAATGAAAAAAATCACAAGTGTATTGGCTTTTTTGCTGCTGGTGGTGCTGCTTTGGGGCTGCAACGGCAAAACGGAGCAGTCCCGAAACACTCTGGTGGTGGGGACACTGAATTTTGACGGAAAATTCTCGCCTTTTTTCTACACCAATGCCTATGAAAATGATGTGCTTTCCCTGGTGAACCAAACCCTTTTGGGGTTAGACCGGGAGGGGGCGGTTGTGCTGAAGGGCATTTCCGGGGAGACCCGACCCTATAACGGCACTGACTATACCTACAAGGGCATCGCCGACTGCACCGTGACGGAAAATGCAGACGGCACGGTGTTTTATGACTTTGTGCTGCGGCAGGATATCCGCTTCTCCGATGGGGAGCTTATGGATATAGATGACGTGATCTTCTCTATGTATGTTGCCCTGGATCCCAGCTATGACGGGATCATGACAACCTACTCGCTGCCCATTGCAGGCTTGGCGAATTACCGCAAGGGAGCGGCAAAAACCGTCTCCGGCATCCAAAAAACCGGCAGCCACAGCTTGCGTGTGGTGATGACAGAGGTGTCCGCAACGGCGATCTATACCCTGGCAGATATCAGTGTTGTGCCGCTGCATTACTACGGCGACGAAAGCCTCTACGATTATGAAAACGGACGATTTGGCTTTCCCTGGGGAGACCTTGAGGTGGTGCGGAAGGTGACCACTAAGCCGGTGGGCGCCGGAGCATACCGCTTCGTCAGCTACAGCGGCGGTACGGTGACACTGGAGGCCAACCGGTATTACTGGAAGGGGCAGCCGCAGATCGCCACCATCCAGTTCCGGGAGGGGCAGGATGCGGATAAAGTGCCGGGTGTGGTGTCCGGCACGCTGGATATCAGTGACCCCTCCTATTCTCTGGAGACAGCCAAGGCTATAGCCTCCGGCGGCAGCGCCATTACCACGAAAATGATGGCAAATCCCGGCTACGGCTATGTGGGCATCAATGCCAAAAATGTAAATGTAGCAGGGGAGAACGGCTCGGAAGCTTCCAAAAATCTGCGGAAGGCGCTGGCAACGGTGATTGCCGTGTATCGGGATGTGGCGGTGGATTCTTACTATGGTCAGTATGCCAATGTGATCAACTATCCTATTTCCGACACCTCCTGGGCAGCACCCCGGGTCACAGACAGCGACTATCGTGTGGCCTTTTCTGTGGATGTGACGGGGACGCCTATTTACACCCGGGATATGACAGCCCAGCAGCGATATGAAGCCGCAGAGCAGGCGGCGCTGGGGTATTTTGCCGCAGCAGGCTACAAGGTGGAGAATGGAAAGGTGGTGGCAGCGCCGGAGGGGGCAAGCATGTCCTATGAGGTGCTGGTGGGTGCCGGCGGCACCGGGGATCATCCCACCTTCATGGCATTGAGCATGGCATCGGAGTCTTTGAAAAATATCGGCTTCCGCCTGATCGTCACCGACCTTTCCAATTTTTCAGAACTGACGGATGCGGTGAATGCCGGTACTGCGGAGCTGTTTGCCATGGCTTGGAATGCCAGCCCGGACCCGGATATGTACCAGATCTACCACAGCCAGGGCGGCTCCAATGAAAAATCCTATTTTCTCAAAGACCCGGCGCTGGATGAAATGATCCTCCTGGCACGGCAGTCCACAGACCGTGACTACCGAAAGACCCTTTACAGAGCCTGCCTGGATATGATCGCAGACTGGGCGGTGGAGATCCCTATGTATCAGCGGCAAAATGCGGTGATCTTCTCAAATCAGCGCATTGATACCACCACCCTGACCCCCGACATGACTACCTTCTGGGGCTGGCAAAACGATATTGAAAAAGTGAAGTTAAAATAAATCCCGGTTTGAATTGAGGTGAACGCATGGCACGGTATATTGCAAAGCGGCTTTTGGTCAGTGTGGGCATTCTGCTGATCGTGATATTTGTGATCTACAGCTTGCTTCGTTGCCTGCCGGCTTCCTATGTGGAGACTATGGCGCAGCGACTGTCCCAGGCGCCGGGGGCGAAGCCCTACGAGGAGTGGGTGCAGCAGCTGAATGCCCGGTACGGACTGGACAAGGGCATCGTGGAAGGCTATTTTGTGCAGCTGAAAAACCTGGTAACGGGCAATTTCGGCGACAGCTGGAAATATGCCGTTCCCGTGTGGGAGAAATTCACCTCCGTCATTGGCATTTCCTTTGTGATGGGCGCTGTTTCCCTGGTGCTGGAGCTGGTGCTGGCGGTAAGCCTTGGGGTGGTGGCGGCAACACGGCAGTACAGCCGCACGGATCACCTTCTGACCACCGGCGCACTGCTGGGGATCTCCCTTCCCACCTTCTTTTTTGCCACCCTTTTAAAGCTGGTGTTTTCTGTGAAATTGGGCTGGTTTGACCTTTTTGGACTGGTGGGACGTGACCATGCCCAGCTGTCTGCCTGGGGGAAATTTTGGGACATGGCAGCCCATCTGGTGCTGCCCATAGCCACCATGACCTTCGTCTCCGTTGGCTCGCTCATGCGCTACACCCGTACCAATATGCTGGAGGTGCTGAATGCGGACTATATCCGTACCGCACGGGCAAAGGGCTTGCCACGCAGCCGCATCATCGGACACCATGCGTTCCGCAACACCCTGATCCCCCTGGTGACGGTGGTAGGCGGCAGCTTGCCGGGACTGTTTGCCGGTGCGCTGATCACCGAAACACTCTTCGGTATTCCCGGCATCGGTTATACCTCCTACCAGGCAATGGTGGCAGGGGATATTCCGTTTTCTATGTTTTATCTCACATTTCTGGCTGTGCTGACCCTTTTGGGAAATCTCCTGTCGGATGTTTTGTATGCGCTGGTGGATCCCCGTGTCCGTCTGCATTGAGGAGGGTGGATATGAAAAAAGAGGCGCTGTCTCCCGGTGCGTTGACACTGCGGCGATTTTTGCGAAACCGTTTGGCAGTGACGGGCTTAGGGATCCTGACGTTTATGTTTCTGTTCTCCTTCCTGGGCGGACTGCTCACGCCTTACCGCCAGGAGCAGGTATTCTATCGCAGCGAGCTGCGGCAGAAGGACTATGCCGCCGTAACAGAAAATGAAAGCTATCGCTATACGGCAGAAAGTGCCGATGCGCTGCTCCATGCAAGGCTGACCCTGGCGGTGGCAAAAGGGGAGAGGCAATTTGAAGACCGGGGTGTTTCCTACAGCCTGGAAGACCTGGGCAGGGATATCTATGCCGTTTCTGCGGACGGCGTGTCTGTGGGTGTCCTTCACAAGCCGGTATTCCAGGGGGAAGGGCTGAACACACCTGCCTTGGTTGCGGCACTGACTGCTTATGCAAGCGGCGCAGACGCCTTTGTAGCGGAAGGGAAGACCTACCGGCTGACCCCGGAGGGAGCGGTGCTTGCCGGAGAGAAAGAGGTGGGCTATATCAGCTCCCTTGTGCTGCAAACCGTGGGGCAGGAACCGCTGACACCCGGACTGCGTGACCGCATCTTTCAGGTGATCCGGGGGCAGGCGGACAGCTTTACCTATGAAGACCGCACCTTTACCCTCAACTATGATGCCGCAACCCGTCAGCAGCTTGTACGGGAAGAGACACTGACCCAGGTGTGGGATGCCTATGCCGCCCCATCTGTTGCCCATCCTCTGGGGACAGACAAAAACGGCATGGATATGCTCACACGACTGATGTACGGCGGAAGAGTGTCACTGGTCATTGGCTTTATCGTGGTGGGTATCTCTGCGCTGCTGGGTGTGGCGCTGGGAGGTGTGGCAGGCTATTTCGGGAAATGGGTAGACGGTGTGATCATGCGGTTGGTGGACATTTTCTATTGCATTCCCTCCACGCCGGTGCTGATTATTTTGGGCGCAGCCATGGACGGTATGCGTGTGGAGCCACAGCTGCGTATGGTGCTGTTGATGTTGATTTTGGGCTTTTTGGGCTGGCCTACGGTGGCACGGCTGGTGCGTGGACAGATACTGTCCTTACGGGAGCAGGAGTTTATGACTGCCACAGAGGCCTGCGGACTGCGCATCCGCCGCAGGATCTTCCGCCATTTGATCCCCAACGTGATCCCCCAGCTGATCGTCACCTGCACCATGAGCCTGGGGTCAACCATTCTCACAGAGGCAACCTTGTCCTTTTTAGGACTGGGTGTAAAATTTCCCTTTGCCTCCTGGGGCAATATTATGAATGATGTGGCAAATTCCCATGTGCTGACCTCTTACTGGTTCGTGTGGGTGCCGGCAGGCGTCTGCCTTGTGCTGTCGGTGCTGGGCTTTAACTTTGTGGGAGACGGGCTTCGGGATGCCTATGATCCCAAAATGAAACGGTAGGTGCGGTCATGGCAAATGAGGAATATATCACCCAAATGAAAGACCCGGGCAACGTTGCGGAGTTTGATGATCTGCAGACCTGCTTTTTCACAGACAGCGGCATTGTCCGCTCTGTGGACGGTGTCAGCTACAACGTGCCTATGGGGAAGATCGTGTGCGTGGTGGGGGAGTCCGGCTGCGGAAAATCCGTTACGGCGCTTTCTCTCATGGGATTGCTGCAAAAGCCCCAGGGCAGGATCACCCGGGGCAGCATTCGGCTGAATTTGGGAGACGTGGCGTACGATGTCGCCAAAACACCGGAAAAGATCATGGAAAAGCTGCGAGGCGATGCGGTATCCATGATCTTCCAGGAGCCTATGACGGCATTGAACCCGGTTTTGCGGATCGGGGAGCAGATCAATGAGGTGCTGGCATATCACCGTAAGGAAAAGAGCAAGGAGATCCGCAGACGCACGCTGTCCCTTTTGGAGACGGTGGGCATTCCGGACCCGGAGGGGGTGTACCGCCGCTATCCCCACAACCTCTCCGGGGGCATGCGCCAGCGTGTGTGCATTGCCATGGCGCTGGCATGCCGCCCCAGACTGATCATTGCCGATGAGCCTACCACGGCACTGGACGTGACCATCCAGGCGCAGATATTGGCGCTTTTGAAGCAATTGAAAGAGGAGACGGGGTGCGCTGTCATGCTGATCACCCATGACCTGGGGGTGGTGGCGGAAATGGCAGACCTTGTGGTGGTGATGTACGCAGGGCGTATTGTGGAGCAGGGGACAGTGGCGGAGATTTTTTATCAGCCTGCCCACCCCTATACCGTGGCGCTGATGCGTGCTAAGCCGGTGGTGGGAAAACGGACAGAGCAGCTGTATGCCATCGGGGGCAATGTGCCGAATCCGGCCTTTCTGCCGGAGCATTGCTATTTTGCGAAACGCTGTCCCAAACGTGGGGAGGATTGCTGCGGCGCATACCCGGATATGGTTTCCTTAAGTCCCACCCATAAAGTCAGCTGCCATCTTTGGAAAGTGGGGAATGACCATGCATGAGCCGATCCTGGAAGTAAAAAACTTAAAAAAATACTATCCCATTCCCGGCGGCAGTATCAAAGCGGTGGACGGCATTTCCTTTTCCATCCAACGGGGAACGGCTATGGGACTGGTGGGAGAGTCCGGCTGCGGAAAATCCACCACCGGGCGCATGGTGTTGCGGCTGGGCGGTGAAAAGACCGACGGGCAGGTGCTGTTCCGGGGGCAGGATGTGTATGCCCTTTCCCAACGGCAGCTACGGGCATTGCGCCCAAAAATGCAGATTATTTTCCAGGACCCCTTTTCCAGCCTTTCTCCCAGAATGCCCATCGGGGAGATCATTGGGGAGGCAGTACGGGAGCATAAGCTGGTGTCCAAAAGGGAGTTGCCGGAGTATATAGACAGCATCATGGAAAGCTGTGGCTTGCAGCCGTTTCAGAAAAATCGCTATCCCCATGAGTTTTCCGGCGGTCAGCGGCAGCGTATCGGCATTGCCAGAGCCCTGGCGCTGCAGCCGGAGTTTGTGGTTTGCGATGAGCCGGTGTCGGCGCTGGATGTGTCGGTGCAGGCGCAGATCGTAAATCTGCTGCGGCAGCAGCAGAGAGAACGGGGACTGACCTATCTGTTTATCTCCCATGATTTATCAGTGGTGGAGCATATTACCCAGACAGTGGGTGTCATGTACCTGGGGTCTCTTGTGGAGTATGCTCCCACGGATGCTTTGTATCGGGAGCCGCTGCATCCCTATACAAAGGCGCTGTTTTCCGCGATTCCCATACCTGACCCGGCACGGACACAAAAGCGGATCGTGCTGCAGGGCAGCATTCCCTCGCCGGCAGCGCCACCGCCGGGGTGTAAATTTCATACCCGTTGCCCGGTGGCAATGGAATGCTGCGCAAGCACGCCGCCCCGATGGCTGGAAATAAAACCGGGGCATTTTTGTGCCTGCCACCGGGTAGAACAAGAAAAAAAGAAAGAAAATAACAAAAAATAGTGCTTGACAATCTTTCATAGGTGTGCTAAAATGTCGGGGTAATAAAGAAGGCTGAACATCCGCCTCACCTCAAGCACCATTGTGAAGAGGTTAATATTCCACTTCCTTGTGGGGAGATTGTGTGAGTATGCGGATGGTTTGCCATCCGCTTTTTTGTTTTATTGGAGGTGCTTACCATAGCCAAGTTAGATCATCAGCTCAATGAAGAGATCCGCGACAAGGAGATCCGCCTCATCGGTGAGGACGGTGCCCAGCTGGGTATCGTGTCTGCAGAGCAGGCAAATGCCATGGCCGAAGAGCAGGGTCTGGATCTTGTGAAGATCTCTCCCAATGCGACACCCCCGGTCTGTAAGATCATGGACTATTCCAAATTCTGCTACGATCAGAAGAAGCGGGAGAAGGATGCCCGAAAGAGCCAGCGGGTGGTGGAGATCAAGGAGATCCGCATGAGCCCCAGCATTGATACCAACGACCTGAACACCAAGATCAGAAATGCTCTGAAGTTCCTGGCCGACGGTAACCGTGTGAAGGTCAGCGTTCGTTTCCGTGGACGTGAAATGGCACACACCGATATCGGTGAAAAGCTGCTGCTGGAGTTTGCCGAGGCTTGCTCCGAGATCGCAAACATGGAGAAGAACCCCAAGCTGGAAGGTCGATTCATGGCCATGTTCCTCACCCCCAAGAACAGTAAGTAAGTTTCAGGCGAAAGCCTGCCCACTACCAAAGATACGGAAGGAGAACTACCTATGCCCAAGCTGAAAACCCATAGCGGTGCAAAGAAGAGAGTCAACCTGACCAAGTCCGGTAAGGTCAAGAGAGCCCGCGCTTACAAGAGCCACATCCTCACCAAGAAGGATACCAAGCGTACCCGTCGTCTTCGTACCACTGCTTATGCAGACGTGACCAATGTGGCCGCTGTCAAGAAGATGATCCCGTACAAATAAGAGAAGGAGGATGTAAGAAATGGCAAGAGTTAAAGGCGCAATGATGACGCGCAAGAGAAGAAATGCTACCCTGAAGCTGGCTA
>JAFYNQ010000060.1 GCA_017548065.1 Oscillospiraceae bacterium
CGGTGGCCTGGAGGCGATCAACAAGCTCAACGAAGAGAAGGCAAAGGTCATGTACGACTTCCTGGATCAGTCCAAGATGTTCAGCGGCACCGTGGAAAAGGAATTCCGCAGCCTGATGAACGTGCCTTTCGTTACGGAGTCCAAGGAACTGGACGCAGAGGTTGTTAAGGCTACCAAGGCTGCAGGCTATGACAACCTGAAGGGTCATAAGTCTGTTGGCGGTCTGCGTGCTTCTATTTACAACGCAATGCCCAAGGAGGGTGTTGAGGCACTGGTAGAGTTCCTGAAGAAATTTGAAGCGGAGTATAAGGGATAATGGCAATTGTAAGAGCATTTCGGGCAGTTCGTCCTGCGCCCGAGCTGGCAGAGAAGGTGGCTGCGCTTCCTTATGACGTTATGAACAGTGAGGAAGCACGGCAGATGGTAGTGGGTAATCCCTACTCCTTCCTCCATGTGGACAAAGCGGAGATCGACCTGGATCCTTCCATTGATCTGTACGATACCCGTGTTTACGAAAAAGCAAGAGATAATCTGCAGGAAATGGCCGAAAAGGGTGTTTTCCTTCAGGAGGAAAAGGCTTGCCTTTATATCTACAAGCAGGTTATGAACGGCCGTGCCCAGATCGGTATCGTGGGCTGCACCGCTGTGGATGATTACCGCAACAACATCATCAAGAAGCATGAGCTGACCCGTGCCGATAAGGAGCAGGACAGAATCAATCATGTGGACTACTGTGATGCCAACACCGGCCCTATCTTCCTGACCTACCGGGCAAAGGAAGAGATCAGCGCCATTGTGAATTCCGTTATGGAGAGCAAAGCGCCGGTTTACGATTTCGTCAGTGAGGACGGCATCGGACATACTGTCTGGGTCATGGATGAAGAGGATAAGATCCACGCTGTCTGCGCACTGTTTGACGGCATTGACTATCTGTACATTGCAGACGGTCACCACCGCTCCGCCTCTGCGGTTCGTGTGGGCATGAAGCGCCGTGAGAGCAAGCCTGACTATAACGGCAATGAGGAGTTTAACTACTTCCTTTCCGTTATTTTCCCCGATGACCATCTGTACATCATGGACTATAACCGTATTGTCCGTGATCTGAACGGCAATACCGTCGCTTCCTTTATGGAAAAGGTGGCAGAGAAGTTCACCGTAACTCCTTACGAGGCAGATGGCGCACTGAAGCCTGCCAAGAAGCACACCTACGGCATGTACCTGGAAGGCAAGTGGTACCTGCTGGAGGCAAAGGAAGGCACTTTTGATGCAGCTGACCCCGTGGCACGGCTGGATGTGTCCATCCTGCAGAACAATCTGCTGCATCCCATTTTGGGCATTGGCGATCCCCGTACCGACAAGCGTATTGACTTTGTCGGCGGCATCCGTGGTCTTACGGCACTGTCCGACCGTGTGGACAGCGGCGCTATGGCTGTGGCATTTTCCATGTACCCCACCACCATGGAGGACCTTATGGACATTGCTGATGCCGGTGCGATCATGCCTCCCAAGTCTACCTGGTTTGAGCCTAAGCTTCGCAGCGGTCTGTTTATTCATAAGCTGTCTGATTAAAACATTTGCGCCGACTCTCATTCGGGAGTCGGCGCTACTTTTTTAGAAGGTCTGTTTTGTTGACATCCGACGGTGGTTATGGTACAATTCAAGGTAACCTATAATGAAAAGTATTGAGTATGGAGAATGCACAATGAAAAGAAATTCTGATTTTTTGCTTCGGGAAGTGGCAGGCACAGTTGTGGTAGTGCCCGTAGGCGCTGCAGCCACCGCATTTCCCGGTATGATCACCATGAATCCCACCGGCGCTTTCCTTTGGGAACAGCTGGAAACTGAGCAGACAGTGGAGTCTTTGACCGCTGCTTTGCTGGAAAATTATGAAGTCACAGAAGAGAAGGCCAGGGAAGATGTGCTTCGCTTCGTGGAGAAGCTGAGTCCCACCGGCGCCATCACAGAATAATATGAAGCAGCAAAGACTCCCTATGGAGGACTTGATGCGCCTTTTGTCGGTGCAGCTGGAAAACGGCGGCAGCGCAGGCCTTACGGTCACCGGCTACAGCATGATGCCCATGCTGCATGACCGACGGGACTCCGTTACCCTTGTTCCCGTAACCGGGCAGGAGAAAAAAGGCGATGTGATTCTGTATAAACGGGAAAGCGGTGCATATGTGCTGCACCGTATTATCGGGGAAACCCGGGACGGCTTTGTGTGCAGTGGCGATAACCAGTATATGCGTGAGCCGGTTGCCCGTCAGCAGCTGATCGCAAAGGTCACGTCCTTTGTTCGCAACGGAAAAGAGATTTCTGTGGAGAAACCCTCCTATAAATGCTATGTGGCAATATGGGTGGGGCTGTTCTTCCTGCGTGGCGTATATATCCCTGTAAGACGGTTTTTTGGAAAACTGACCAGGAAAATGATGGGTAAATAATACCTTTGGAGGAGATAAAATGGGTAAGCAACAGAAGAAACTTGTAATTTTAGTAGCGTGCCTTGCGGTGCTTTTGGTCGGCTGCATTATTGTGGCAGTGGTAATGATGGGCAATGATGCCGGAAAGCTTCCGGAGAACCCCAGTGAACCCACCGAGCAGACACAGCCCACCGACGATACGGAAGAGGCTACCGAGCCTGCGGATACCACCGCACCTGTTGACGCAACTGAGCCTTCCGGCACCACCGAGGCCACCGAGCCTGCGCAGTCCGGCAACCAGGGCGGTAATCAGGGTAGTGGCAACCAGGGTAGTGGCAACCAGGGCAGCACCGGTACCAACAATAAACCCACAGAGCCGGAGGAAGAGGACAAGACACCGACCATCGGCGTGGACGATGAAACAACACCCACCGGCAGTGATGAAAACAATATGGTAATTGACTTTGACGATCTGCTGGAGGCAGCAAACGGAAAGAAGAATGAAGGTTAATTTGAAAAACGGAATTTTCAGGGACACCTTGCGCCCTTGCCGTTTTCGGATCCTGCTTCTGTCGGTGCTTACGGTGCTGCAGTCTGTGCTGCAGGTGCTTATGGCGCTGCTCAGTCGGTTTGTGATTGATTCAGCCATAGCGGGAGACGGTAAACTTCCGCTGTATGCCGCACTTTTGGGCGCAGACCTTTTGTTACAGCTGGCAGCCTATCTGCTGCTGAACTGGTACAGTGGAAGCACGGCTGACCGCTTGATCGCAGGTCTTCGTTCCCGATTGCTGCGCAGCGCCTTGTATAGCCGGGAGTCTTCTCTTCAGGGCTACCACAGCGGCGCACTGTTAAGCCGTGGCATTGAGGACGTGAACACTGTCTGTGACGGTGCTGTGTATGCACTGCCGTCCCTGATCGGTCAGCTGACACGGCTTGTGGCGGCATTTGGGGCGATCTTTTTCATAAGTCCCACAGTTGCAGTGGTGCTGCTTCTTGGCGGCATCGGCCTTGTTGTGTATATGTCTCTTTTGCGGCCTGCTTTGCGCAAGCATCACCGCAATGTCCGGGAATCGGACGAAACGGTCATGTCCACCATGCAGGAGGATCTGCAGAAGCTGGAGCTGATCCAAAGCATTCAGACCCAGGAGCAGTCCATGCGCCGCTTTGACCGTCAGTTAAACAGTGGCTTGCGGAAAAAATTCCGCAGAAGACTTTTGTCTGTTGGTGCATTCAGTGTCATCAACGGCGGCATCCTTCTTTGCAGCGGCCTGATCCTTTTGTGGGGCGCAAACCGGGTAGGCGCAGGTCTGCTTACCTTTGGTTCGCTGACGTCCATGCTTCAGCTGCTGGGACAGTTCCGTGCGCCGCTTATGGGCGTGTCCGGCCTGTGGTCACGGTTTGCCTCTGTGGAGGTTGCCGGTGAGCGGCTGTCTGTAATGCTGGAGATCCCGGAGCAGCCGGAGCAGGAAGCTGTGGAACAGCCTGCTGCTGTGGTATTTGAAAACGTGACTTTCTGTTATCCCGACGATGAGCAGCCGGTTTTTCAGGACTTTTCCTTGCGGTTGCCCCTGGATCGCTGGACATCCCTTGGCGGCATTTCCGGTCGTGGTAAAACAACGCTGTTTAAGCTGATTCTTGGTTTGTACACCCCCCAGAAGGGCAGAGTGTACCTGGAAACAGAAAAAGGGGAGATCCCTTGCTCTCCGGCGGTTCGGCATTTGTTTGCCTATGTACCGCAGGACTATGCGCTGTTTTCCGGCACTGTGCTGGAGAACCTGCAGCTGGTGGCACCGGATGCAGAGCCTTCCCGGCGCCGCACAGCATTGGAAGCGGCTTGCGCTGATTTTGTGTTTGCAATGACTGACGGTGAGAACACCCGTGTGGGCGAGAACAACACGGGACTTTCCAAAGGTCAGCTGCAGCGGCTTGCCATTGCCCGTGCCATCCTTATGAACCGTAAGGTGTTGCTGCTGGATGAATGTACATCTGCGCTGGATGCGGAAACGGAGCAGGCAGTGCTGAAAAATCTGTATGCATTTGGCGGCGGTGCGCTTCTTGTGACCCATCGCCCGGAGGCACTCTCGGCGCTTCCAAATGTAGACAGCATTCAAATGGAAAACTGAAAAACGCAGGAGCTTTAAAGCTTCTGCGTTTTTTGACTTTTTATAAGCCCTTTTATCCAGGATATATCCTCTTTTTTCAGCACCTGCATAAGAAACAGAAGGCTTCCCCAAATCACAAGAAAAGCAAAGAGCCGCAGGACAGGGATGCTTACAAAACCTGCTGCCAATATGGAAAAAACGGTGGCAGCCACCGCTTTTACGCCCGGACAAACAGCCAGTAGCTTCCCGGTGATCTTCATAAGGCGGTTAAAGCTTAAAAGGAAATTGATGGCATGCGTCACAAGAAAGCTGAAGAAATACCCGGTCATTCCGTAACGTGGCAGCAGAAGAAAAAGCAGCGCTACATCCATAGCGGAGGTTAGGATGTTATAGCGCACACACGCTTTTTGCTGCCCCAGTCCTTTGGTCATGGCATCAGTGAGGGCATCGCAGTACAGCATGGGGATCATGATCGCATATAGCTTCAGATAGCTTCCGGCATCCGTACCCGGGTACAGCTTGTGACAAAGGGCATCTGCCAGCAGAAGCTCCGCACCGCCGAATAAACAGCCATAGAGAAAGGCGGCTTTCAGGGTGCGCTTTACAAGATAACGGATCCGGGTCTTGCTTCCGGCAGCGTTGCAGCGAGCAAGCTCCGGGAGCAATAGCTCCGCAAGACCGAAGAGTATGGCAGCAGGGAACATGAGTACGGGAAACACCATGCCGCACACAGTGCCAAAGGCGGCCAGGGGCTTGGCTGCGCCTGGATATAATGCCAGCCGCTTGGGAACCATGATGTTCTCTGCGGTGGAGATCCCAGCCTTCAGGTCATCTGCCAGCGCCAGGGGAACGGCGGTGTGCAGCAGCGCGCCTGCGGTGCTTTCCCTGGGGCTGACGGGAGCACGCTCCCGAAGCCGTAGCAGCACGAGAGAAAGCAATGTCATACAAATACCGATGCCATTGCCAAAAATAACGCTCTGACAAGCCTTCACGGGGTCACTGCCTGCCCAAAAGGTCAAAGCTGAAATGGTAGCCGTCATACATAAAAGCTGCTCTGCAACCTCAATAGCCGCCAATGTGCCAATGCGACCGGCAGCGGTGAAAAAGCCGGTCATGACACCGCAGAGACAATAAACGGGAACAAAGAAGCTGTACAGCTGTATGGCGCTGACGGTGTTGGGTTCTCCCAGCCAGACCTTTGCAATATAGGGCGCAAGGAAGTACAGCGCTGTAGCAACAGCGCCGCTGCATACAATGCTGTAAAGGAAGCAATCCGAAAGGATCCAGCGAATGACACCCGGCTTTTTCTTACCCAGTGCTTCTGCTGTCAAATACATGGTGGAGGTGCGGATGCCTGCCATACCGGCGGTGATGGACAGTGCGCCCACAGACAGCACCAGCTGCAGCAGACCGATGCCGGCAGCGCCGATGCGTGAGGACAGATACACCTGAAAAGATGTGGACACCAACCTTAGCAGCAGATTCACACCGGTCAGCAGTATGGCGCTGTAAAAGATAGGCAGCTTTCTTTGCAAAACAACACCCCCTTGTCTGCAATCTATGCGGACAAGGGGGTCAATATTCAGTTGCCGGTGAAGCTTTTGCAAAGATGGGCAAGGGGGCATTGATCGCACTTGGGATTCCGTGCCACGCAGATATCTCTGCCAAACAGCACGATGCGGTGACAAAAATCGGAGCTTTCTTCCGCTGGCAGGATATTTCGCAGCTGCTGTTCCACCTTTTCGGGATCTTTCCCCTCGCTGAGTCCCAGTTTTCCGCAAATACGGATGCAGTGGGTATCGCATACAACGCTGCCGGGGGTATTGTAAATATCGCCCAGCAGAAGATTGGCTGTCTTTCTGCCGACACCGGGCAGCTTCAGCAGCGCTTCCATAGTGTCCGGCACCTTGCAATCATACTCGTCAATCAGCATGCGGCAAGCGCCTACGATATCCTTTGCTTTTTGCCGATAAAAGCCGCAGGAATGGATATAGCTCTCAATATCCGCAACGTCGGCATTGGCGAGGGATTCCAGTGTGGGGTAGGCTTCAAACAAAGCCGGTGTCACAAGGTTTACCCGTGCATCGGTACACTGAGCAGACAGCCGCACAGCGATCATCAGCTCATAATCCTTCTCATATTGCAAAGCGCACAGCGCCTCGGGGTATTGGGTTTTTAAAATTTCAATAACAGACAAAGCTTTCTCTTTCATAGATATGTCCTCCGTAGTCCTATTTTATCATAAAACATCCTAAAAGAAAAGCTGAAAATTATCACCTTATAGGGGCAATGTGTATAGAATGATTCAGTATTGGAGGGGATTCCATGGAGATCACCTTGGCGCAGCTGCCGCTGGATAAGATGGCTGTGGTAACGGAAATCCTTACAAATGAAAGTCTGAAAAGCCGTCTGCATGATTATGGACTTGTTCCCGGTACCATCGTGCGATGTCGCTACCGCAGCCCTGACGGCAGTGTGCTGGCACTGGAATTTCGTGGCAGCGTGGTGGCTGTACGTGCAAAGGATCTGCAACGGGTCAGGGGGTGCGGTTTGTGGAAGAGTTGACCGTGGCGCTGGTGGGTAATCCCAATGTAGGAAAAAGCACACTGTTTAATGCTTTGACGGGATTGCGCCAGCACACCGGGAACTGGGCAGGCAAAACAGTGGGAACGGCAATGGGGAAGGTGAGAAAAGAGAATAAGACCTATTGCTTTGTTGACCTGCCCGGCACCTATACCCTCAACGGAAAAACGGAAGATGAGAAAATAACCGAAGCGTTTATCCGGGAGGGGAACGCAGACAGAACGGTGATCGTTTGCGACGGCAGCTGTCTGTGCCGCAGCCTCATTTTGGCGTTGCAGGTGCTGCCGCTTGCGGCATCCCCGGTGCTTTGTATCAATCTTATGGATGAGGCGGAAAAACGTGGCATCCATGTGGACGGCAAAAAGCTGTCAAAGCTTTTGGGGATCCCGGTGGTTCTCACCGGTGCAGACAACAAAGAGGGATTGCAAAGGCTGCTGGAAGCATTGCAACCCCCCACGGTCTGCCGTTATCGCCTTTCGGAGGGAGAGAATGAAATTGATGGGGCAGAGCGGCTGTTTCGCAGTTGCTGCACCTATGGAGAGGATGGGGCGGAGACCTTTCGGCGAAAGGTGGATCGGCTGCTTGTCAGCCGCAGGTTCGGCGTGCCCTTTCTGTTGCTGATCTTGCTGGGTATCGTGTGGCTCACTGTGTGGGGCGCAAATTATCCCGGTATGCTGTTGGAAGCGCTGTTTGACGGTGTCTATCATTGGCTTACCTGCAGTCTTCAATTTTTGCCAACCTGGCTGCGTGGTTTTCTTCTGGACGGCGTTTACGGTACTTCTGCCCGTGTGATCTCTGTTATGCTGCCGCCCATGGCTATCTTCTTCCCACTGTTTACGGTACTGGAGGATATGGGATATCTTCCGAGAATGGCTTTTCTGCTGGATCCCGGCATGGCACGTTGCGGCGGCTGCGGCAAGCAGGCGCTGACACTGTGTATGGGCTTGGGCTGCAATGCGGTGGGCGTTACCGGCTGCAGGATCATTGATTCTCCCCGTGAGCGTATGTGCGCCATCCTCACCAATAGCTTTGTGCCTTGCAACGGGCGGTTTCCCACGCTGATTTTGCTGGGAAGCCTTTTCTTTCCCGGTGCAGGTGCAGCTCTTGTGGTGGCGGCCTGCGTGGCTTTGGGGGTGGTGGGTGCAATGGCGGTCTCCGGGCTTTTGAACAAAACGGCGCTGAAAGAAAAGGAAAGCACCTTTGTTATGGAGCTGCCGCCCTTCCGCCGCCCCCGGCTTGGGCAGATTTTGGTGCGGTCACTTTTGGATCGCACCCTTGGAATTACGTTACGGGCGTTAAAGGTGGCTGCGCCTGCCGGTGCGCTGCTGTGGCTTGCCGGCAATACGGGTCTGCTGCAGAAGCTGTCGGCGCTTTTGCAGCTACCGGGTGTGCTTCTTGGTATGAACGGCGCCCTTTTGATCGCTTTTGTGTTTTCTCTGCCTGCCAATGAACTGCTGATTCCCGTGCTTTTAATGGCGCTGACAGAGGTGGGCAGTATTTATGCCGTTTCACCGGGCAGCGTGCTTACAGAGTACCTGACCTGGCAAAATGCGGTTTGTACCATGGTGTTTACTTTGTTTCACTGGCCTTGCGCCACGACCCTTATGACGGTCTATCGGGAGACAAAATCAAAAAAGACCACAGCGGTGGCATTTTTGCTGCCGACCGCTGTGGGATGTATGCTTTGTTTTCTTTTAAATTGGCTCTTCTGAGATATCCGCAGTCAGAGCGGATATCTCATAGGCGGTGCGTTCTTCAGCGCCATGTTCTGTAAGCTTTGTGTAAATGCGGCTTTGCAGCCGTCCGCAGATGCGTATGCGGTCACGGATGTGGCAGGCAGCTACCTCCTGGGCAGTGCGCCCCCACAAAATGCAAGGAAGATAATCTGCCCGACGGAAGCCTCTTGGAACTGCCAGCATCACATCACAGATCTCCCGTCCCAGGGGTGTCCGACGGAAATTGGGTTCCCGACAAAGCGGTCCTTCGATCTCCACGTCGTTAATGGGTTCGCCGTCCTCTGCAGTAATGGCTGTGGCAAACACAAATATAAGCAGATGTCGCACACCGTCTGTGCGCTGATTGTGGGAGCGGATCTGCCCCTGAACAGTGATCATCTCGCCGCCGGAGGGATCAATGGCATCCATCAGGGCTTTTTCTGCAATCACCGGAAGCAGATCTACCGCCTGGGATAACCGGGGGACTTCCAGCAGGAAGCGGTAAAACTGCCGCCCGTGATTCTCGTGGGAAAACGTCGGCAGTCCTGCCAAAGTGCCCCTGAGTGTAATATTGTTAACCGAATATTCCATAGTACCACCTCAAATACAGATGTATGGAACATTCTATGCTTCCCGATGGGAAAGAGAACAAAAAACGGGAGACCGGCAAGTCTCCCGTTTTGTCTTGTTCAGTCGTCTCTGCGCCGTCCGCCAAACAGCAGGATCAGTCGCAGCAGCTGGGCGAGGGCGGTGGCAGTGGCAGCCACGTAGGTCATGGCAGCAGCTGTCAGTGTTTTTCTTGCGCCTCGTTGCTCACTGTCTGTAAGAAGCTCGCAGCTTTCAATGGCATTCATGGCTCTGCGGCTGGCATTGAATTCCACGGGAAGGGTCACCAGCTGGAAAACAAGGGACAGACCAAAGCAGGCGATGCCGAGATATACAAAGGTGAAGGAAAGGTTGCTGAAATACTCCAGGATCAGTCCCAGAAGGATCAGCGGCATGGCAAGCTTGGAGCCGATGTTGGTAATGGGAATGATGGCAGCACGCAGCTTGATAGGTGCATAGTTCTTGGCATACTGCACAGCGTGACCTGCCTCATGGCAGGCAACACCGATGGCGGCGGTGGAGGTGCTGCCGTAAACGCTGTCGGAAAGACGGATCACATTGGTAGTGGGGTCGTAATGATCCGTAAGGCTTCCGGATACACGCTCAATGCGCACGCCGGTGACACCGTTTGCCTGCAGAACTCTTTGGGCAGCTTCTGCGCCGGTAATATTGCGGCTGGAAAACTGACGGGAATACTTGTTAAAGGTGTTTTTGACACTGGCGCTGGCAAGCAGAGAGAGGATGATGCAGGGCAGCACCAAAATCACGTACGTCCAGTCAAAACCGTAGTAGTAAGGCATAGGCTTCCTCCTTAATCAGTATCCTCCGGCTCCATCGCTTCGTGAAGTCGGTCGGTAATGGCATCCCGGAAAACGGGGTAAGACTGCGCATGGATGGTCTCCAGTGCGCCTGCGGCATGGTTGAGAGGAATATTGCCGCCCATAAACAGATCCATATCCAGGATGAACTTGGGTTCCGGGTCTGCCTGCCCGTTTCGTTTCACAAGACCGGGACCTGCATGAAGCTTCATGCGGCAGCCGCCGGGGATGGCAAGCTCTGCATCCACACCGCTTCGGGTGGCATCGTGCTCCCGGATCTCCTCGTTGCACAAAATGCCGAGATAAGGCGCAGTGAAAAGTTCACGGTAGGGGATACCCTCCAGGTCCAGCGCCTTTCGGGAGAAGAAATTCATATACCGCAGACCGATGCGCTCAAAGTAGGCAGGCTTGTAAACACGGATCAGCGCCGCCAAGGGAAGGTCAAGCTTCTTGGCAAAGGTCTCCCAGTTTTTGTAGTTGGTGCAGGTCAGTGACAGAAAGGTATTTGTCAGATTGACTCTCCAGGTGCCATCCTGGGAAACAAACTGATAATTCACTGTGGGCTGCCCGTTTTCCAGACGAAGGTCGCCGGGGGTGCCGGTGATCTTGGGGGCAGCGGCATCGTTGCGTACACTGTAGCGGGGATATTCGCCCCGAATGACCTCCTGGAAATCCACCGGCGGCTTTGCGCCAATGGAGAGGATCTCAGGGAAGCGAAGCTGACAGACGACCTCTGCCAGCTGATTGTTTTCATAAATGCATCTTTTTTCTCTGGAGAACATAGTATCCCTCAATTCCTGCGATTTACTATAATTATACCTTGAAATCAGGAAAATGCAAGTGATATCCCCATGCTTATAAAAACTTTACATTTTCCTCCGGGGATTGTATAATAGTACAAAAGGAGGTAGCTTATGGAATTTTTGTATTTTCTTGAAAAACTCCGCATGCCGGGACTCAATGAGTTTATGCTGCTGATCACCCAGTTGGGTGAGGAGACAGCCTTCCTGGTGGTAGCACTGATCTTGTTTTGGTGCGTGGATAAGTACAAAGGCTATTATATTCTGTCCGTGGGCTTTATCGGCACATTGGCAAACCAGTTTATGAAGCTGTGGTTCCGTATTCCCAGACCCTGGGTGCTGGATGAGAATTTTACCATTTTGGAGCAGGCAAGGGAAGCAGCCTCCGGCTATAGCTTCCCCAGTGGGCACACCCAAAGCTCCATAGGTACTTTCGGTGGCATTGCCATGACAGCCAAAAACCGTTGGGTGCGCATTGCAGCCATCGTGATCGCTGTGCTTGTGCCTTTCTCCCGTATGTATATCGGTGTCCATACACCTTTGGATGTGCTGGTTGCAGTGGCAATGGCAGTGGTTCTGCTGCTGGTGCTGAAGCCGCTTGTGCTGGGCAATCGGGAAAAGACCATGCCCTGGCTGCTGGGTGTGATGACAGTGATGGCTGTGGCATTCCTTTGTTTTGTCAGCTTCTGGAATTTCCCTGCGGATATTGACGAACACAATCTGCAGTCCGGCTTTAAAAATGCCTACACGCTGCTGGGTGCGCTACTTGGTCTCCTGGTGGTGTATATTGTGGATGAAAAGTGGTTAAATTTCCAAACAGAAGCGGTTTGGTGGGCGCAGATATTGAAGGTTGCAGGCGGCTTGGCGGCAGTGCTGGTAGTAAAGAGCGGACTAAAGACACCGCTGAATGCGCTGTTCGGGGAATACCCCGGTAGAGCAGTTCGTTACGGACTGATCGTGTTGGTTGCCGGTATCCTTTGGCCCTTGACATTCCGCTGGTTTTCCGGGCTCGGAAAGAAAAAGGAGTAATGCGCATTGATCATCCTGCCGGTATTATTTGGCCTTTTGCTTCTGCTACTGTGCAGTGGCGGCTATATGTTTATTAACGCTTGCCTTCGCCGGAAGGAGCTTCCCTGGTTTGAAAAAGAGGAGCTGGCAAAAACGCCCTACGGAAGATACTATGAAACGATCCTGGATGCAGACCGCTGGCTTCGTGACAATGATGCAAAAGATCTGTGGATTGAAAGCTATGACGGACTGAAGCTTCATGGCCATTGGGTGGCAGCAAAGAACCCGGTGGGAACGGTGCTGCTGGTTCATGGTTATCGCAGTACAAAGCTGGTGGATTTCGGTGTTGCCTTTGATTATTACCACCAAAGGGGCTTGAATCTGCTGATCCCCGACCAGCGCTGCCACGGAAAAAGTGAGGGCAGATATATCACCTTCGGTGTAAAAGAATCCCGGGATATGCTGTCCTGGATCAAATACCACAACAGCACCTTCGGCGCATGCCCGGTGCTGATGAGCGGTATGTCTATGGGTGCATCCACGGTGATGTTTGCCGCCAATGAAAAGCTTCCTCCCAATGTGTGCGGCATCATTGCCGATTGTGGCTTTACATCCCCAAAGGATATTTTGTCCGCCGTGTTCAAAGCCAAGACCTACCTGCCGGCTGCGCCTACGGTGTGGGCAGCGGACTTGTTTGCACGGCTGTTTGCCGGCTTCTCCCTGACGGAGAAAACTGCGGAAGATAGCCTTTCTCACAGTCGTCTGCCGGTGCTGCTGATCCACGGAACTGCAGACAGATTTGTACCCTGCGAAATGACAAAAAGAAGCTTCGCCGCTTGCACAGCTCCCAAAAAGCTGCTGCTGGTGGAGGGCGCAGGACACGGTGTCAGCTTTCTGAAGGATCATGAACGCTATACAGCCTATGTTGAAGAATTTTTGAAAGAAACCATAGAAAAGAAAGAGGGAAACCCATGAGTACCATTCGTGTAAAGAAATTAAATGAAAATGCAATTCTCCCCACCTACGGCTCTGCAGAGGCGGCCGGCGCTGATCTGTATGCCTGCATGGAGGAGACGGTAACTGTGCAGCCCGGTGAGGTGGCGTGGATCTCCACCGGTATCGCACTGGAAGTTCCCAAGGGCTGCGCAGGTCTGATTTATGCGCGCAGCAGCCTTGGCGCAAAGCGTGGCCTTGCGCCTGCCAATAAAGTAGGCGTTATTGACAGCGACTACCGTGGCGAGGTGAAGGTGGTGCTGCTGAACCACAGCAACATTCCCCAGTCTGTTGCCCCCGGCGAGCGTATCGCCCAGCTGGTGATCACCCCGGTACTGACCCCTGCCTACGAAGAAGTGGAAGACCTTACCGACACAACAAGAGGTGCCGGCGGCTTCGGTTCTACCGGCAAATAAGACATAAAAAACAAGGCTTGCTGTTTTTCGGCAAGCCTTGTGTGTTTTATTTGGTCAGGAGCAGCTCTTTTGCTTCGCCGTTTGCTGTGTAGGTGAGGCGCAGAGCGCATTCAGGATCGTCGGTGGCGGCCTGGATCATAATGGCATCACCGGGGGTCAGGGTGGAACAGCCGAGAACGGTATGCTCGGGAATAAATTTGCCGTTGAAGCTGGAGATGCTGCCCACCTCCAGGCGTACATCGTAGGCCACAGCGTAGGTGTAAACGATGGTCTGCTTTGCGTTCTCGTCCAGGACGATTTCTGTAAACTGCGTGAAATCAGTCAGCTTGTCAGGATCAAAATCCGCAACGGTCAGACTGTCGGACAGCGTATCACGCTCGGGAGGGAAGTACTCGTCTTTCAAAACACCTACAAGCTTGTTGTAGGGGATCTCTGCAACGATCGTACCTGCTGCAAAAGGTCCGATTTCGTAAGGGGAGAAGAAGCAGCAAAGACCGTCAACGGAGAAATACCAGTCGGTATGATTCTGCAGACCCTGGGAGAAAATATTTTTGACAGTGTCAGCGTAGTCGGGGAAGAGGTCGGACTTGGCCTCGTAATTTTCCAGTGCCTCCAGCACCAGCTGGCAGACCTGGTCGGCGGTAACACCGTCCTGGAGAATATCCTTCCAGGCAAGGGTATTGCCGGTGAGCAGATCATAAGATACTGCAGTGGAAGCCTGGCTGCCGTGGGCGCCGCCCTCGTAGGCAACGAAGCTGCCGAAGAGACTCAGAACACCCAGGTCAATACGCATGGGCGCATACACAGTGGAGCAAATGTAGGGGTCGGACATTGCTGTGCCCTGGCTGTAAGCCTTCTGGGCGGCAGCAAACAGAGAATCAGCGGTGTCGTGGTGGTCGGTTCTGTTCAGGAAATCCACGATGACCTTGTCAGCAACCTCGGGGTCAGGCACGGTGAGTGTGATGTTCTGATACACATAGGAGAGCAGCACAGTGCCGTCCTCGGCTGTCTTTTCTTCTGTGATCACCGGCATGACAATGGCGGCCATAGGTTGTTGCTCACCGGTAATTTCCGGGGTCGTCTCCGTCGGTTCTGTGGCCTGGGTAGGGACGGTGGTTTCGGTGGGAACAGTGGTGGGTTCTGCTGCAGTCTGCTTGCAGCCCACAAGGGAGAACACCAGCAAAAGCGCCAGCGCAAAGGTCAAATAACGTTTCATAATAAAACCTCCTTTGGGTTTGGTCGTATTTAGTATATCATACCTGGCGCAAGAATGCAATGAATTTTGATTTCCTGCCCTGTAAGTCTTGACAAAGACGGTGGAAAAATGGTAAAATACAAACAATCAAATATCACTGTGAACGGAAAGAGTAATGCTTTTTATCCTCCAGAGAGTCTGGGTCATCGGCTGCAAGCCCGGGCGGTGTCGAAGCAGGAAAGTGCGTCCGGGAGTGAATTTATTTTGAGTGATAAATGAGAGTGGAACCGCGAGTTGTATGACCCGCCTCTTGTGCTACGGCATAAGAGGCGTTTTTTAATGGAGGATTTTTTATGTATCTGTATAATTCTTTGTCCCATAAAAAGGAACTGTTTCAGCCCAATTCCCCGGATGTGGTAAAAATGTATACCTGTGGCCCCACAGTGTACCACTTTGCTCATATCGGTAACCTGCGCACCTACATTATGGAGGACGTGCTGGAGAAGGCACTGCGCTACATGGGCTATAACGTGAAGCGTGTTATGAATATCACCGACGTGGGTCACCTGGCATCCGATGCAGACACCGGCGAGGACAAGATGCTCAAAGGCGCAAAGCGTGAAAATAAGTCTGTAATGGAGATCGCACAGTACTACACCGATGCCTTCTTTGCAGATTGCGATAAGCTGAATATCAAGAAGCCGGATATTATCCAGCCCGCCACCGGCTGTATTGCCGAGTTCATCGCTATGGTGGAAGGTCTGCTGGAGAAGGGCTTTGCCTATGTTGCCGGCGGTAACGTATACTTTGACACCTCCAAGCTGGAAAAGTATTACGTCTTCAATGACCATGACGAGGAAGACCTTGCCATCGGTGTCCGTGAGGGCGTGGAGGAGGATACCAACAAGCGCAACAAGAATGACTTTGTGCTGTGGTTCACCAAGTCCAAGTTTGAAGACCAGGCACTGAAGTGGGAGTCTCCCTGGGGTGTGGGTTATCCCGGCTGGCATATTGAATGCTCCGGCATTTCCATGAAGTACCTGGGTGAAGACCTGGATATCCACTGCGGCGGCATTGACAATGCGTTCCCTCATCATACCAATGAGATCGCCCAGTCCGAAAGCTTCCTGGGTCACAAGTGGTGTAACTACTGGTTCCACGTGCACCACTTGAACACCGACACCGGCAAGATGTCCAAGTCCAAGGGTGAGTTCCTCACCGTAAGCCTTTTGGAATCCAAGGGCTATGACCCCATGGCTTACCGTCTGTTCTGCCTGCAGAGCCACTACCGCAGAAACCTGGTGTTCAGCTGGGAAAACCTGGACAACGCTGCAGTTGCCTATGAAAAGCTGGTGGCAAAGATCGCAACCCTGAAGGACGGCGGCGATATTGACGAGGCTGCACTGGCTGCTTTGAAGGAGCGTTTTGCCGGCGCACTGAACGGCGACCTGAACACCTCTCTGGCAGTTACTGCACTTTACGATGTGCTGAAGGCAAAGACCACCGATGCAACCAAGCTGGCGGCACTGGCTGATTTTGACACTGTTCTTTCCCTGAATCTCCTTGCTGCTGCCAAGGCAGTGCGTGAGAAGGAGGAGGCAGAGGCTGCCGCTTCCGCAGACCCGGAAATTGATGCACTGGTGGCTGCCCGTACCGAGGCAAAGAAGGCAAAGAACTACGCCGAGGCTGACCGTATCCGTGATGAGCTGAAGGCTCGTGGCATTGAGATCATTGACACCCCCCAGGGTGCAAAATGGAGAAGAGTATGAAGCTGCTGATTCTTGACGGCAACAGCGTTATTAACCGTGCATTTTTTGGTGTAAGGCCCCTTACTACGCGTGAGGGGCTTTACACCCATGCCATTTATGGCTTTTTGAATATTTTGGAGAAGATGGAGAAGGAGGAGCAGCCGGAAGCTGTCTGTGTTGCCTTTGACCTCCATGGGCCTACCTTCCGTCACCTGAAGTACGATGGCTATAAGGCCACCCGTCATGCAATGCCGGAGGAGCTGGCAATGCAGATGCCGGTGATGAAGGATGTGCTTCGGGCAATGAATATTCCCATCTACGAATGCCAGGGCTGGGAAGCTGATGACGTGATCGGCACCGTGGGCAAGATCTGCGGCAACAATGACTGGGAATGTGTCATCGTCACCGGTGACCGTGACAGCCTGCAGCTGATTGATGAACACGTTAAGGTCAAGCTGGTGATCGCCAAGCCGGGACAGACCACTGCCACCCTATATGACCAGGCAAAATTCCGGGAGGAGTACGGCTTTGAGCCTGCCAAAATGGTGGATCTGAAGGCACTTATGGGTGATTCCTCCGATAACATCCCCGGTGTGGCAGGTGTTGGTCCCAAGACTGCCACAGAACTGCTTTTGAAATTCGGCTCTCTGGACGGCGTCTATGAAAATCTGGAGGATGCCACCATCCGTCCTAAGCTGCGTGAGAAGCTGGAAAACGGCAAGGAAAACGCTTATTTATCCTATGACCTTGCCACCATCCGCCCGGATGCGCCCATTGTGTTTACGCCTATGGATGCGGTGGTAAGACCCTATAACAAGCCGGAACTTTACAGCCTTTTTGTAAAACTGGAATTTGTGCGCCTGATTGACCGTTACGGTCTTCGTGGCACAGAGCTGGAAATGCCTGCCCCTGCGGTGGAGATCAAAGCTCTGCCCAAGGCAGATGCCCTTCCTGAAAACGGCACACCCTGCGCCATGTATATTGCAGAGGATCAGTCTGTGGGCGTGGCATGGGCAGAGGGCGTGTATGTGATGACACCCCTGGAAGCCCAGATGGCATTTTCCTTTATGCCCGGTAGTCTTACGCTTCACGATGCCAAGTCTACTATGCATCGGCTGGATGCCCTGGGACTTGCCTACGGACAAATCGCCTTTGATACGGCGCTGGCTGCGTATGACCTGAATCCTTCCGCATCGGAATACCCGGTGTCCAAGCTGGCGACGAATTTTCTGGGCATCTCTGTGGATGACGGCGATGCAGGCGCCTGCGCAGAAGCGGTGTGGCACTTGCAAAGCGTGCTGAAGGGCGAGCTGGAGAAGGTCTCCATGACAAAGCTTTATGAAGAGATTGAGCTGCCGCTTTGCACTGTTCTCTACAAAATGGAGAGAGAGGGCATTGCCATTGACCGTCAGCAGTTGGAGCAGTTTGGCGCAATGCTGAAGCAGCGCATTGCAGATTGTGAAAAGCTGATCTACGAATTTTCCGAAGGTCCTTTTAATATCAATTCCACAAAGCAGCTGGGCGAGCTGCTGTTTGAGAAGCTGGGCTTGCCTCCCGTAAAGAAGACAAAGACCGGTTACAGCACCAATGCAGATGTGCTGGAGAAGCTGAAGGATAAGCACCCCATCGTTTCTGCGATTATGGACTACCGCATGCTTACCAAGCTGAACTCCACCTATGCAGACGGTCTTATGAAAGTGGTGGGCCAGGACGGCAGAATCCGTACTACCTTCCAGAATCTTGTGACAGCTACGGGCAGACTGTCTTCTACAGAACCCAACCTGCAAAATATTCCTGTTCGTACCGACCTGGGCGCAGAAATCCGCAAGATGTTTGTGCCGGCAGCAGGGAAAGTGCTGGTGGATGCGGACTACAGTCAGATTGAACTGCGTGTGCTTGCGCATATTGCCGGTGACAAGACTATGTGTGATGCGTTCGTAAACGGTATGGATATCCATACCGTAACCGCGTCCCAGGTCTTCGGTGTGCCTGCAGAAGCTGTGACACCCTTGCAGCGCCGCAATGCCAAAGCTGTCAATTTTGGCATTGTTTATGGCATTTCCGAGTTCTCTCTTTCCGAGGATATCGGCGTCAGCCGCTATGAGGCAAAGGCTTATATTGACGGCTACCTTTCCACCTATCACGGTGTCCGTGACTATATGAAGCAGGTGGTGGACAGCGCCCGTGCAGAGGGCTATACCCAGACAATGTACGGTCGCCGCCGTTATATTCCCGAACTGAAGAGCAGCAATTTCAATATCCGCCAGGGCGCAGAGCGCATTGCCTTGAATACGCCGATCCAGGGTACGGCAGCCGATCTGATCAAGTTGGCAATGATCCGTGTGGACCAGGCGCTTTCGGAGCAGTACCCGGAGGCAAAGCTGCTGCTGCAGGTACACGATGAACTGATCGTGGAATGCCCGGAGGAGATCGCAGAAGAGGTAGCTGCCCTGGTGAGCAGCCGTATGCAGCAGGTGGCAGAGCTGAATGTGCCGCTGCTGGCAGAAGCAAAAATTGGAAAAAGCTGGTTTGATGCAAAATGATTGAATATATTCCAATGACAGAAACCCACGTGGCAGCTGTGGCAAAGCTGGATGAAGCATGCTTCTCCATGCCCTGGAGCGAGCAGGCGATCCGCTCGGAGCTGACAAATCCCCTGGCGCTGTGGCTGGTGGCTGTGGACGGGGAGACCCTTGTGGGCTATATTGGTTCCCAGTCGGTCATGGGCGAAGCTGACATGATGAACGTGGCGGTAGACCCGGCCTACAGACGGCAGGGCATCGGCGAAAAGCTGATTACCGAGCTGATGGCAAGACTGAAGGAGAACAGTGTCTATGCCCTTGCGCTGGAGGTGCGTGCCTCCAATGAAAGCGCAATTGCTCTTTATGACAAGCTGGGCTTTACCCAGGTGGGAAGACGTCCCAATTATTACAGAAAGCCGACAGAAGATGGCTTGATTTTGAAAAAGGAGTGGGAAGTATGAATATACTGGCAGTAGAATCCTCCTGCGACGAGACCGCTGTTGCCATCGTTCGTGACGGAAGAACGGTTCTGACAGACCAGATCGCTTCCCAGGTGGAGCTGCATCGTATCTATGGCGGTGTTGTCCCGGAGATCGCCTCCCGAAAGCATATTGAAGCCATCTATGCCCTGGCAGATCAGGCGCTGGAAAAAGCGGAGCTGACCCGTAAGGATATTGATGCAGTTGCTGTTACCTATGCCCCGGGATTGATCGGCGCCGTGCTGGTGGGTGTAAACTTTGCCAAGGCAGCGGCAATGGCAATAGGAAAACCCTTGATCCCGGTACACCACATCCGTGGTCACATTGCAGCAAACTACATTGCCTACCCTGAGCTGAAGCCGCCTTTTCTGTGCCTTGTGGTCTCCGGCGGTCATACCATGCTGGTGGATGTGCAGGACTATACCAAAATGGAAATTTTGGGTGGCACACTGGACGATGCGGCAGGCGAGTGCTTTGATAAAGTAGCACGTGTGCTGGGTATGCCTTACCCCGGTGGCGCGGCGCTGGATAAAGCTGCCGCCTCCGGCGATGAGACAAAGTATGTGCTGCCCAGATCCAAGCCGGGCGCCAATCCCTATGACATGAGCTTCTCCGGCTTGAAGACGGCTTCTTTGAACCTGATCCACCATGCAGAGCAGGTAGGGGAGGAACTGGATATTCCTTCTCTCTGCGCAGCCTTTTCTTCTGCTGTGTCTGACACCCTTGTGCCCCGTGCCATGATGGCGTTGGAAAAGACCGGCTATAAGAAGCTGGCAGTGGCAGGCGGTGTGGCGGCAAACTCTCGTATTCGCAGAGATATTACAGAAGCTGCCGCAAAGCTGGGCGCAGAGGTCTATATGCCGCCGCTGTCTTTGTGCGGTGACAATGCCGCCATGATCGGTTCCCAGGCATATTATGAATATTTGTCGGGCAATACGGCGGATATGTCTTTGAATGCCTACGCCACAAAATCCATTTTGGGAGAAGCTCTTTAAAAGAGGAATGCTATGCTGGTATTGATGGAATCCATGTCGCACCCACAGCTTTCTGCAGCTATGCGGCTGTATGCGAACTCCCGGGAACGGGATCGCATCGGGGATGCCCGTGCTGTGTATGAATTCTTTTTGGATTTCTTTTCCCAAAAAGATGCCTTCTGCGCCGGTTGGGTCACAGAAGACGGCATGTGTAGTGTGCTTCGCATTCAGCATTATACGGACGGCGTATTGCTTACGGGTGTGGAAACAGCGCCGCTGCAACGCTCACGTGGTCATGCTTATGCACTGATTTGCACCGTGCTCGCGCATCTGCGGCAACGTGGTGTCAGGAAGGTTTATTCCCACGTGGACAGAAAAAATATCCCGTCTTTAAAGCTTCATGAAAAATGCGGCTTTTATAAGCTGCGTGACACGGCTCGTCTGCTGGACGGCAGCGTTACCGCTAAAATGGACACTCTTTGTATAGAATTGTAAAAATCGCCTGCAACCCTTTCTGTGGGGTTGCAGGCGATTTCTCGTTTTTAATCGGTCACCTTGAATTGAATCGTGGTTGCCAGCTGGTTGTTGTAATAAAGCTCAACGGTGTAGTCACCGGCCACATCCGGGAGTGTGGGAAGATCCAGATAGCAATAACCTATAAACCACAAATCTGCCCAGTACTCGGGCTCCGTGGCAGAGATCTTTACAACAGCACCGCTTGCATCACGGATGACAAACATGGCACTGACCTTGTCCTCGGTGTGAACGTAATCACCGTTACGCTTGATGACCAGAGCCGTCTCTGCACCGGCAGAATATTCTGTGCGGTAGTCGGAGGAAGCGACGTCCCAGTGGCGCCAGCCATCAAAGGAGGGACGCAGACACATACTGAAGTTTAGATTCTCGGGGCTGACACCGTAGTTGGAGAAGGTGGCAGCGGCAGGCACAGCGTGAGTCAGTGTGCCGCCCAGCACCTCAGTGCCGTCACCGGGCGCCAGGGTAAACACGTAAGTGGTACCGGGGGCGACGGGGGAGAGGGTGGCAGTGGCGCCGGAGAAGGACAGAGTCTTGGATGCGGAGTTGTTTGCGGTGTAGGTCAGCTTCCAGCCGTCAGTGGACACGTTCTCCGGGAAATTCCATGCCAGAGTCAGTGCGCTGCCTTCGGCCTTTTCTACACGGAAATCGCTGATCAGCAGGGAGTTGGCGCTGGCAACGGTGCGTTCGCTGACACTCATGCCGGCGGCGGTGACCTCAATGGTGTAGTCCGCGGTCTTGTCTGTGATCTCAAAGCTGGCAACAGTCTCGGTTGCCACGACTGTCTGGTCAAAGCCCTTGTCGCTGAAGCAACGGACTGTCCAGCTTTCTACGTTGCTGCCCTCCGGTGCTTGCCAGGTGGCAGAAAGCTTGGTGTCGGAAAATTCTGTGATGGAAATGCGCTCAGCCTTAACGATCTTGCTTGCGGTGTAGACCACCTCGGTAACACCGGTAACCAGCTGATCACTGTCAGGTGCCAGGGTGAAGGTGTAAGTAGTGCCGACAGTAAAGCCGTTAAGGGTCAAGGTATGACCGGTAAAGGTAGTTTCCTTGAACTCGCTGCCATCCGTGGTGTAGGCAATGCGCCACTGCTCAGAATCGGGACCGTCAATGGCGAAGCTGAGAATGATGGTGCCTTCCTCACTGCCGGTCACGGCGGTGAACTGCACAATGTTGGTCTGTACCGGTGTGGTGTAAGCCTTTTGGGTATCGCCCACCAGCTTGTGGAAGCCGGTAGCCACCAGCTTGACGGTGTAGGCGGAGTTGGGCGCCAGGTCAGTGAACACAGCCTTGCCATCGGTAACAGGCATTGTCAGCTTGTGACCGTAGGTGTCGGAGCAGACAACAGACAGCTTGTCCTCGTCCAGGGAGCTGGAGACCATAACGGTCAGCACGCCCTTTTCGTCTGCTTCCAGGGTGAAGGCATCTACGGTTTGCAGATAGTAAAGCTTATAGAAGAAGTAGCCGCCTACCAGCATACCCAGTGCCAGCAGCACCAGGATCAGGTTGCGTACCCAGTGACCGCCCTTACGGGGTGCTGTCTCTTCTTCGGTTTCTTCTGTGTCGGTAGATTCTTCGGCAGGTGCTTCTTCACTGTCAGTTTCTGCCTTTGCCTCTTCGTTTTCGGTCTCTTCGGAAGCTTCGTTCTCTGCGGTTGCTTCTTCCTCCTCTACGGGAAGGGTGACCTCAATAGGCTCGGGCTGCACAACGGGATCGGGAGCAGGATGCTCAATGATCTCGTCCACCTGCTCCATCATCTGGGAGACCTCGCTGGTGACCTCGTCATAGGAAATGTCAGCTTCCTGCTCGGTAAGGGTCTCGTCCTCTTCGTCAGTGATGAAGGTGAGATTGCCTTCCTGGTCCTCGGTGTAGATCTCCTCTTCGGGAATTTCTTCCACCACTTCCACAGGAGCTTCTTCGGTGACCGCTGGAACAGCCTCTTCGGTAGCTTCCTGGGGTTCAGTTTCTTCGGTCTCTGCCTCGGGTGACTCTTCGGTGGTCTGGGCAGCTTCCTCGGTAGCTACTGCCTCTTCGGTAGTTTCTTCTGCGGGCACGATCTCTTCGGCAGTGTCATCGGTAGGCGCTTCTACAGGCACAACCTCTTCGGCGGTCTCTTCCGCAGGTGCAGCTTCTTCTGCAACCTCCGGCTCGGTGCTTTCGTAGTTGCCGGGCTGATCCTCATCCACTACTTCCGGCAGCGTCTCTTCCTCTGCCACAGGGGTGATGGGGCTGTCATGGGCGCCGTTACGCTGCATGTAGGCAACGATGGCCTGGCCCATTTCCACGGGATCCTGCCAACGGTCAGCAGGGTCGGGCGCACAAGCCTTCAGGATGATCTCTGCGATCTCATAATCCGCAAAAGCGGGGGGTGCAAAGGTCTCCGCAGGTGCAGCCTCCTCGGTGAAGGGGAGAGAGCCGTTGTTGAACACCTGATACATGATCAGACCAGCGGCATAGATATCCATGGTATCCGTCAGCGAAGAGTAAGCATCGGCAACTTCCGGCGCCGTATACTGACTGCGGTAACGCTGGGGAAGGGAAGCATATTTAAGAGAGTTCAGCTTCACAAAGCCAAGGTCACCGATACGGTAACCCTTTTCCGGTGTGATGTAAATGTTGGACGGCTTCAGGTCAACATACAGATAACCGGAGCGACGGCAAACCGTCAAAGCCGCACAAAGATCCAGCGCAAGATTCAGCGCCTCCAGGTGGGTCATGGGACGGGCACGCAGATACTTCTGAAGAGTCATGCGGTAAGTGCTCAAAAGATACACATCGTAACCGTTCTCGTCCTCCATCGGTTCAATCTGCCATTTGCTAAAGGGGATGAAGCCTTCCAGCAGGGAAAGCTTTTGCAGGATCTCTGCTTCTTCAGCAATGCCCTCGGACAGCTCCTTGTAGTAAGCGAGGGCATCCTCCTTGGAACTGTAAGCGCCACTGATGAGCAGTGCGTCCAGCTGCTTCTGGGATGCGGGGGTAGAAATGATTTTTACTATGTATCGTTCATCAGCATCTTTTTCCATAGCGGGACAGCAACGAATGCCGTTCTGATCGCTGATGGGATCACCCATTGCAAAGTTATCAAGCATTGGCGAGATCAGCTTGGGTTCTGACACATGAATCGCCTCCTTTTCTATACACTGTATATGATAAAATAAATTTACAAAAAAAGCAACATCTTTATAGTTGTTTTATTCACCAAGAAATGCTATAATATTGTCAAACATACAAAGTTGACACCACGACAAGGTCTGGAGGTAATTATATGAGCAAGATTATTTGTGATATTTGCGGCACAGCGTACCCGGAAACGGCTACACAGTGTCCGATTTGCGGTTCTGTCCGTCCCGGCGGCGTGGAAGCAGTTCCTGCATCCACGGAAAACGGTGAAGAAGCACCGAGAACCTATACATACGTAAAAGGCGGCAGATTTTCCAAGAAGAACGTCAGAAAGCGTAACCGTGAGCGTATGGCAAGCGGTCAGTATGAAGAGCCGGAAGAGGATTACGATGATTACGGCGACGAGGAAAAGAGCAACAACACCGGTCTTGTGATCGCAGTGATCGTGCTGGCGCTGGCCATTGTGGCAACGCTGCTGTATATCGGCTCCCGTTTTATGCGTCCCCAGGAGCAGCCCGGAAATGACACCCGTCCCGTTGCCACCACAGAGCAGACAGAGCCTGCCACAGATGAGACCCTTCCGGAGATCCCCTGCGAGGATGTTGTGATCTCCAAGCAGAGCCTGACCTTTGATAAGAAGGGCGTTGCTTACTTGTTGAATGTTACAACCCAGCCCAGGGACACCACCGATGAGGTCAAGTTCCACAGCAGCGACGAGAATGTTGTTACCGTAACCGATGGCGGCAAGCTGACTGCAGTTGGCAGCGGTGAGGCGCTGATTACCGTTACCTGCGGCGATAAGGTTACCCAGTGCCAGATTGTCTGTACCTTTGAAGATGACACCACCGAGCCCACAGAGACCCAGGAGACGGTTGATCCCAATGCAGAGCTGAAGCTGAACCGTGAGGACTTCACTCTGACCTCCAAGGGCAGCACCTGGAAGCTGTACAACGGCGAAATCCCGGATGAGCAGATCACCTGGACCAGTGATAACGAGAAGGTTGCAACTGTAAAGAACGGCACTGTCACCGCTACCGGCAAGGGTATGGCTACCATTACTGCAGAGTACGGTGGCACCAAGGTCACCTGCGTTGTACGTTGTGCCGATTCCGTTGGTGCTTATGTAGAACCCACCGAACCCGAATCCGAGGAAGAAGAAATCAAGAATTATGTTCTCAGCCATGAGGATGTGACCATCGGCATTGGTGAGACATTTGTACTTACCCTTAAAAATAAGAACGGCGATGAGATCAGTGTTACATGGCACGTAGGCGAGGATGGTCTGTGCACCATTGACGGCAATCGGGTCACAGGCGCAAAAATTGGTATCGCTACTTTGACCACCGATTACGAAGGCGAGTTCTATAAGTGCACTGTTCGTGTGGTTGAGAAAAATTAAACAGCCTCAAATAATTTAGGTGCTGCCTCTTTTTGCTGGAGGCAGCACCTTTGTGCTTATTCAGCGTTGAATTTTTCTTTTCCTCTGCGAAACAGCAGGCTGATGCACCAAATACCTGCCAGACCCACCAAGGTGTAAATGATCCTGCTGAAGACGGCATCCTGCCCGCCGAAGAGCCAGGCTACCAGGTCAAACTGAAAAATGCCAACCAGTCCCCAGTTGATGGAGCCGATAATAGAAAGGATCAATGCAATGGTATCCATAAGTGAACCTCCGTATAATTTAGGATGTCACTAGGATGCCACAATGGAAGGAAAATATGCGTTTTAATATTTTTTGCGGAATGATTGCAAAAAGCCTTCCGATTCGCTATAATATAGAAAACAAAGAAAAAAGGAAGAATCACTATGACAACACTGTATGAAGGCGCATATGCCAAATTGAATCTTACCCTGGACGTGCTGGGAAAGCGTGAGGACGGTTACCACGATCTGCAAAGCGTTATGCAGACCATTTCTATCCGTGACGATATTGAAATTGATGTGGGTACCGGCACTCCCTGGACATTGAAATGCACGAGAGAGGACATCCCCACAGACGAGCGCAACCTGGCGTGGAAGGCAGCAAAGGTATATTTTGATGCCATCGGCAAAGATCCCGACGGTTTGGAGATTCGTATTACAAAGCGCATCCCCAGCGAGGCAGGTCTTGGTGGCGGCAGCGCAGATGCTGCTGCGGTGCTGCGTGCCCTGAACCGTCATTACGGCAATCCGCTTTCCATTCTCGCCCTGGCAGAGCTGGGCGCCCAGGTGGGCAGCGATGTGCCCTTCTGCACAGTTTGCGGAACCGCTATGGTAGAGGGCAGGGGAGAGCGACTGAAGAAGCTGCCGGACCTTCCTGACTGCGTTTTTGTGATCTGCAAGCCGGACTTCTCCTGCTCCACAGCAGAGCTGTATAAAAAGCTGGATGAGACAACCATCGCCAAGCGCCCCGACAACCGCGCCATGGAAAGCGCACTGCTGGCAGGTGACCTGGGCAAGGTGGCAGAAAATCTGTGCAATGTGTTTGATCCCGTGGTAACCGAAGACCACCTGGAGCTGAATTACATCAAGTCTATCTTCAACAGCTACGGCGCTGTGGGTTATCAGATGACCGGCTCCGGCTCCGCTGTTTTTGCCATTGTCCCGGACTTTGAGTTTGCTGCCGTTATTTGCAATATGCTGCGGGAAAACTATCCCAATGTTTTTATTGCCAAGGCTGTATAAAATTTCCGATTGCCGTCCATACTGACAGTATTTCAGTATGGGCGGTGTTTTTATGTCTAAATTTATAAAATTCGCATGGTCTGCGGTGCTCGTGGCGTCGCTGTTTGTTTTGGGCATTCTGCTGGCGGATAAGCTGTGGCTTCGGGAAAATGTAATTCGTCTGCGTGTGGTGGCGCACTCCGATGAAAGTGAAGACCAGAAAAATAAATTGCTGGTGCGGGATGCCATCACCGAATACCTGGAAACAAAAATGCAAAGCGTTTCTAATGCGTCCGCTGCAAAAAACTATCTTGTGGGACAGTTAGATGCTTTGGAAGAGATTGCCACAGCGGTGCTTCGGGCACAAGGCTCCCGTGAATCGGTGAAGGTGTACCTGACAGAAGAAAATGCGGACACCCGTGTTTATGACACCTTCCGCTTGCCATCCGGTGTTTATAAAACGCTACGTATAGACATCGGAGAGGCACAGGGAAAAAACTGGTGGTGCGTGGTGTTCCCGTCCCTTTGTATTCCTGCAACCACAGACGGATTTCAGGCGGCAGCGGTCGGCGCAGGCTTTGATGCAGGCCTGACAGAGAGCCTTTCGGAAACCGATGGCTTTGAAATACGGTTCTTTTTGCTGGATTGTTTGGGAAAATTGGAAGAATTTTTGTTTCCGGCATAAATGGTACTATTATTTACCCTTAATATGTGATAGCATATAGGCAAGAACAGAAAAAGGAGAATGCAGATGCTGACATTGCTTTTAAGTACAGACTGGATCGCCGGCAGAGAGAAGGTGCTTTCTATGCTGGCGGCAGATGTTGCGGCAAAAAAAGGCGGTCGGGTACTGATGGTGCCGGAGCTTATCAGCCATGATACAGAGCGGCGGCTTTGCGTGGCAGCAGGGGATACCTGCAGCCGCTATGCAGAGGTGCTGACCTTTACCCGTCTTGCGGACCGTATCTCCGAGTCTGCAGGACTGGCTGCCCAGGAATGCCTGGATGCCGGCGGACGGATCGTCGCCATGGCTGCGGCTACCCGTCAACTGCACAGCAGACTGAAGGCCTATGCCGCTATGGAGACGAGACCGGAGTTCCTGGCAGGCTTGGTGGACGCTATTGACGAGTTTAAGCGCTGCTGCATCACGGCTGAAGATTTGATGGAAGCCTCTCACAGAGCTGCAGGAAGCCTGGCACAGAAGCTGGAGGAACTGTCGCTGCTGCTGGAGTGCTATGATGCGCTGTGCAGCCACGGTAAACGTGATCCCCGTGACCGTATGACCTGGGCGCTGGAGGTGCTGGAGGACAGCAATTTCGGCGCAGAGCGTGTGTTCTATGTGGACGGCTTTCCTGACTTTACAAGACAGCATATGCAGGTTCTGTACCATCTGCTGCAAACCTCTCACCATGTGGTGGTCAGCCTTGTATGCGACAAGCCCGGCTCTAAAGCCATGGCCTTTGAAAAGGCAGGCGAGACCGCAGCGCAACTGCTGCGCTTTGCAAAAAGCGAAAATATTCCTTACGAAATTCAGCTTGTGTCCGGCAGGCAGGATGCCCTTACACCGGTGCGTGAAAAACTGTTCCAGGGTGTCATCACTCCGGATATTGCAAAGGACTGCCTGAAGGCTTGCAGAACCGAAACTCTGCACCAGGAGTGTGCCGCCGCTGTGGAGGAAGTGTTCCGTTATGTCCATGACGGCGCAAGATTCCGTGATATCAGTGTTGTCTGCACAGATATGGGCGCTTACCGTGATACGATAGAAATGCTGTTCCGCCGCAGTAATATTCCCGTATACATATCAGGAACGGAAGATATTCTGGAAAAATCGGTGGTGACCACCGTGCTGGCGGCAATGGATGCAGCGCTGGGCGGCTTTGAACAGCAAGAGGTTCTGCGCTATTTTAAATCTGCGTTGTCTCCCCTGGACATGGAAGCTTGTGATCGTTTGGAGGATTATGCCATCCTTTGGTCTGTAACGGGTAACCGTTGGTTGAAGGAATGGACAGCCCATCCCGACGGCCTGGGTCAGCAGGAAAATGCGGACGAAAGACTGGCAGAGTTAAACGCCAACAGAGAAAGGGGTATTGCCCCTCTGGAAAAGCTGCATAAGGCATTCCGCAGCGCAGGAAGAGTAAAAGACCAGGTGCTGGCAATCTATGATTTCTTTACGGATATCGCCCTGGGAGAGCGTCTTGCTGCCCTGGCAAAGGAACTGGACAGCGAAGGCGACAACCGCAGTGCACAGATCCTCGATCAGCTCTGGAATATTTTGGTTACTGCCCTGGAGCAGCTGTACGATGTTCTCGGCGATACAGTTTGGGACGGGGAGAGCTTTACCCGTTTGTTCAAGCTGCTTTTGAGCCAGTATGATGTGGGCACCATTCCCCATGTGCTGGATGCTGTCACAGTTGGCCCGGTGACGGCCATGCGCTGTCAGCAGTGCCGCCATCTGTTGGTGCTGGGCGCTGCAGAAGGGGCATTGCCTTCCTACGGCAGCAGCTCCGGCGTCCTGACCGACCAGGAGCGTACAACCCTGAGGCAGATGGGTGTTCCTCTGACCGGTGGTGCTATGGAAGGCTTGCAGGCAGAGTTTGCAGAGATTTTCGGCGTGTTCTGCTGCGCAGAGCAGTCTGTTTGGATCAGCTGCAGTGATTCTCAGCCTGCTGTTGTGTTCCGGCGCCTTGCGGATATGGCAGGCGGTGAGCAGGAACCCTCCTGGCAGCTTGGTGCAGCACTGGGTGATGCTGTGGAGGCCAGTGCTTTGCTGGTGCGTTCCTCCGATGCGCAGACTGCAGAGCAGCTGCAGGTGGGTGAGCTTTACAAAAACGTGCGGAAGAAGACGGAGCATACCCTGGGAGAGGTCACCCCGGAGAATATCCGTAAGCTTTACGGAAACAGACTGAATATGTCTGCTTCCCAGATTGACAGACAAGCCCAGTGCCGTCTGTCCTATTTCCTCTCCTACGGTCTGCGTGCAGAGGAACGGAAGCCGATCACGGTTGACCCGGCAGAATTTGGTTCTTATGTTCATGCGGTTTTGGAAAATACCGCAAAGGAGATCATGTCCATGGGCGGTTTCCGCAGCGTAACCGCCGAGGAGACACTGGAGATCGCAAAGAAGCACTCCGAAGCTTATGCCAAGGAGCGCTTCTCCGAACTGGATTCCGAAAGACTGAATTATTTGTTCAGCCGCAACAGCTACGAGCTGGAACTGATCGTCCTGGAGCTTTGGAAAGAGATGCAGGAATGTCTCTTTGAGCCGGTGGGCTTTGAGGTTGGTTTTGGCGACGGCAAACAGATCCCGGCCATTGATATCTCCGGACAGCTGATGCAGGCACGGCTGCGTGGTTACGTGGACCGTGTGGATGCCTGGGAGGACGGCGGAAAGTCCTATTTCCGTGTTGTGGACTATAAGACCGGCAGAAAAGATTTTGATTACTGCGATATTTATAACGGCTACGGCTTGCAGATGCTTCTGTATATGTTTGCCCTGGAAGAAGGTGGCGAGAGCCTTCTGTCCGGCAACCGTATCGGCGCAGGTGTTCAGTATTTCCCGGCAAGAGTGCCCATCGTTCCGGCAGACGGCATCCTGACAGAGGAAGAAGCAGACAAGTTGCGTGTAAAGCATTGGAAGCGAAAGGGCTTGCTGCTTTCCCAGGAGCAGGTACTGGAAGCCATGGAGGCGCTGGATCCTCCTCTGCGTATGCCCTACAGCCGTAAGAAGGACGGTACGATCTCGGGCAACCTGGCAGACAGAGGTCAGCTGGCAATGCTGAAGACCTATGTGTTTGCGCTGGTTGCCGGTATGGTGGACGAGATCGCTTCCGGCAAGGTAGAACCCAATCCTTACACAAGAGGCAGCGCCCACGATGCTTGTGCCTGGTGTCCCTATGCGGCGGTGTGCCACAAGCAGGATGTGGAGGGAAGAAGAAACTATAAAGCGGTTTCTGCTGACCGTTTTTGGAGCGATGTAGAAAGTGCGGTGAAGAACAATGGCTGAAGAATTGACAAAACAGCAGGAGCAGGCGGTAACGAACCGTGGCGGTAAGCTGTTGGTTTCCGCTGCCGCAGGCTCCGGCAAAACAAAGGTGCTGGTGGACAGATTGCTCAGTTATATTCTGGACCCCGTTGAGCCTGCCAATATTGATGAATTTCTGATCATCACCTATACAAAGGCTGCAGCGGCAGAGCTTCGTGTGAAGATCGCCTCCAAGCTTTCGGAAAAGATCCGTGAATTTCCCGAAAACCGCCATTTGCAGCAACAGCTTCAGCGGTTGTATTTGACCAAAATTTCCACCGTTCATGCCTTTTGTACCGAACTTTTGCGTGAGTATGCCTATCGGTTGGATATCTCCGGCGATTTTCGTGTTGCGGAAGAGAATGAAGCCCTGGAACTGCAGCTGCAGGTGATCCAGCAGGTGCTGGATGCAGCCTATGAAAACGCATCGGAAGACCCGGATTTCCGTACCTTTGTGGATGCCCAGGGACTGGGTCGTGATGACCGACAGATCCCCGTGATCCTTATGGATGTCTTTAAGGCAGCACGGTGTCACCTGAATCCCGAAGCATGGCTGCAAACCTGCCTTTCTGTGAATGATGTGTCCCGGTATAAGGATGTTTCCGAAACGGAGTGGGGCAAATATCTGATTGAAGATCTGCACGGCTATTTGCAGCTGCAGATTACCACACTGATAAAGTGCGCAGAGCTTGCGGCACAGTCCGAGAATATGCAGAAGCCGGCGGCAAATCTTATGGATATTGCCTTCCAGCTGCAACGGCTTGCCCAGTGTGAGACCTGGGATGATACGATTGCCAACATGCATATTGACTACGGCAGACTGACTTTCCCCAGAAAGAATTACGATGAAGAGCTTGCCGAGCGCATCAAGGCGGTGCGCAATGCCTGCAAGGATGGACTGGATAAGAAATTCAGCCGATTTACAGACAGCAGCGAACAGATACTGAAGGACCTGGCTGAAATTGCCGTCTCTGCCAGGGGCTTGATCGCACTGACGGAAAAATTCATGGATGCATACCGCCGGCTGAAAAGAAGCAAGCACGTGCTGGATTTTGGAGATTTGGAGCATATTGCCCTTGACCTGCTGCTGGGTAAGAGCAGATCCGCCCCCACTGCCATTGCGGCGGAGGTAGGAAGCCGTTTCCGTGAGGTGATGGTGGACGAATACCAGGATTCCAACGCAGTGCAGGATGCAATTTTTGATGCACTTACCGGCAAAAAGCAAAATTGCTTTATGGTAGGAGACGTGAAGCAGTCTATCTATGGCTTCCGCCTTGCAGACCCGGATATTTTCCTGAAAAAGTACCGGGAATATCTTCCTGCGGAAAACGCACCTGATGGAGAGGGAAGAAAGGTTTTGCTCAGCAAAAACTTCCGCTCTGCCACAGCGGTGATTGAAGCGGTCAACCATGTGTTTGAGGGATGTATGTCCGAAACTGTGGGAGGTCTGCATTACGGAAAGGATGAGGCGCTGGAGGAGGGGCTGGTGCATACCCAGATCCAGGAGCCGGAAACCGAGCTTCACATGGTGGAGATCCGGGAAAATGCCTATTATGAGGAAGCGGATTACACCGCTGCCCAGATTCTCCGTCTGCTGGACGGAACCCATATGATCCGTGATAAAAAGGAACTGCGCCCCATCCGCCCTGAAGACATTGTGATCCTTCTGCGCTCTCCCGGCTCTGTGGGCAGTTACTTTGCCAATGCCCTGGAGCGCTGCGGCATTCGCTGCAGCTTTGGCGGCGGTGTGAACATTCTGCTTACAGAAGAGGTGCAGACACTTCGTGCTATTTTGCAGGCAATGGACAATCCGCTCCAGGATATTCCCCTGGTGGCAGCGCTGACAAGCCGTGTCTTTGCCTTCACCGCTGATGACCTGGCAAGGATCCGTGGCGGAAATAAAAAGGGAAGCGTCTACGATGCGCTTCTGCAGGACACTGACCCCAAAACCCTTGCGTTCCTGGGTGTTTTTGAATCCCTGCGTAAGGAAGCACGTATGTCCGATCTGTCCCGATTGATCCGTTCTGTATTTGCACAAACAAAGATCGATTGCATTTTCGGTGCGATGCCTGATGGCTATCTTCGTATGGAAAATCTGCAGACCTTCTGTCGCCTGGCATCCGGCTTTGACACCGGCGATGCCAAAAATCTGTCCCGTTTTCTGAAATACCTGGAAGCGCTGGATGTAAAGGGTGTTGCCGGCGCAGTGGATGGTGCAGTAGCAGGTGCGGTTACCATTATGAGTATTCACAAGTCCAAGGGACTGGAATTCCCGGTGGTCTTCCTCTGCGCATTGTCCCGTGAATTCAACAAGGAAAGTCTTCGGGCGCAGATCCTCTGTGATCGGCAGCTGGGATTGGGTCTCAGCTGTGTGGATGCGGTAAACCGTGTGCGTTATCCCTCTCTAGCCAAGCGGGCCATTGCCGCAAAGATGAATGCGGATAACCTTTCGGAGGAAATGCGTGTGCTTTACGTGGCCATGACCCGTCCCAAGGACAGACTGATCATGACCTATGCCTCGGAAAACCCGGAAAAACTACTGGGTGACATGGTGCGACGTATGGATGTCAGTGACCCGGAATTGATGACCGGTGAGGTTAACTGCCCCGGTAAGTGGGTGCTGTACAGCGCACTGCGCCGCACCGAGGCAGGCGCATTCTTTAAGCTGGGCGGTTATCCCCGGGATACCGGCAGCTACGGACTCCCCTGGAAAATCGTGGTAGGGGAAGCTCCGGAGCTGACGGCAGCAGAGGCGGAAGAAGAGCAGCTGCCCCGTAACACCTTGTCGCAGGAAGCCATCGGCAGACTGAAGCAGGCGCTCTCGTTCCAATATGCCCATGGTTCTGCAACCAGGATCCCCTCCAAGCAGACAGCGACCCAGCTGAAGGGCAGACAAAAGGACATGGAAGCGGCAGAAAACACCGCCAGGAAGGAATTTGCCCATGAACTGCGCGTGCCTTCCTTTGTGAAAGCCCAGCATACGGCAGTGGCTTACGGCACAGCCCTTCACCTGGCGTTGCAGCATATTACTTACGCAGCCTGCGATACTCCGGAGGGCGTGGATGCGGAGCTGAAACGGCTGGTGCAGGAGAATTACCTCACAGAGGAAATGTATCAGAAGATCAACAAAAAGGCGGTTTTCAATTTCTTTGCTTCTCCGTTGGGAGTGCGGCTGCGAAATGCTTCCTGCGTACTGCGTGAATTTAAGTTCTCTGTGCTTACAGAGGCAGAGGAATACTATGACAATGTCCCCGGTGAAAAGCTGCTTCTGCAGGGTGTTGTGGACTGTGCCATTGTGGAAGATGATGGCATTATAGTCCTTGACTTCAAGACGGACAGAATCTGGGACGGCAACATAGAGACGGTAGCCGACCGTTATGTGGGGCAGGTAAAGGCTTATGCCAATGCCCTTTCCCGTATCTATGAAAAGCCGGTCAAAGAGGCTTACCTCTATTTCTTCTCTGCGGAAGAATTGTATACAGTTGCCCTATAAACAATGGCGCTTCCCCGATTTGGGGAAGCGCCTTTTTTTATCGGCAGGTCTTGTCCTGCTGATTTTGCTTGTTCTGCTGATTTTGCTGGTTGGTCTGCTGGTTATTCTGCTTCTTGTTCTGGTTGTTCATAACATAGCCTCCGTATATTGTAATGCGGCGTACCGCAAAAGTAGCTTGCCCGAATTTTTAAGATTTATCCTTCGGTTTAAAGATAAGACCTGCCAGTAGTCCGAAAAATACCGCAGCGGTAATGCCACCGGCTGTGGCCTTTAATCCGCCGGTGAGGATGCCGAGGAAACCGTCCTTGTCAACAGCTTCCTTCACACCCTTTGCCAGGGTGTAGCCAAAGCCCGTCAGGGGAACGGTTGCGCCTGCGCCTGCGAAATCTGCAAATGGCGCATAAAGTCCCAGACCGCCCAGGATCACACCGGCAACCACATAGCTTACCAGGATCCTGGCAGGCGTCAGCTTTGTTTTATCAATAAGGATCTGTCCTAACAGGCAAAGAAGACCGCCAATCAAAAATGCTTTCATATAATCCATCAGTTTCTGCCTCCTGAAATGATCACTGCATGGCATACACCGGAAATGGGAAGCCCTTGCTGGGTGGAGGTAGGGGAGAGCAAAGCGCCGGTGCCGCAGAAAAGTATCTTTTTCAGCTTACCACGGTTTAATTTATCCAAGAGATAACCGCAAAGGGTAATGGCGCTGCAGCCACACCCGGAGCCGCCGGAGTGAACGTCCTGCTCCGGCAGGTCAAATACCAGCGTTCCACAGTCTGCAAGCTTACCACCCAGGGGGATCCCTTCCCGTTGCGCCAATGTCAGAAGCATGTCCTTTCCCGTCTGCCCCAGGTCACCGGTGACAATAAGGTCATAATCTTCTGCGGTGGTTCCGAAATCTTCAAAATGCGCACGGATGGTCGCCAGTGCGGCAGGCGCCATGGCACAGCCCATGTTGTTGGCATCCTTCAGCCCAAAATCGGTGACAGTGCCAACGGTGCAACCTAATATTTTTGGACCATGTCCACCACGGCACAGCAGCGCAGTGCCTGAGCCGGTGACTGTCCATTGGGCAGTGGGTGTGCGTTGACCGCCGTAGCCCAGGGGGAAGCGGTATTGCCGTTCCGAGGAAGCGAAATGGGAGGAGGTGATAGCAGCCACTCGGTCAAAGAAGCCGCCTGCCACGGTCATGGCGCCCAACAGCAGACTTTCTGCCATGGTGGAGCATGCGCCGTAAAGTCCCAAGTGGGGGATGCCGGTGTTGCGTAGGGTAAAGGAAGACCCGATGCACTGATTCAGCAGGTCTCCCGAATAAACAAGGGAAATATCATTGAGGGCAATACCTGCTTTCTTTGCCAGAGTCTCCAGTGCCATGCGCTGCATCTTCTTTTCCGCTTGCTCCCAGGTTTTTTCTCCGAAATAGGTATCGGATGACCGAATGTCAAAATACTCCTTCAGTGGCCCTTCCGATTCTTTTTTGCCGGCAACGCTTGCCCAGTGGGTAATTACCGGCGGCTGGGAAAGCAGAAAGCTTTGCTTTCCACGGGCTTGTTCTGTCATACCATCACGTCCTTTGTTGACAGTATGCGCAATTATGATAAAAATATAGCAAAACCCTGCCGGATCTTAAAATCCGACAGGGCATTTTCTTATGGAATTATTTACCGGCCAAAGCTCTTTCCAGCCATACGCAGCCGAAATCAAGTGCAGTGTACAGACCGGGCTTCTCACCCTTCTTCACAACACGGTCACGGCTCTTGACAGAGGGATCGGTGAGCTGCAGCTGCACGGAAACACGGGTAGCAATATCAGCTTCACCGACTTTCTTGGTCTCTAGAACCTGCAGCATAACGATGTGACTGTCAGCCATAGAGCCATAGTAAATGAGATTGTCCTTCCGCATCAGCGGATGACCTTTATACATAAGAATGTTTTCAGCCATTGTGAACCTCCGAAAAAATAATAATTGGGAGGCTTTCGCGGTGGCAAAAGCCTCCCGATTGGTCAGGATTTGTCAGAAAGATAGCACCGAACCAGTTCCTGCAACAGCTCGTCACGATCCAGTTTGCAGATCATGCTACGGGCGCTGTTGTAGTTCGTGATATAGGTGGGGTCTTCGGTGAGCAGGTAACCGACGATCTGATTGATGGGGTTGTAGCCCTTTTCGTTCAGTGCATCAAATACGCTTCGCAGAACTCTGCGCATATTATCCTTGTCATCGTTGGCCACTGTGAATTTGATCGTGCTGTTCATCGTATCTTTCGTCATGGGGACACCCCTCCTTGGCAATATAGGGATATTATATCCCACTTTTTGCAGAGTGTAAAGACCTTATGGCAAAAATTTTCTAAAAATTAAAGATTAGCGCAGAATGATGCCCAATTTTTCCTGAAGTGCAGCCAAAATCTTGGTGGTAACACCTTCGGAATCGGTGTCGGTCAGGGTGCGGTCATCTGCACGCAGCTCCAGGGAGAAGGCCATGCTCTTCTTGCCCTCGGGAACACCGGTTCCTCTGTAAATGTCAAAGAGACGGGTGCTGCGCAGCAGCTTGCCTGCGGCACCGGCAATAACCTCTTCCACCTGTGCGACGGTAACAGCCTCGTCACAGATCACAGACAGGTCACGGGTAACAGCAGGATACTTGGGCAGGGGAACGTAGGTGGGTTCGGGCAGCAGATTTGCAAACAGCAGCTCTGTGTTGATCTCTGCGCAGTAAACCTCTGCGTCCATATCGTAATTTTTAGCTACCAGAGGATGAATCTGGCCGATGTAACCGATGACTTCACCGTCAATGGTCACCTTGGCGCAGCGTCCGGGGTGGTAGGAGGGATTGCCGGTCTCGGCAGTGTAGGAGACCTTCTTTACGTTCAGACCCTTCAGGATGGTTTCCAGCTCACCCTTCACAGAGAAGAAGTTTGCGCCGTTGCCATAAGTGCCCAGTACCAGAATCTTGGGCTCCTGGGGAAGCTTCTGTCCCTCAACGGGCAGATAGATCTTTGCCAGTTCGTAAAGCTTTGCAGCCTTGTTGTGGTAAGCGCTGTTTCGGGACAGAATGTCCAGCATGGAAGGCAGCGCAGTGGTACGCATGATGGAGGTGTCCTCACCCAGGGGGTTCTGGATCTTCAGGGTGTTACGCAGTGCAGAATCTGCAGGGATGCGCACCATGTCAAAGATAGTGGGGGACACGAAGGAATAGGTGATGATCTCACTGTAGCCCATAGCACGGCACAGAGTACCTGCCTTGCTCTCAAACTTCATGACGGGGGAGTAGCCGCCCTGGGTAGAGGTCTTGAAAGCAGTGGTGGGGATCTCGTTATAGCCGTAGGAACGGCCAACCTCTTCGGCAATGTCTGCCATCAGGTTCAGGTCGGGACGCCAGGAGGGAACCAGGATCTGATCGCC
>JAFYNQ010000006.1 GCA_017548065.1 Oscillospiraceae bacterium
TGAATAAACATTACAATTGGTGGATTGCCGGTGAAGCCCCTTACCAGTTCTTTGATACAACTTTTGAAGGTGGCAGAAAGCAAACAAATAACGTATCTCTTGAGTGGTGTCTGGCGCAGGGCGAGTGGGATTATATCAGCATGCAAACACTTACTTCCGCTGCTGACGCCGCAGAACCTGAACAGATCGTGGCGGATAACAAGAAATACTTGGACGGATTTGTTGGCTATTTCCGGGAGCAGTTCCCCAAGGCGCAGCTGGCATGGCAGCAAACCTGGTCTTATGCGGTCGGTACAGCCGGTAACGGCAAGGTCACCACACCTGAGTCTCAGGTGCAAAGCCATGAAAGCAACAAGCGTGTGGCAGAAATCGTTTGCGAAAATTATGACCTGCTGCATATTAACTCCGGCGATGCCTGGAAGATCATCCGTGATGGCGGCTATGATATGCTCTGTGGACGTATTGGCAAGGGTACAAACCATGAAGGTGACTACTACCATGATGGTGACGTAGGCGGTGGACAGTACCTGAATGCATGCGTCTGGTATGAGATCATTACCGGTAATTCTGTCATTGGAAATACCTATCGTCCGGTCTATCTGTATAATGGCGAGGAGATCCCTCTTAACAGTGAAATGACCTATGAGAGATTGCAGGAAGCCGCCCATGAAGCTGTTGCTGCAAGGCATACAATTGCCGGCGAATCTGCAGAGTGAGCAGAGTATACGGAAATCTTTTACAAAGGTCGTGGTATTACGAATACAAATTCTTTGGACACAGTTTGTGCATCACTGGCATATGCCATGGGCATTGAACCGCCAAAAGAGGCGGCAGCTCCTGCACCGCAATTGATGACATATATTGACAGCGTGCTGGGGGAAGAACGGGCTGACCGTGTGTTGATGTACAACCCTGACGCAATTGGACAATGGGTATATGAAAAATATCCGTATTTTACAGCAGAGGTGGTTGCAAATACGGAACTTGCGCTGTCGCTCCACAGCGTCGTGCCGCCGGTAACTCCGGTTTGTTTCGGCACAATGTACACGGGTGCCCAGCCGCAGGTTCATGGCATACAGGCGTACGAGAAGCCTGTGATCCGTATTGACACGCTGTTTGACGCACTGATCCGGGCCGGAAAGAAGCCGGTGATCGTTGCTGTGAAGAATTGCAGCCTGGCGCATATATTCCTTGAACGGGATATGGACTATATCCTTGTGGATACTCTGGCGCAGTCCAATGCGGCAGCGGCTAAGGTGATCATGGAGGACAAGCACGATTTTGTGGTGGTTTATAACGGTAATTTTGATTATCGGATGCACCGCAGCGGTTGCGAATCCCCGGAAACCTTGTCTGAATTGCGTGGAAACAGTCAAACCTTTGCCATGCTTTCGGAACTTGTAAAACAATACTGGCAAAGTCATAACACGCTTATGGGCTTTGCTATGGATCACGGTTGCCATGATGTAGAACCGTTCATTGCTAAGAAGGACGGTCAGATGCGTTATGCAACCCATGGTCAGGATATCCCTGAGGATATGAATATTCTGCACCGTTATATGATACATAAAGCTGTTAAATAATATAAAGGACTGTTGTAAAACTTTCGTTTTGCAACAGTCCTTTTTGTAATCGATCGGATATGAAATCCTCCCATTGCGATATAACAAGCTCCCCTGGATTACCGACAAAATGGGAATCTTTTAGCTACCGTCAACCATCCTGATCCATTTGCACTTTCTTTAATGTTACAAGTAAATTTGAACAATTCGCAATATTTATATACATGCTTTGGTAGATTCGTATATGGAATCGTCACTATCTTTGTTGAAATGGATAAATAGAAAATGCTATAATTAGTCCATAATAGCCATTATTTAAATTTATATGGCATAAATCTACGGGAGGAATGAACAATGAGAAAATGCACCTTGTTTTTGCTGCTGGTATTGATTGTAGCGATCAGCGTCTCTTTCTTCACGGCAAATGCCGTAACTGAGACTACGCTGAACAACATTGACAACGCTTCCATCAGCGAAAAATTTGCTGACGGCACCACCATGGCTGTCTGCCCCAAGTGTGGGGGAGAACCGGTTGCGTGGTCATCCTTTAACACGATCACATCCGGAAGCGACTTGGCAGACGGCGGTCATTATTATTTGACCGGCACTTATAAGCAGTACCTGAGTGTCAGCGGCGATAAGGAGGTCTGCATCCATCTTAACGGATATAATTGGAATCAGACTGTAAAGTCCCGTGCTTTGTACATGTCCGGCACATCTGCCTGCACCATCAATATTATGGGTGAAGGTATAGTTTGCGGCAGCGACGGCTACACTGACAGAACGACCCGTGGTGCTACCATTGAGGTCAACGGCAGCGGTTGTGTGCTGAACCTGCTGGGTGGTACTTATACCAAGAACGTCACCACCAGTGTATCCAGCGGTAGTATGGAAATTTCCGGTCCTACCGTTGCGCTTTACACCGGCGGCGGTTTGATCAATATGTACGCCGGTGCAACGATCACAGGCGAGAATACTGCGGGTAATACGGTTCGTGTTCCTACCGGTACATTCCATATGTACGGTGGCACCATTACCGGCGGTACCGGCGCCCAGGGCGGTAATGTGCTTGTTACTTACAACGGAACAAAAGCAGCCGGTACTTTCATTATGGAGGACGGCCTAATCTCCAACGGAACTGCTGCCGGCTACGGCGGTAATATCCGTGTGGATGGCGGCGGTACTGCAGGTGATGCTGAAGCACTCAAGGCTGTGTTTGAAATGTTGGGCGGTACGATTTCCGGCGGCTCTGCCAAGTCTAACGGCGGCAATGTTTATGCTACTACCAATTCTGTTGTTACCATTTGCGGCACTGTGAAGGACAATGTATCTGCTGCGATTGGCGGCAATATTGCCGCTGCAGGTCAGGCGCAGGTCACTCTGCGGAATGCAACAATTTCCGGCGGTGTAGCCGAAAGTAAGGGTCAGAACATTTCCCAGGGTGGTGGCGCTGATTTCACCATTGAGGGCAATACCCGGATCCTTGGCGGCAACTGGTGGAACACCCAGGTGCAGTGTGTGATCAATGTTGCTGATGATTTCAGCGGCGTTGCAGAGCTTTATTTTGAGGGCGCTCAACTGGTTGCGCCTGTTTATGGCACAGCGCTTAATGCTGTAAAGTGTGAAGGCGCTTTCGCAGGTAAGCTGTACCTGGACGGCGATTACGATCGTCCCGAGATCTACGGCATGGAAGACGGTAAGCTCTACGTCAGCTCCGTTGCGGTTACAGATGGCGAAAGCTATACTTGGTTCAAGGATCCTGCTTCTGCAGTGGAAGCTTGTAGTGAAGGCAGCTATGTGAAGCTGCCGGTTGCCCAGGATGTGGTACTGACCAAGGATTGTGCCATCGATCTTTGCGGTAACACCGTTAATGTCTCCGGCGCTTATACTCTGTACGGCATGGATTCTACCGGCGACGATTACTCTGTACCTGCAGGCAAGGCAATTCTTTCCGAAGAAACAAACTTGGCTTCCTTTGCGTCTGTGGCAGGTAAGAACTATGTTGCAGCGAATGCTGACGGCGAGGCAGCTTTCTATCGTCTTGGCAATCAGATCTCCGGCGTTGCCCTTCGTCCTTCTGCTGACGGCATTTACTACACCGGTAATTTCGGCTGTAATGAAGCTGTGGCAGGTAATGTTGCATCCTACGGTGTGGCTGTGAGCCTTGTGAATGAGCCCGGTGTTGATTTTATGGCAGATGAGGACACACTGTATACTAATTTTGCAGGCGCTGACATTCAGGGCGGCACCAATGCTACCGGTGCTTTGATCTCCGGCATTATGAAGCAGGAGAACAATGCGCAGCTTAACAGCGCCTACGGTCAAATGCCCATCTTTGCAGCTGCTTATCTGCAAATGCAGGACGGCACTGTGATCATCAGTGATTCTGTGGCATTCAGCCTGCAGACTGTTATGGAAGCTGTAGATGATATGATCGTCAACGATCCTTTGAACTATCGCAAGCTGACAAATCCCATGCGCGCATTCTATGAAAAGTGGGAGGATAACGGCATGGCTGACTGGAGCTTCAAGAAGATCGCAACGCCCGAGGAAGATGACGTTATTGACGTTCTTATGATCGGTAATTCCTTCTGCTATTATTACGTGGAAGAGCTGGCAGGTATCGCTGCCGCTGCCGGTGTGAAGATGCGTGTCTGTAACGTATATTACTCCGGTTGCAAATTGGATAAGCACTACAACTGGTGGATTGCCGGTGAAGCACCCTATGAGTTCTTTGATACAACCTTTGAAGGCGGCAGAAAGAAGACTGAAAACGTGTCTCTTGAGTGGTGCCTTGCCCAGGGTGAGTGGGACTACATCAGTTTGCAGACGATTGAATCTTCCGGTGTATCCGGAGATCCGACAGAGGCTGTGGAAAATAACAAGCTGTATCTGGACACATTTATAAGCTATCTCCGTGAGCAGTTCCCCAAGGCGCAGATGGTGTGGCATCAGACATGGGCTTATGCTGTTGGCACTGCCACCAATGGCATTGTAACAACGCCTGAGAGCCAGGTGGCTATCCACGAAAAGAACAGTAAGATCGCTGAGATTATCAGTGAGACCTATGATATGATCAATATCAACTCCGGTGATGCTTGGAAAATCATCCGTGATTCCGGCTATGATAAGCTCTGCGCTCGTATTGGCAAGGGCACTAATCACGAAGGTGACTACTACCACGATGGCGACATTGGCGGCGGCCAGTATCTGAACGCATGCGTATGGTATGAGATCATTACCGGCAACAGCGTTGTTGGCAACAGCTACCGTCCCGTGTACACCTACAACGGTGAGGAGATCCCCCTTAACAGTGAAATTACTTACGAGATGCTGCAGGAGGCTGCCCACGCTGCCGTTGCTGCATACCATTCCAAGTAAGGGATAAAAACCATAAATTTAAGATGGACTTTGCGACTTTTCGCAAAGTCCATCTTGATGTTTTCATAAAAAGTAGTATGATTATTATATATACGTGAAAGGATCGTTTTACCAATGCTTTTGATCGCACACAGAAGTGGCCCCGGCAAATATCCCGAGCAGACAGTCGCATCGGCTCGTTATGCGATGGAAAACGGGGCAGATATGGTGGAAATTGATGTTCGGCTGACAAAGGACGGCTGCCTTGCCATAACCCACGATGAAAATCTAATGCGTGTTTTTGGCGTGGATCAAGTGGTTTCTCAGTTGACAGAAGAAGAGTTCCGCAGCCTGCATCATGCGGATGCGCCGGATTACGGTTCTCATATGCTGCAGGATTATCTGGATGCTGGTTTTCCGCTGCTGATCCATGTTAAAAAGACGGATGTTCTGCCGGCACTTGTGGAGACGGTTGCGCCCTTTGCCCAGCGAATCATTTTGGGCTTACCTACACCCGAGGCAGTGTCCTATGTCCGTGCTCGTTGCCCCGAAATGCGGATCTTATCTTTTTCCTCACGGGAAAATGTTTCGGCAATGCTGGCAATGGGTGTCAATTACATGCGTTTGTGGGAAAGCTGGCTTGTGCCGGAGCTGATTGCAGAAGTTAGAAACAGCAATACCGACCTTTGGGTTATGAGCGGAAATGCAAAGAATGACACTGTGGGCGAACCCACAGAAGAAGGACTTGCGCAGATTTTGGCGATCTCCCCGGACGGCTTGCTGATTAATGATATTTGTCGTATTTGACAAATCTTGAAAGCAATAATGAAGCCGGTGATCGTCTTGATGATCACCGGCTTTGTGTTATTCAGTTGATTTATTTCTTTTGAATGTGTTCTTTTTTCAGTTCTTCCTGCAGCAGCTCCATATAGCGGTGGGCTTCCGGGGGAAGCTCTCTTGCAGGATTGGTAATAGCAACCAGGTGATAGGCAAGACCGTTCAAAGGTATGCTGCGCAGCTTGTAAACATTTTGGACATGTTCCGATGCTTCGGCGCCGATGGAATAACCCAAACCCTCCGCAATTAAGTGATAGCGGATATCGTTATTGGAAATGTAAAGGGTGTTTTCAGGGTTCAGCTTTAATACGCCCTTCAGGAAGGTGTTATTCACCATGCTGCCGGTTGCGGAATCCACCAGGGTGTCGTTTTCCAGATCCTGGGGTGTGATCTCGGGCGCATTGTACAGACGGTGTCCCGGACCGATTTGCATTACCACGGGGATAGAACCAAGAATTTTCCAATTCAGTCCTTTGGAAGACAGCGTAGATTCAACCGCAAGCATCCGGGGCTCGTGAATTAAACGCACACTCATATCGGCATCAAAAAGAACCAACTTTTCAATAATCTCCGTGAGAGAGCCACTGGGGATGTTGTAGATGGCGACACTCTTGTCAGAGACTGTTTCTGCTACAAGCTTTGTAAATGCACGGTATATAGGAGTATAGGAGGGGAGTGCGATGCGAACCTTTCTGCGAACGTTCTCGTCAATCTGCGTAAGCAAACGATAATTCTCACAGATGTGGGTAGCGCGTTCAATTACCTGGAGACCTCTCGCGGTAGGAATCATACCCGTTTTGCTACGGTTGAAAATGGGATATCCCAATTCGTCCTCTAACGAGGTGACAGCAGTGCTGACGGTGGATTGGGACAAAAACAGGCTCTTGGCTGCACGCAAGACAGAACCGGCACGGTAGACTTCAATCAGATACTGAAGTTGTTGAATGGTCATTATTATACTCCTTCCTGCTAAAATTCTTCTTGTTTGCGGCTATTATAACATATTTCTTCCATAAAACAAATACTAAAATATTCCAATTCGGAAAAATTATATATGTGATTCGGCAAAAATGAATACTTGGTAAATTTGGTTATATGGTATAATTTATCTTACAAAGTTATAAGTATATGTGCATCATAAAAGGAGTAATTCAAGATGGAGAATCTTCGCGTCGGATATGGTAAGTGCGAGATCACACCGGCATTGGGATGCTATCTTCAGGGACATAATAAAGTCCGCATTGCAGAGAGCGTTGCAGACCCGTTGAATGTACGGTGCGTGGTATTTGAAAATAACGGCATGGCGGCACTGTTGTACTTTGATCTTATCGGCATTAAGCAGGAACTGGCAGAAGAGATCAGAGAGTATGTTGCCCAAAGCATTGGCTGTGAGCGGAAAGACGTTTTTGTGTCTTGCACCCATACCCACTACGGTCCGAATATGCATGCGGCATACCCGAAGGATGAGGCATATAAAAAGAGCCTTATGTACAATGCTGCTCAGGCAGCACGTGTTGCTAAAAATGATCTTCACGGCGCAAAAATGTTCTTTGCCAAGGATGAGCTGGCAGGCATCACGTTTGTCCGCCGCTACGAAATGAAGGATGGCACCTTGCGCACAAACCCCGGTCGCCGCAACCCGGATATTCTGCGTCCTGCCAGCAAGGCGGATGAAACCATCCAGTTGCTGCGTATCGTTCGGGAAGGTGCAGGGGATATCCTGCTGGTTGGCTTCCAGTGTCATGCGGACGTTTCCAAAGAAATCGATGGAAAGTTTGCCATCACTGCTGACTATCCCGGCGTGGTTTGCGATACGTTGGAAAAGGCTTTGCCCGGTGTGCAGTGTATGTACTGTAACGGTGCTGCAGGCGATTTAAACCATGTGGATGTGAATTGTCCGGAATGGGACGCAAACAACGGTTATGAACATGCCAAGCACATGGGACTGACCATTGCCGGTAAAGTGCTGTCTATGTACACAAAGGCAAGGGAGCTTCCTGCAGGAAGCATTCAAACCACTGAGAAAATTGTGGAGATCCCTGTTATTAAGCCCACTGAGGAACAGTTGGTAAGATCCCGTCAGATTTTGGAGTATGCCGAGAAAAACGGCAGAGAGTCTGTGAAAACAACAGATCTTTACGAAGCACGTACCTTGTGCAGCGCAGCAAAGCTGGACGGTAATTATAAGGCTCGTGTTACGGCAATGTCCGTTGGCAGCTTTGCGGTGGTGGGCATTCCCGGTGAGCCGTTCTGTGCCATTGGCATGAATATTCGGGAAGCATCTCCCTTTAAAGCCCAGTTTGTGTTTGGTTTAACCAACGGCTGCGAAGGTTACCTGCCGGTGTGTGATGGGTTTGGCGTGTCGGGCTATGAATCCCGTACATCAAAGTTCCTCCCCGGTGTGGGTGAGCTTATGACTGAAGCAGGTATTGCGCTTGTAAAAGCTATGTATAGTAACGAAATTTAATTGTTAAGGGGTGTACGTATGAAAAGAATTATTTCTGTAGTATTGGTACTGGTGATGACGCTTCTTCTGTGCGCTTGCGGCAACGGTGAAACTGCAGGCAGCGGGAACAATGGCCTCCAGGTAGGTTTTGGTCGTGAGCTGATCATGCCTGAGGGTACGGTGAGAATTGCAGGTGGCGGCGTGCAGGACAGACTGTCCACCGGCTTTATGGATTATCTTTATGTTACCTGCGTGGCAGTTACAGATGCCGCCGGTGAAACTGTGCTGATCTTCAGCCAGGATCTGCATAACACTAACGAGGGTTATGTGGCACCGGTGAAAGAGGCAATTTCCAATGAAACGGGTATTGCTGTGGACCACATTATGATGTCCGCTACGCACACCCACTCTGCGCCTGCCATTGCCACGGGTTCTTCCGAGGGTATTTCGGAGTACCGTGTTCTGCACAAGGCTGCTGCGGTTAAAGCAGCAAAGGATGCTCTGGCTGACCGTTCTGCCGCAGAAGCCTACATTGGCTCCACGCAGACAGAGGGTCTTGCATCCGTTCGTCACTATTTGTTGAGCAACGGAACTTATGCAGGTTCTAATTTCGGCGATTTTTCCAGCGGCAGCATTGTGGGTCATGCTGCAGATGCTGACGGGGAAGCACAGATCGTTAAGTTTGCCCGTGCGGATGAGAGCAAGAAGGACATTTTGATGATGAGCTTCACTGTTCACCCTTGTTTCAACGGCTCTTCCGATAACACTGTGCTGTCTGCTGACCTGGTAGGCACTACCCGTGATTACCTGGAAGCAAATACAGATTGCCTGGTGGCATATTTTACATCCGATGCCGGCAACCAGACCCAGTCCAGCCGTGTCGCTTCCGAAAACCGTACCACCGATTATACAGAGTACGGTGCGATCCTCGGTAAGTACGTGATTGATGCAATGCCCGGTCTTACCAAGGTAAGCGGCGAAGACGTCAAGCTGAAGAGCCAGACCTGCACAGCAAATACCAACAAGGATAAAGTCTCTGAAATGCTGGACAAGGCTATTGAAACTGTGGATGCCTACAATACCAGCGGCAAGTCCGCTGCTGATCCTCTTGTTGCGAAGTACGGCTTCAGCAGTGTGCATGAGGCAAGAGGTGTGGTGACCCGTTCTAAGTTGGGTGACACCCTGTCTTTTGAACTGAATGTTTTGTCTGTGGGTGAAAACCTTTCCTTTATCTTCGCACCCTACGAGATGTTTGCCGCAACCGGTATGTACATCAAGGAAAAGACCCCCTACGATATGACCTTCATCGTTTCCCATGCAAACGGCGAAGCCGGTTATTTCCCCACTGAAGCTGCATTTGATCATGGCTGTTATGAGGTCTATATTTCCAAATGCGTTCGTGGCACAGCAGAGTCTGTTGCAGATGATTTCCTGGAAATGCTGACGCAGCTGAAGAACGGATAAAGCACTCCCATAACAGAAAGGAGAGGCACTATGAAGAAAGAAGCGAATAAGAAGAATAAAGCGCTTTGGATCATCCTTGCCGTTGCAGCTTTGCTGGCAGCTATGGTTGCTGCTGTGCTTCTGCTGCCGTTCGGCAA
>JAFYNQ010000061.1 GCA_017548065.1 Oscillospiraceae bacterium
CCCTCTTCCTGCACCATTTTGAAGATAGAGAAAGTAACCTTTTGAATCTTCTTATCGTCAACATACAGATGTGCAGCAAGACCGTACTCCGGCAGGCACTCGGGTACACTGTAGAATGTTCCGGGAGACATACTCACATTACCCATAGAGTAGAAGCTGGGCTTGCCCTCCACATACTCAGCTCTCTGTGAGGTATGAGAGTGACCTGCAAAAATCGCATCAAAGCCAAGCTCCGCAGACATTTTTACCAGCTGCTTTGTATAATTACCGGGTTCTACATTGAACTGACCGCCGGAGTGAGGATAGAACAATACAACATCAGCCTTTTCACGAGCCTCACGGTAATCCTCTTCAATCAGCTTGAAGCAATTATTCAGGTCATCCCAGGGAATATGCTCATCCACAGATTCCTTGGGCATGCCCATAACACGCTTCAGCTTGGTGGATTCCTCCCAAACCAGCTTTCTGCCCACAAGGCCCTCCACATATTTCAGTGTAGCAGGAAACACCGCAGGAATAGAACGGTAGATCTGACCGCCGCCGGTAATGGGATGGATCATGTTGATACAACGGCTACGTTTTCCTTCAAGATTATGGCGGTTGATGCCAAAGTTTGTGGAGAATGTGCAGGCGATTAGCGCAAATGTAGTATCACCCAGGGTGAAGTACAAAACACGATCTCCGTCAAAGTCCTCTTTGTAAGTACCGGTATGGGCAATGCCATAGCGGTCCAGCACGTCACAAGTACGAGCCAAGCCCTCATAACCACGGTCAAGGCTGTGGTTATTGGCAGTGGAAACGGCATCAATACCGATATCAGTCAGAGCTTCCACCAGTACGTCAGGAGAGTTAAAGCTGACAAGCTCATGGGTGTAGCCGCTCTCAGGGCCTGCCAAGGGCGTTTCCAGGTTACCGATCACATAATCGGATTCAGCAAAAATCGTCTTCAAAGGTGCAAAGGAGGGCTTAAAATTGTACTCTCCGTTATTTTCTACCTGCTGCATAAAAGGCGGTTCAACCATGATATCGCCAATAATCGTAACCTTCTTCATATTATGACCTCCTAAACCTCACAATTCACCGCTGGCACGCAGGTTTTCAACGGCAGTGTGCGCCGCCTGCTGCAGTACCTGAATCAGTTCTTCCGAAAGCGTATGCGTCTCACCGTTTTGCGTGTATTCCGGGCGGAATGTATTGCCGATGCAACTCTGACCGGTGAGCGTTTCAAACCAGACATAGGCATTGAGCAGTTGTCCACCGCCAATATCACCATCGTGATAATAATCACCCTCACCGTTATTCACAGACAGTCGGGCGCACATATTGCCAACCACAGAATTTTCTCTTGCAATATCCCAGGCATTACCGCAAGGAATTGTCATAAGATCAAAATCTTTGCAAACTGTATTGGTGTAATCTCGAATACTTTGGGTAAACTTCAGCTGCTGCTCACGGTCCAGCATTTTGTACTCAAATCGGTCAAAGCCAATATCGTAAGACCAGATCTGCTGATAATAGAGCTTGGCAAAAGGAACCTTCTCACGAAGGTGGGCAACAAGTTCTGTGTGTGCCAGCCGGCGCTCGTCAACAGCCTCCTGAGCCGTTTTTGTTCTATGAGGACCCGTGCCCTCCTGCATATTAAAAACGTCCCAATTATAAAGCTGCAACGCAAGATCCAGATTCATACCCTCCATGACCGTCTTGCCGTTCTCATCATGAACGATCACCTGAAAAACGTTCTCGCCGTTTTTCCAATATTCATGGAACAGATTGATGCCGGTGCTGCTGCGCATGAGATTGCAGACCTTTGCCTTCACACCGGCAGCTGCCAGGACACCATACAGTTCATCCAGGAAATAGTGACTGTTGCTGGCTGCAGCAGTCAAAACATAAAGGGTGTCATCATCAGCAGGGTCTGTATTATGATACGCATTAACAAAGGGATCCTCTGTTGTCTCCACAGGCGCTGCAGCGCCACAAGCGCCAAAAAGCAGAGCCGGAACAAGACACACAGAAAGCAAACGCAACAGTTTTTTCATGTACATACAGAATCCTCCATCCGTTTTTCTTTATGGTACACGATTTATTCAACTTTGGCAAGGATAATCTTTTATATTTCAAAGTAAAAAACGGTGCTGCACCGATATTGGGTGCAGCACCGCATTTATTAGAATTGATCCAGCTCGTGACGCAGCTTTTCCAGGAAATATTCACCGTAAAGCTGATAGCCCTCCTGGTTATAATGAACATTGTCCGCAACATAGATATCATCTCTTTGCAGCGGCACATAGTCCGTAATATCAAGATAAGTTACGCCCTCAGTTTCCTCTGCAAACTGACGCATCCATGCGTCGGTTTTTTGTGCATTCTCGGACTTTTTACGCCATAAATTGATACCGCAAAGGTAAATCTTCAAATCCGGAAAATCTGCCTTTGCATACAGCATCACACGCTCTGCCATAAACCAAAGCTCTTCAACTGTATAACCGAAGCCGGTACCGTTACCGAAACCAGGTGCATACACAAGCACCTTGGGCTCGATCGCCTTGACCATACGGTCATAATAGTACAGATGGTGCTCGGAGCAGGTAGAGCCAAAGCCACGGTTAACACAGCAAGGCTTGCCGCTCTTACCAACAAGCACTTCACGCAGCGGCGTCATGCCATACTTGGTACTCCAACGGGTGAAGTTAGAGGGACCATAGAAAACGATCTGTCCCTTTTCTGCATTTTCTGCTTCATAATTAGCAACCTGCTTTTCCAGATCCGTCTTCCACTTTTCAATAAAACTAAGACCAACTTTTACGCTAGACATATTATTTCCCCTTTCGTCAGTTATCTGCGCAGGTTTTCAATAATCGCTGTAGAACCCTGACCGCCGCCGCAACAGGAAGAAATAGAGGCATAACGACCGCCGATCTTCTCAAGCTGTTTCATAGCGAACATGGTAATACGTGCGCCGGAGGCTGCATTGGGATGACCGATTGCAATAGCGCCACCATTGGGATTCCATTTGCTCTGATCAATCTTCTCGCCGGTAGTAGCTTCCATATCCTTGATAACAGCCAGCTGCTGTGCAGCAAAAGCTTCATTGCTCTCAAACACATCAAAGTCAGCCAAGCGAAGACCAAGCTGCTTTGCTGCCTTCAGGTTGGAATAAGAAGCTGCAACACCCATGTGGTCTGCACGAATACCGGCATGAGCGCCGCCCACCCAACGTGCAAAAGGAGTATAGCCCAGTTCCTTTGCCTTCTCTGCTGTCATGACCAGCAGGAATGCAGCACCGTCATTGGTGCCGGAAGCGTTTGCGGCAGTAGTAACACCACCCTCAAAAATAGGACGCATGCCGGAGATCTTCTCCAGGGTAACATCAGGCCGGGGATGCTCGTCCTTATTGATAATGATCTCGGGGGTCTTTCTTGTAGCAGGAACTGTTACGGGAATAATTTCATCACCAATCAGTCCGCTTGCATAAGCAGCCTGCAATCTCTGCTGAGAACGAATTGCAAACTCATCGCACTCTTCCCTGCTGACGCCCCAAACCTTTGCCATCTTGTCGGAGTTCTCAATCATGGAAGTATCCATTTCAGGAACGGGAGAAAGACGGTGCTTAATGGGCGCAGGAACCTGGCGATAAGGCGTCAGGTCAGTTGCAAAAGGAATAGGAACATTGCTATGGGACTCAACACCACCCACAATAGCGATGTCGGATGCGCCCATTTTGATTTTCCATGCTGCATGATTCAGCGCAGTAATTGCGGAACCACACTGCATCTCCACAAATGTGGAAGATACCTCATAAGGCAGACCTGCCAGCTGGGTAATATATCTTGCAATGGCATTGGATGTAATATCACGAATTGCCATACCTGCAAGCAGAGAATCCGCCATAGCGCCTCTAGCCTCCAGACCGGTACGCTCCATAAGCGCACGTACGCAAATACCACCCAATTCAGTAGCAGCAAAGGAACGAAGTCCGCCGCCCTTTTTACCGAAGGCTGTCCGGCAGCCATCAACGATTACAACATCACGTTCACACATACCGTCCGCCTCCTTATCGTCTCAAATTCTCAATAATGGTTGTGGTACCCTGACCGCCGCCGCAGCAGGAGGAAATAATTCCATATCTGCCGCCAGTCTTTTCCAGCTGCTTCATGCAGAACTGGGTAATTCGGGCACCGGAAGCACCGTTAGGGTGACCAATTGCAATAGCGCCGCCGTTGGGATTCCACTTTTCCTGGTCAATGGTCTTACCGGTCAGCTGTTCCATTTCCTTGATAACGCCCAGGTTCTGCGCAGCAAATGCTTCGTTGCATTCCCACACATCCATGTCAGCGATATCAAGACCTGCAAGACGAAGTGCTTTCAGGTTGGATTTGGCAGGAGCATTCAGTACAAGACGAGGCTCAACGCCAATATCCGCACCCATGACCCAACGAGCGTAAGGCTCATAGCCCAGCTCCTTTGCTTTTTCGGCAGTCATCATAAGTACAAAAGCAGCACCGTCATTCATGCCAGAGGCATTGCCGGCAGTTGTAGTACCGCCTTCATAAACAGTGCGCAGACGGGACAGACCTTCCATAGTAGAGTCAGGCTTGGGATGCTCATCCTTATTCACAATGATATCAGGTGCCTTCTTACCACCGGGAACAGTAACAGGGATAATCTCATCACCGATAATGCCGGAAGCATAAGCCGCCGCCAATCTCTGCTGGGAGCGCAGCGCAAATTCGTCACACTCTGTACGGCTGATATTCCAGATGTCAGCAATCAAATCAGCCGCTGCCACCATGGGGATGTTCTGCTCATCTTCGGGTGCCAGGCGCATGGTGATCCACTGGGGTGCTAATGCCTTATAAGGATCCGTAACAGAGGACAAAAACACAGGACGGGTGCTGTGAGATTCCACACCACCGGCAATGGCCACGTCGGTGTAACCCAAAGCCACCTGGAAAGCTGCATGGTTGATGGACGTAATGGCAGAACCACACTGCATTTCTACCTGGTGTGCTTCTGTGCTTACAGGGAAGCCTGCCAACTGGGTCATATAACGAACGGGAGCGCTGGAAAGCTTATCTTTGAATGCAGAACCGGCAAAAACAGCATTTACAGCCTCATTACCGCCCTTCTCCCAAATGCCGCTCTTTTCAATCAATCCCTTCAGGCAGAGAGCGCCAAGCTCCGTGCCGCTGAAGCCACGGAGCGCACCGCCTCTTTTACCAAAGGCAGTACGGGCGAAATCCACAAATACTACTTCTCTCATGATAAACTCCTTAGAAGCGGACAGCACCGTCCAGGCGGATGGTAGTGCCGTTGATCATAGAATTACGGCAGACCTCAAGGAACAAGCTGGCAAACTCTGCAGGCTTACCAAAACGAACGGGGAACACTGCATTCTGCAGATGTGCATTCATCTTCTCAACATTGCCGCCGTAAATAGGAGTTTCAAAGAGACCGGGCATAATACCGGCAATACGGATGCCGTTACGAGCCAATGCTCTTGCTGCAGGCAGTGCCATGGAGTTCAGGCCGCCCTTTGCAGCAGAATAGGACTGCTGACCACGCTGACCGTGCTCTGCAGCAATGGAAGAAGTGTTGATAATAACACCACGCTCACCGTCTTCGGTAACAGGCTCGTTCTTGGACATTGCCCACGCAGCCAGGCGGAGAATGTTATAAGGTGCGATCAAGTCAACATCAATGACATCTGTAAAGTCCTTCAGGGCTGTGGGGCCATCCTTGCTGATAACAAGACGGGGACGTGCAATACCTGCAATGTTGCCCAGGATGTGCAGCGCACCGTGCTGCTCAACGACCTTATTGATTGCTTCTTCCACAGCAGCCTCGTCGGTAACATTGATCTTCATGAAAGAACAATTTTCGCCCAACTCAGCTGCAACAGCCTTGCCATTCTCTTCGTTCATGTCCCAGATTACAACTTTTGCGCCGGCAGCAACCAGTGCCTCCGCAGTTGCCTTACCAAGACCGGATGCACCACCGGTAACGATTGCTACTTTACCCTCAATTTTCATAATCAGTTCGCTCCTTTTATTTTACAGACGTTGACAGTCTGTTTAATTACACGGCAAAATTCTAGCCTCTTATCACTATACCACAGTCCAATGCGTACTGCAACAAAAATAATGAACATATAAGTAATTTGTATAGCACTATAACATCTTTGAATAAGTACCCCCCAACCGTCCATTAAAACGGTTGGGGGTGTAAAAATATTTTCCTAAAAGTAAGGCAAGTTAACCGCTCACGACCAAAGAATCTCCTCGGAATCAGAACGGATCTGATAATACTGTTCCCTTTTCTCCACAGAACCGGAATAACCAAGAATGCGTACATTCTTGGCGATAAGATTATTGAAAAAGAACGGCACTGCGCTCGGTTGTTCTGATAAGTAGTCAACCCCGTCGACAAGAACATTTTCAAGTCTTGTTACATTGCTTTCTTTATCAAGAGCATTATGCCTGCCGCTTGTGATAAAAGAAGCAGAAAAAGCGTGAATTCCCTTTTCAGCTACATGAATATTTCGTACCTCAGCATTATAAACAGAACAGTTCATATTCACAGCAGAAAGCGCCTGGGATTTCACATTACAAATCCGTATATCTCGCAGCTGCCCATGTTTACAGCAAAGTGCGGGATCATTCCGATGGTAACCGTTTTCACCTACTTTTATACAGCAGGCCGTTCTCTGTCCATCTGCCACAGCAATGGGATTTTCTTCCGGTGTGGCATCAACAATGTCCTCCATTGAAATATTATAAATCTGATTTCCGTAATGGCAAAGGAGTCTGATAATCGCACAATGATTATTAAACGCATTTACATTTCGTATGCTGACATTGTAAATATCAGGAGACAAATGCCCACAATAATAGCGGTCTTCATAGCGATCAGGATTCGTGCCTTGTTCGCCAAGGGCTGTCAAAGCAATGGTGTCGTCTCCGGTCTCACCGGTAATATTAAAGATTTCAATATCATGACAACCCACACGCAAATCAATGCCGTCCTGATTACGCCAGGGGTGTTCCGGATTTAAGGGATGACCCTTGCGCCAGGCCTTATCTGTAATCTCAAAGTGAATGTTTGATACTGCACCATAAGAGGAAAACATAAATGTGACGGCCCAAAAACGCTGGTCCCGTATGATGAGTCCGTCAATTTTGAAATTCCGTACATTATGCAGGTAAATTGTGATGTTATGAAAAATATTCGGTAGCCCGTTTTTATTATGGGTATCCTCGCGCAAACCGTTGTGCTTACCGCCATCCAGGATTGCATTTCCACGTCCCTGGATCGTAATATCCTCCTGCAAACCCGCTGCGGTTTTACCAATTTCCAAATCCGCATTTTCGTTTTCAAACATCCGACACATAACACCTTCTGCCATACGAAGATGGGCGTTATTGATCTCAACGCAAATATGAGACGGAAGTTTTATGGTCTCATCAATGATCCAAATATGCTCACCGGTTCGTTTGTTGCAAGCAGGTATCACCACATGACCGTGTCCCTCTTTGACCGAGAGATCTATAGCGGCCTGAATATTCTTACTGTCTGAAGAAAGCAAAAAATTATTAGGATCTGTAAAAGACACAGTTAGCACACCTCTTCCGGGAACAATCTACGAATTTCCTGCAAAGATTCACGCACAAGTATTTCACCTGCCGCATGACCAAAGCTGCCGGAAGATACGTAAGCAGAATAATGACTTCCCTCTTCTGCCCGTTTTGTAGGCAGATAACCAAAATTACCGCAAGTAAGCTGCACCAAAAACGTCTGGGCTGCGCGGCTTCTTGCGCGAATCAGATTACCGTAATTCAAAAACAGCTCAAAAGGATTTGTGCAAAATACGATATCGCCCAGGCGAACCGTATGAACCTCAATCTCAATCATATCCAGTTCCTGCTGCAGCTGATAACGATTGATCGTGCCGGTATGTACGTGAAGCTGGGCAGTGTCTTCGTAATTAACTACTGTCTTTCCTTTTAACTGCTCACATATAGCTGCGATGGCCTTATCCCGCTGCGCAAGTGTTACACGGCGCAAGGGCAGAGGCAGATTTTTTACACTATGAGAAAGCCGGGAATCCCAATGAATCTGATTTACATCTTCAAGAGCAAATATGATTTCCGTGCTGATACGTCTTGCCACACGTATACAACCGGCTAAATCAAACATAGACGGGTCTGCATAACGGAAACGATTGGTTTCGTGACGAATATTGGGGTCATCCACAGGTGTTTCCGGTTCTACCCAACGAATCAGGTCACGGGGACACTGGTCGCCTGCCGGTGCGCAAAGACCAAGCACAAAAATATCCTCACCCAGCTTTTTACGCAAATTCTCTTTTACTTTTCCCCAATAATCGGAAGAAATCACGCTGCGATGTTCCAACACCTGCGCAGGACAAGCGACAGTTGCAACAATACCGGTAAGCTTTTCCTTTGCGTCATAAACAAACAGCAATTCAATACCGCTGTCATTGCCGGATTCAAGTTCTGCAAAATTGGCAATACCGGTATCGCCCCACATTTTCGCACTGCCGTCATCATAAACTGCACGGCGGCAAAGACCAACAGCCGCTCTGCCAAAGCCGTTCGCATATCCGCCAACCGCTCTGTTATCCCAGGCTTCCATAACAGCAGCCGCAATCTGCTTTGCAATATAATTATGGGCAGTTTCTCCGGAGAAATTCACCGAATCAGAGCTGATAGCGTCATTATAGGAAAGTTCGGGAAGTAATTGCAACAAAGCATCTTTGAAACTCAAAGCTGTCTGGGAGTCACTTCTACGAGCGTAGTCAGGACCGGTGTGGGTGTGAATTGCAGAGAGAATCACTTTCTCCGCAGGAATATCATTTCTGTTGCGCAAGTATTTTCTGACGGTTTCCAGCAGCGCTCTGCTGACACCTACCAGGTCGCAGGAGCAGAGAATCATTGCATCATATTCACCTTCTGCAACAAAAGCAGTAACTGTCAAAGGACTCTCCACGGTACCTGACACACGTTCATAAAACTGTCCGGATAGGTTGACAATTGCGCCCTCCGGCAGAAGCATTTTTTCACTCCAGCCAAATTTCATGTTTACCACTCCTTTGGTATATTTTAAATCTTCCGAAAGTAAATTGTCAACGTTATGAAGACCGAAAGTTTTTCGTTTTTATTCTATTGATAACCAACGGGTTATCCGTTATAATAAACCTACAAAAAACGGAGGTCATACCATGACACTTTCACAAATTGCCAAAGAAGCGCATGTTTCTGTTTCCACCGCCTCCAAGGCCTTCTCCGGTAGCAACGAGGTAAATGAAGAAACAAGAGAACTTGTTTTTGAAATAGCAAAAAAGCATGGCTGCTTCAAAAAATTTTACAATATTAAATATCCCAAGCTGGTAATTGCCATCATTGCCCCTGAATTTTCAAGTATGTATTACAGCCGCTACCTGTCTTTGTTGCAGAAAAATCTGCCAAACTGCGAGTTATGTGTTTCTACCGGCAAATTTTCCGCAGAGTGCGAGGGGGATTTGATTGATTACTATTATAAACACGCCAGCGTGGATGGCATTATCCTCATCGACCCGGTATCCAGCATTGATTTTTCAATAGAAATCCCTATTGTTGTACTTCACAACACACAGACAACGAAACACAAAGCTGTATCTGCCGCCGTATCTGCAAGCTTCCGGGAAGCAATGAACGAAGCTATGCGTTATTTAAAAAGCAGAGATATAACAGATATTGGATTTATCGGTGAAGACAATACCAAAAGCAAAGAGTGCCTCTTCCGGGAAACTATGAATGAGATTGGAATACCCATTAACGAAAGCCTTGTTAAGCGTACTGCTGAACGATTTGAAAACGGTGGTTACCAGGCGATGGACGCATTTTTACACGAAAATACAATTCCCAGGGCGATTATTTGCGCCTATGACTATATGGCCATCGGCGCTATGAAATACCTGACAGATCACGGTTACAAAATTCCCCAGGACGTTGCAATTCTCGGCATGGATGATTTGCCACTGGCACCCTATTTAAATCCACCTCTGGCTTCTATATCCTCATCACCGGAAATACGCTGCCAATTAACAGCTGAAGCCATGCTTAAAATCATCAACAACGAAGAGACGCAAAGCAGCATTGTGGTCCCTGCTGAATTTCATAACCGAGAGTCATTTTATATCCATAACGCATAAAAAGGAAGGCTTAACGCCTTCCTTTTTGCATTCTATCAGATTTTACCATCCACAAGATTGTGGCAATACCGATACAGCGGCAGATAACCGTCTGCATCCACAGCCATATACCCCATATAATACAGAGTGGTTTTTCTGTTTGCCTTCTTACTGTAATCCGGCTCCATGATCATGCTCAAAATAGTTGACGGCACGTTATTGGGAAATACATAGGCGCCATCTTCAAAGGTGACCAACTTATCACCCGTCAGCACAACCTCATCTTCAATGATCATGTATTGCTGTAAAGAAACCTTGCTGCCTTGTTCTAATTCATAGAAGCTTGCAGCGTGGCATTCTGCCAACCCCAGAATTTCATTTTCATGCACAAGTCCCTTGGGGATTACATAAGCCGTGGGACGGGATCGCGCACGAACTGCCACAGGCTGCTCATTATAGACAACATCACAAATCTCCGCAGGCTCGCCGGTGAGAACGTTGATAAACGTCATAGGAAGGTTGCCCGTTGGTGCATTCCCATGCTCCACAACCATAAGATCTGCCTCATCATACACACCGCCCTTTTCAGCCATAAATTTACGGCTGCCGTGAACTAAAGTCATGATTTCATCACTATGCTCTGCTGCATATGTCATAACGGTAGATGCCAAAACATACTGTGCCATAACACGTCTCGCCATACAATGATTACCCAGAGTTGTACCGCCAGGAGTCTCCACAAGAAAAGACAAGCTGTTTCTTGTACCATAGTAGCTACTGCCTGCAGCGCCACCTGCAGCAGAAGCAAGATCGGCATAGAAACCGCAACGCAAACCGAGTCTGTTACCACGTTCAATGGTAAGAAGGGCAATATCCATAGCCTTTTCTGTCATTGCCGCAGGATGATTCAGCGAGCCGGCTCCTACCTGCAATTCCATGTCTGTACAACGGGACGTCCCGGTGGTCAAAATATCTGTTTTCTTCTCGTGTCCATCAATACACAGCTCGGGCACAAACAAATTATAGGCACTGTTTACCATACGGATTTCCCGATTGTGCATGTACAGATAGTCTCTGTTCATATCTTCACCGGTAGCCGGCGCCTGACGGATGATTTCATAAGCGCCATCCAAATTGATTCTTGGAATAATATATACATCAATATCATCCAAAAGTGCTTGCATCTCATTGGCCAGCGACAGCATCATTGCCAGTGCGCCCTCTGAAGAGGCAGGTTCGTTGGCATGAACCTGCGCCATATACTGAACCGTGGGCTTTCCATTACTGCGAATGCGCTCCGCAACCTGCTCAAGTGAGAGCCCATCCATATTTTCCCTGGTAAACAACACCAACGGCATACGATAACCGTATTTGGGAGATTCGCCAAGTGTAAAGACATACATATGACTGCAGTCTTTATGAAGCTTCTCTATAAAGTCATAAATCTCCTCATTGGTGGTCTGCTGATGATGACCGGGAACACCCTTGGCTCTGCCAAACTGTGGTGTGCGGAACAAATGCGCATATTCCTGACCCCAGGCATCCTCATGAGAAACCAGGCATTTCTCTATAAATTCCTGGGTGTTAAGCATGACATAACCACTTTCGTAGCCATTCCCGGCCATCGGACTCAATTCCGCGTCAATACGAATACCGGCATCTGCTTTGTCACGGGTATAATTCACGATTTGACAAACCGCAGTATAACCATCCATAGACACAGCGTAATGATAAACACCCAAGGGAAGGTTAAAATAACAGTAGCGAGCTGTGTCTTCACGCTCTGTGACACTGTCAGGCTTCAGGGCATTCTCGTGATTTATCACACCGAAATACTTTCTTGCAGAAGGCACGTTGGCATATAAACCGCACAGTGCGCCTTTCGGTGCGGTGATCTCAATACAATTCGGGCAGGTTGCTTCCTCAAATTTCATGCTAACACCTTCGTTACTGGTTTTTCATATCCTTGAGAAGGCTAATATACTCATCCACAAGCTTTTCTGCCGTACCCCATTCAAACTTGGTGATCTGTGCCTCGTAGCAACGGATCTTACAGCCGTATTCGCTGGGCAAATAGCCGTCATGGTTATGGGAGCAGCTGACAACAAAAGTCATATCGTAAGGAGAACCCTCCTTGATCGCCTTGCCGCTGCCACCGAACATTTCATAAGGTGCAAATATAATGCTGATATCGCCGATAGCAATGGCGCGCAGCTCCATAGTGCGGTCAATTGCAAACCGCATACGATTCAAAATAGCTGTAACCTCATAAACACTGTGGAAACCACGCTCCTTTGCAGCAGCCTTACCCTCGGGCGTACCTCTTCCACCGACTTGTTGCCAAATTTTCTCAATCGCCAGAACCTCATCAGCCTTGTCCATATCTGCTTTGTTGGACTTGCCAAAATAGGTTTTCTGAGAGAAACGAAGTTCATTGTTCTTCACTTCTGTCATATTCTTCATGCACTCAACAGCAATACGACCCAGTTCAGCGCCAAAGATCTTATAGTCCTTATTGAAGCTTTCGCCCTCAATGCGGCTGCTGGGAACCTGATCGCCACCGGCACCGATAAAGTAAGCAACAAGTACCCCCGTCTTCTCTTCAATGTAGTCACGGGTCGGTCCGGGGAAGTCAGCAGAAAGAAGCTTGCTGGACTGATTCATGGTGGCGTGGCAAGGGAAACTCATAAGAACAATATCCTTCTTGCCTTCCGCAGGACGTGCAAACTTGATCAGCTGCATCTGCCGATCTGCATCAACAGCATGACCGAGGGGGGTGCTGGATTTAAAAGAACCATAATTTGCACCGGCATAAGTACCGTTTGCCATCTTATAGTGGCGAACCCAGTTCATGCCGTCAGCAATAATGCTGCCGTGGTAAACATTGGCAGGAGAAAGATCAATCAGCGCCTCTTTTGCACCTTCAATAGCCCAGGCTGTAAAATCCTCTGTATAGCGTGCAATACCCTGTCCGGAGATATAACGAAGGCTCACAGAAGAATGAGAATGGGTAGAATTGAGAATGATACGATCCTCCGGCAAACCAACCGCCTGACTGATGGCAGTAGTCACCGGTGCTGCAAACTCTTCGTATGTACCCACAAAGTCCATCGTAGCAAACAAAATCGTCTCTTCACCCTGGCGAAGGGCGATGTATGTGATATAAATGGGATCAAGCGCACCCTCGGAAATACGGGTAGCCGCACCACCAGCCATCGCAACGGGATAATCCGGTGTAATATTTACCCGACTGTAACCAACCTGTAATTCTTTCATAACATCACAGCTCCTTACCGTTTAAAATAATACCATTATATACGATAAAGAAGGATTTGTATATAAAAATTTCAACAAACTACCATGTTGCTTTTACAAATTCCTTATGCTATGCTTAAGAAAACAGGAGGTGATCCAATGAGCTTCCAGCTGCGAGACCGTACATATTATCTTACATGCAATGCAGGTGTCAGCCACAACACACAAATGCATGCCTGCAAGGAGCATTTGCATGACTTTATTGAATTTGTTTATATCGCAAAAGGCAAGTGTGTGCATACTGTTGACGGCAATGTATACCCCCTCAAAAAGGGTGATATGCTGATCATTAATTACGGTCAAACCCACAGCATCATCGGCGGAACCGGAGAATATATAAACATTTTCCTGAAGCCGGAGTACCTGAACGAGAACATTGATAACCAGTGTAATGTATTCGCCATATTGGATCTTGCTGAATTCTCCGAATTTAAAAACTCATTGGCAGAGATCAAAAACGTTGTTTCCTTCTCCGAAGCAGAACGTACAACCGTTGAAAATATCATAATGAACCTGGAAACAGAATTACACAATAAGCCCCGGGGCTATGACCTGACAACCCGTTCATGGTACAACCTGCTACTTGTGATGGTGTTTCGGAAAATGTCACAACTGATTACAGAACGCTTCAGCGGTATATCCGAGGAGCTTCTAATATTTATAAAATCTCATTGCCATGAAAAGCTGGAAATGGGTTCACTGGCAAAGAATTGCCACTACAATCCAGCTTATTTCAGCCGATGCTTTCATGCGTATACCGGCATCAGCTTTACGGACTACCTAAAGAAAGTTCGTCTTGAACGAGCCGCACAGCTGCTTACAGACACCACACTTTCCGTGCAGGATGTATGTTATGCGGTCGGCTATTCGGATAAAACAAAGTTCTTCCGTCATTTCAAAACCCTGTACGGACAAACGCCCTTGCACTACCGCAAAAAGGATACAGCGCAAAAGTAAATATCAAATACTTTTTATAGGCATAAACATATCTTTATTTTATAGCCATACTCTTGTAAACTGATGATACAGGAGGTGCGCAATATGCATATTGAATTGAACCGCAAAATGATACTTGATAAGATCCACGGCTGCTGGCTGGGTAAAAACATCGGCGGCACCATTGGTGGACCTTTTGAAGGTAACAGACGTCTTTTGGATATCCAGGGATTCACCACCGAAAAAGGCGAACCGCTTCCCAATGACGACCTGGATCTTCAACTTGTTTGGTTATTGGCGCTGGAGGCTGTCGGCGCAAAGAAACTCACTGCTAACGAGCTTTCCGATTACTGGTTATCTTATATCGCACCCCATTGGAACGAATACGGCGTCGCAAAGAGCAACCTGGCCATGGGCTTTCTACCCCCACTGTCCGGTGAATTGCATAATGAAAAGTGGAAAACATCAAACGGTGCCTGGATCCGCAGCGAACTGTGGGCTTGCCTGACTCCGGGCTTCCCCAACATTGCAGTCAAATATGCCATCATGGATGCTTCCATTGACCACGGTCTTTCTGAAGGCACACATGCAGAGGTATTTACCGCCGTACTTGAAAGCCTCGCCTTCTTTGAGAGTAATATCCGTACGCTCATTGAAACTGCGCTGACCTACATTCCCGATACTTCCATGATCACAAGCACAGTCCGTCTGGTGCTGGACTGCTATGATAAGCAGATTCCCTGGCAGGAAACACGGGATCGCATCGTGGAGAATGTAAAATCAGTTGGCTGGTTCCAGGCTGCCGGTAATATCGGCTTTACCGTTCTGGGTCTTATGTACGGCGAAGGAGACATGCTGAAAAGCCTTTGCTATGCTGTAAACTGCGGTGACGATACTGACTGCACAGCCGGTACAGTTGGTGCCGTTATGGGCATTATCATGGGCGCCGAAGGCATCCCCCAGGAACTGAAGGAATATGTGGGTGACCGCATTGTGACCATCAGCATCAACGGTTCTTACCATCTTTTCACCCCCAAGACCTGCACTGAGCTGACAAGCCGTGTAATGAAGTTAATTCCCGAAGTGTTTGTTGCTCATGGGGTTACCATGGATTGGACAGGTGAAAATATAATTGACACCGAGCAAAGAGATAAGATCCTTGCAGGTTATGCGCATACAGTATTCGCTAGAAGTCCCCTGTCCTTTGAAGTCCCTGGCTCACTGCATACACAGGCAATCGTGGAATATAAACGTGATCCCATTGTGAAGCCCGGCGAGGATTTCTCCCTTACCATTACTCTGCAAAACCTGCGGAGAGATTCCCGATACTATTCCGTCCTCCCCTATTTACCGGCAGGTTGGACAGCTGATTATGACAGAACCGCCCACTCCACCTATATGCAGCGTCCGCATGGTGAAACCGGCATCACAAAGATAGAGATGACAATCCGCGTTGGTGAAAAGATTGAACCCATCAACCAATTCCCTGTTATCATTCAGGTTTCCCAGCATGGCATACCTATCACTGTTCCAATCGTGTTACTTGGATAAAACATCCCCCTGCAAAAGTCACGCTTTTGCAGGGGGTAACATTTTAACGATTTGCAAAATAGGCATCCATATGCTCATTAACAATTGAACGATATTCATCAATGCGGATATCCTCCAGCTTGATGCCGGAAAGTTCCTTCTTCATGCCGTCATAGAAGGTCATAAGCTCTTCCTGCTTCATGCCGGTAACACGAAGGATCTTTGAATTGTCTGTAATACGGTCAAACATTCTGGCATACTCCAACTGATAGCGCACATAAGGAGAAATCTTATCCTGCTTCCTGGACATGATCTTCAGGTAAACCTCTTTGTCCACCCACTCATATTTCACACCGATCAGTTCACGGTAGATTTCTGCAATCTCGCCCCATGTATTATACTCGGCAGTTGCAGCAATAAACTTTTCACCCAACGCTTCCTCTTTGCCTGCCAATCTGGCGATCATGACACCTACGTCACCTGCCCAGGACATGGTGGCAGGCTTATCCTTTGCCTGGATCGGCAACACCACGGGCTTTCCGGTGAGGGCACGGGTAACAAATGTACCTGCCTCCAAGGTCACCAGCTGGGCTCTGCCGGTAGAATATGTAGTTGCCGGTAGAATGATCGTCCAATTCTTTCTGCCGGAATCAACAAGCAGATTCTCTTCTGCAGCCTTAAACAAGGAATACTCATTTTCAAAAAGCTTCAGGTACTCTTCGTCCGTGGACGCATCAATCAATCTGGGAGACGTTTCCTTCACAGGAACTTCTTCATTGGCATAAACGCGGCAGCTGGAGAGGAACATATACTGATCCGTATTATCCAGGAACAGATCTACCCGTGCCTTAAACTCAGGCAGTTTATAGCTCATAAAGTCAAGGATCACATCGTATCTTGTTTCTGTGATGCACTTTTTCAGCCATTCATCATCCATAGCATTGGCAATCACACTGTGCAAATTCTCATGGGTAATATGCGGCTTGTCCAAAGCCACCACATCCACCATAAAACCCAGACGAAGCAGTTCCGGCACAGCATATCTACCCATAGCACCGGTACCGCCCATAACCAAAATTCTTTTCATAAATATTCTCCTTTCACTGCCGATCAATCAATATTCTTACCATAAAAACGCACACCGCCGACAATTTCCCAAATCACCTTCTGCACAAGGTAATCATGCTCATAGGTAAAGGGATTTTCTTTTTCGCCCATAATATAAGCATAAAAATCCTGCATCATCTCATCGTAGCGCCCGGATGCGGTATTGTCCTCAAAGGACAGTGTGATCTTGCGGTCTTCGTAGGTCTTGTCAGCGATCTCCGTGTCCGAATAAGTCATGGTAATGGGCCGCTCAAGAGGACAGATATTGACAGTACCCTTGCTGCCGGAAACCATAAACTGTCGTCTTCCGAAGCCGTTCACCTCAACAGAAGAAACAAAGATCCGAGCCAATGCATTGCCATATTCCAAAACGGCCAGGTTGTTATCCGCAAAATCCGTACCATCAAGCCCCGTATGTTTTAAATAGGATGTGATCTTTGTGGGTTCTCCCATAAGATAAACGATCAGATCTACCAAATGACTTCCTAAAATGTACATGATACCGCCGCCAAAGTTGGTAAGCCACCGTTTGGAATCAATGGGATGGTAGGTACTCATTTCTGCATTTATGGAGAAAATCTCACCCAGTTCGCCGTTCTTGATATGTTCAAAGCATTTCAGCACTGCAGGATTGTACCGATACATATAACCAAGCTGCACTGCCAGGTTCTTTTTCTTTGCCGTGTCCAGCACATACTTGTACTCTTCCAACGTTCCGCTGGCCGGCTTATCCATATGAATATGTTTCCCTGCATCCACGCACAGCTTCGCATACTTGGTAAGATCCCAAACATCACACTCAATAAGCACAGCATCAGATTTTTCAATAATCTCCTCTACCGTAAGCCTGGGGAGTCCTTCGTAGCCCTTGTTGTTGCCACGCTTCTCAACCCAACGTTCATTGGGTTCTGCATATCCAATAACCTCAAAAAGCTCCGGGAACTTTCTGACAGCTTTCATTTTGGATTCGCCGTGATTGTGTCCGATTCCAATTTGTCCGACTTTTATCTTTTTCATTGAAGACACCTCCCGAAACGGATATTTACAGATTAAAAATAACATTTCCGATAAACAATGTAAATATCAAATATGGGCAATTTAACACATTTGATACTCTTTCTATATTCTATTATTGATTTCGTTAATCAGATACTGTATAATTACCCTATTATTTCAAGGAGCAATGTTTTCTATGCAAACAAAAGCTTTAACATATTTGGTAATTTCCGATGTACTTTCTGCCTCCAGTCTTTTCTCCCCTGAAAACAAGAAAGGCAAGCGGATAAGCCGAGGCTGCTGGGCAGTGGTTATGAAATACGAAGGTGAGACCTATTATCTGTCCAACGGAAAGAAATATTTCTCAGATGCCAATCACCCGGTAATTCTACCGAAGGGCTGCAGCTATGAATGGAATTGCACCAAAGCAGGCAGATTCTACAGCATTGAGTTTGAAAGCGATGCCACATTTACAGACCCAATCCCATTCACCGTCGCAAACAGCGAACAGCTTCTGAAAAGATTCAAGGAACTGGAATATAAACGGAATCTCAAAACATCAACCATACAGCTTGAAAGCATACGGGACACCTACTCCATTATCCTTACGCTTTTAAAACCACAAAGTGACAGCTACTTACCGGCTGCAAAAAAAGAAAAGTTAAAGCCTGCTATTGCATACATATCCCAAAACCACAGCAAAAAGATCACCAATGGGCAGCTTGCAGGATTATGCGGTCTTTCAACGGTATATTTCCGGAAGCTGTTCACCCAGGCCTTCGGCGTCTCCCCTATTGTCTATACGCAAAATTTGCGCATTGAAAAAGCAAAAGAGTTACTGTCAAGCGACTACGGCACACTTTCCGACCTTGCATTGTCCCTGGGATACACCAGCCTGTACGACTTTTCAAGAGCATTTAAAAAGCACACCGGCATTGCTCCGTCCAAATACAGAAAAGAATAAAATGGGTCATCCCAAATGGGACGACCCATTTTTAATTACAAAATATCATCCAGCACATTCAGGAAAAGATCACGGTAAATATCATAGCCTTCCTGGGTCATATGGATATTATCCTCTACCCAGATATCCTGACGGATCTTGCCATAATCACCGGCATCTGCAGGATCATTATAAAACCCATGCCAACCTACCTGGCTGACATAGGTACAGTCAGCATAACTGTCGCAGTATTCCTTCAAAAGTTTGTTGAACTGCTTTGCCAGTACCTTCCAGGTGCCATTCTCAACAAAACGTTTGTGAGGCATAGCATCACAAAGATACAGCTTCACGCCCGGAAAATCCGCACGGGCCCAATTGCAGAATTGCGCCAACAGCGCCACGATCTCATCCGGTGTGTAGCCAAAGCTCACATCGTTGGGGAAAAAGCGCAAAACGATGGCACGAGGCTCCCAGGGCTTCACCACACGGGCATAATAGTACAAACCTTCCTCAATGGTAGCGCCGCCAAAACCGTTATTCACCGCAGCAGGAGAACCGTCTTTCATACGGATATCCTCTTCCAAAGGACGGTGATCGTATTTGGGACACCAACGCGTAAAAGCAGAAGAGCCATAAAACAGGATCATTCCCTTTTCAACAGGCTTCTGTTCCATTATTTCAATCCGACTTTCCAGTCTTTTCAGATCGGTCAGTTTCTGTTCTAACACATTAAGACCCCTTTTCCAGTAGATTGCTTTTATTTTACAACATGCGCCTGTTTTTTGCAACTGTCACAAACAAATTGCAGCTATTTTATGCATAGATATTTTATATCTATATCTTGCATTCTTTAATATTTGTTGTAAAATGGAAGGAAATAAGCGAGGAGGTATTATGATGGATAACTGCAAACCGATCCGACTTGCCGTAATTGGTTACGGCGGCATGGGCGCCTGGCATACCAAAAAGGTCAGCAAGCTGCCTGAAATTGATCTGGCAGGTATATATGACATCAAGCCTGAACGCATGGCGCTTGCTGCCGAAAACGGCATTTTTACCTATGGCACAATGGAATCGCTGCTGGCAGATGCATCTGTGGATCTTATCACTGTTGCCGTCCCCAACCACCTGCATCATGATATTTGCATTGCCGCAATGAACGCCGGCAAAAATGTGATCTGTGAAAAGCCGGTTGCCATGAACAGCCAAGAGCTGCAGGATATGATTGATGCTGCAAACCGTAATGGTGTTCTCTTTACGGTTCATCAGAACAGACGCTGGGACGAAGATTTCCGCATCATCCGAAAACTTTATGAAGAAAACACACTGGGACGTATTTTCCGCATTGAATCCCGTACCCACGGCAGCCGTGGCATTCCCGGTGATTGGCGCAATCAAAAGTGCTACGGTGGCGGTATGCTCATGGACTGGGGTGTACATCTCCTGGACCAATTATTATGGATGCTCCCGGGAAAGATTCTATCTGTCTATGCACAAATGAGCTATGTTACCAATGAGGACTGCGATGACGGCTTCACTGCGCAGGTGCAATTTGAACACGATGTAACTGTGGAGGTACAAGTTTCCACCAACAATTTCATCAGTCTTCCCCGTTGGTATGTATTGGGCGAAAACGGCACTGTCAGCATTGAACGCTGGACACTGGAGGGCAAAATCGTCAAGGTCTCCGATTGGGAAAACCGTGACGTTGTACCCGTTGTAACTGCAGCAGGCATTACAAAGACAATGGCTCCCCGTACATCCGACACGATTAAAGAATACCCCCTCCCCCGTATTGAATGTGATGTTCGTGATTTTTACCGCAACGTTGTAAAGAGTCTCTATGGCGAAGAAAAGCAGATCGTGACCCACGACCAGGTTATGCGTGTTATGAAGCTGATGGAAGCCATCCGTCTGTCCGTTGAGACCAACACCGTAATCAAGGATTTTGACGAAATCTGAAAGGAGTCTTCATGAAGAAACCGAAAGTCGGTCTGCAGCTGTATAGCATCCGCAAAGCGATGACAGAAGACATGGACAGCGCACTTGCAAAGGTCAAAGCTATGGGCTACGACAATGTGGAGTTTTCCGGCGGGCGCTACGGACGGTCTGCCGCCGAGACAAGAGCCCTCCTGGACAAGCACGGACTTATCTGTATCTCTGTCCACCAGTCCCCTTCTTTCTATGAAACCGACCCTGTGGATGCAGTTGAATACGTAAAGATCCTGGGAGCGAAATTCTGCGTAATTCCCATATGCCGCCTTTCCGTCTATCAGGAAAACTGGGAAGAAACGATGGCTCTGTACAAAGAAATGGCAGCCGCTTTTCGAAAAGAAGGTATCCGTCTTTTGTATCACAACCACGATCACGAACTGACTTGCCTCCCCGGTGACAGTACGCCAATACTTGATAAGATTTTCACCGAAGTACCGGAGTTAAAGCCGGAATTTGATACCTGCTGGATCAGTTACGGCGGTGTAGATCCCGTTTCCTATATTCAGAAATATAATAGCGACCTGGATCTTGTGCATTTAAAGGATTACTGTTGCGAGGCACTTCCTCAGTTTCCTATGTGGCAGCTAATGAAGGACGGCTACCAAAAGCCCGAAAAACGAAGCGATGTGCGCTTTCAATACCTGCCTGTGGGCGAAGGTGTTGAAAACTGGACCAATATCCTTTCCGCAATCCAAGATTCCACGGCAAACTATGTGATCGTGGAGCAAGACGAAAGTCGGGATCGTGACCCCATGGATGCCGTCCGTATGAGCCGCCAATATCTGAAAAAGAATTTTAATATTTAAAAGCTGGCCCGCAGTTTTTAGATCGGAGGATTATGAAAAGAATCCTATGTCTTATATTCGTAGTTCTTTTGCTTTGCGGCTGCAGCAGCACCAAATCAAAAGTCACGACACCTCTTACCTGGGATGACATCAACGCTATTCCCGTGGCAACTTCCGACATGACAGAAGAACAGCTGCGACAGATCGTACTGGACTACTTTCGTTTACAACTCACCTTCCAGTGGTCCCCAAAGGAATCCTTTGCCTATTCCATCACTACTTATAAAAAGCCTCGTTCCTTTGACAAGCAAACAGTTTACGCAGGTCTTCCTTACCAGGGAAGCAAGCCCCTTGGTGCAAATCTTTACTGGCTCATGGAACTGTATGATCCCGAAACGGGCATACTGGACAATTCCGGTATGGACGGTCAGGAATTTTCGGAACTTATGGGTAACCACTGCACCTCAAGTCCCTACTGGGCCTGGGCTCGTGTGGTCAACAGCACCCCCAATTACAACAATCTGTGCATGACGAAGCACTACGGGTTCCTTCCGGTAGGAGACTACGAATATAACACCGTGCAGTGGGCAGAAGAAACACCCACAAAAGCCGTTTGTATAGAGAACGGTGAGCAGCGGATGTATGAAGCCTATGCGCTTTTAGAGCCTGCTGACGGCATTTACATGTTCATCTCCCTGGGCGGAAACTCCCACCTTCGTATGGTCTCCTCCTACCCCGTTGTGGTACGAAACGAGGACGGCACGATCAACGGTGAAGCGAGCTACCTGCTGTTCATGGATCAAGGCTCAAGCCTGAAGGATTATGTGGCAGAAGACGGCAGCACCGTGCAACTGCAAGGAAAAGTGGATGAAAAGGCTACTTTTGCAGATCTGTTTAAAAAGTCCTATCTTCCCTTTACATTCGGAGAGTTTACAGGTAGTGACCCGGTTGAAAAAGCAGAGGTAACAGCACCTATGCCGGAAAAAGCTTCTGTACGGGATATTATCAACTGCGGTATTACTTCCAATTATCCCATTGTATATATTGACTTCATTTTGAAAGACAAAGCAGGAAAAACTGTTTACGAAGAAAAGAACCATGCCGGCGGTTGGAATGTTTATGAAGCATTTTTAGCAAAGACCGTCTCCCTGGAGAACATCCGTTCCCAGTTGGAAATGGGAGAACTTCAAATGTCTTTGCAGGTATTTGTAAGCACCGGTGAACTGATCACTGCCTATGAAGGCACACTAACAAATAATTAAATGAGGTTGAAGCAAATGAACTGCGAAGCAAGAGAAATACCGATAAAAAAGGTTGGACGGCAAGTTTTCTTTTCCGAAACCAACGAACATATCTCCCGTACCGGCGAAGGCTCCTTTCTTCGTCTGAAGGATGGCACCATCATGCATGCCTACACTGAATATACAGGTCCCGGATATCACGATCATGATCCTGCTAACATTGTAGCCATCTATTCAACCGATGAGGGTGAAACCTGGACCGAAAAGAAGCTGTTGATTGCCAAAGACGAAGATGCAATTAATGTTATGTCTGTCAGCCTTCTGCGGCTTCAAAACGATGAGATTCTGCTCATCTACATACGTAAAGTAAAAGAAATCATTAATGACGCAGAAAGAGTATTGTGTCGTATTACCGTCAGACGCTCCTCTGATGAGTGCAAAACCTGGTCTGCGCCTTTGGATGCATTCCCGGACAAGCAATACAGCCATATCCTCAACAACGACCGTGTAATACAGCTTAAAAGTGGACGCCTTATCGCACCCATAGCAAAGACCGATATGGCAATGGAACGACCTTCAGGTGCACTGATGTTCTTGCTTTCCGATGACAATGGTCACAGCTGGTTTGATAGCGGAAATCACATTAAAATGCCCTTTGAGAATCGCCGTGGTTTTGAAGAACCCGGACTTTACCAGCACGATGACGGCACACTGTGGTGCTACACACGCACAAACATCGGCTGTCAATTTTGTCTGTTCTCTAAAGACGAGGGAATTACCTGGACAGTACCTGCACCCAATGTTTTCTTCACCGGTGCAAGAAGCCCCATGCTGGTGAAAAAAGTTTTCGGACAATACACCCTGGCAATTTTCAATCCTATCAGTTTGTATACCGGACGAAACATGGGCAAGCTCCGTGGCAGAGCACCGTTTCTTATGGCAGTCAGCGAAACTGACGGTGTTGGACACGACGCAAATGCATTCCCCAATCTCTTCTATCTGGAAGACGATATGGACAACGATTACTGCTACCCTGCAGTCATTGACGGCAAAGATTATTTCCTGGTTGCCTACTACCATTCAAACGGAAGAGAAAAGCCCCTGAATAATCTGAAAATCATAAAGATCCACAAGGATGAGATTGCAAAATAATCCCCGGTGCAAACGCCCGGCAAGTTTCCAAAAAGAAGCTTGTCGGGCTGTTATTTTCAAATAAATCCAAAACACTTTAAATCATAACGTTCTATGGTTGACAAAGCTTATTTTATGTGATACTCTCCAAATTGAGGTATCTTTTGTGCCTAAAATGATGAACAGGAGTTGCAATATGTTTACGATCAAAAAAATGCGTGACGATCAGACCATCAGTTTTGCAGCAGACGAGCTGAAAAAGTATCTGTGGTCTATGATGCCCAAGTCCGGCAACACCCCCATCAGTCTGGAGCCCGGTGCTACCGAGGGCTTCCGTCTGGGCCTTCTGGAGGACTTTGGTCTTCCCAACGAGGCTGCAGATCCCACATGGGATGATGTGGTACATATCGATACCACTGCTGAAGGTGGTATTTTGGCAGGTTCTAACCCCCGAAGCGTTCTCTTCGCAGTGTACCGATTCCTCCGTCTCAATGGCTGCCGTTGGTTCTACCCCGGCCCCGAGGGCGAATACGTCCCCATGAAGGCTGTTGAAGGTCAAAAGTATCATCACATGGCTGACCATCGTGTTCGCGGTTACACCATCGAAGGTGACCCCAGCATGGAGCAGGTTGCCAACTGGGTGGATTACCAGGCAAAGCTGGAGCTGAACATGTTCGTCCCCAGTGATCCTTATGTCTATCTGCGCCGTTATTACGAGCGCCGCAACATTGGTAATAACCGTCCTGCCGAGGTCGTTACTGCTGAACAGTGTGATCAGTGGTTGCGTACTTTGGAGAGCGAAGCCCTGAAGCGTGGCATGCTGCTGAAGGAAGGCGGTCACGGCAATATCCCCTGCGCACTGGGTCTGAATCCTGCCGACCGTGAAGAATATCGCACCGGCGAGAAGCAACTCCCAGAGCATGTGTACCAATACCTTGCTCTCATGAAGGGCAAGCGTACTTTGTTCCGCAACGATATTTACTATACCAACCTGTGTATGTCCCAGCCCGAGGTTCGTCGGATGCTCATCAACCGCTATATTGAGAACATCCAGAACAACCCCCATCTTTGCATGACCGGCATCGGCTTTGCAGACGGCACAAGAAACCACTGTGAGTGTGAAAACTGCCGTAAGCTGAACCCCTCTGATTTCCAAATCATGATCGCCAACGAGCTTGACGAAGAGCTGACAGCACGTGGCATTGACACCAAGGTGGCACTGAGCACCTACGTGGATATGATGTTCCCCCCGATTCGTGAAAAAATCAAGAATCCCGATCGTTTCTGGCTGCAGTTCACCCCCATTTCCCGTTCTTACTCCGCCAGCATTAAGGAGGACACCGTCCTGCCCGAGCCTCTTCCCTACGTGCGTAATGCATGGAAGGCTCCCAAGGGTATTGATCAGTGCATGGCTCTGTTCCATGCCCGTCGTAAGGATGTAAAGGTTCCTGCATATGCATACGAGTACCACTTCTGGCGTGCCCAGTTCCGTGATCCCGGTCTGATGATCATCTGCCGCCGTCTTTACGAGGACGTCCGTTCCCTGAAGCTGGTTGACATTGATGGCTATCAGCAGGATGGCTCCAACAAGCACTTCTTCCCCCACGGCTTCCATCAGTTTATTCACGCTGAAACACTGGTGAACCGTGACTGCGATTACGATGCACTGCTGGATGATTACTTCTCCCTGCTCTTCGGTGAGGACTACCAGGAAGTAATCAAGTACCTCACCGCCGTTTCCGAAGCATTCGGTGAAAAGTACATGGCCGGTGAAGAGCCTGCCGCAGGCGCACGTGATCCCCTGCACAATCCCGAGCGTGCTGAGAAGCTGGAGCAGGTATACGAGTTGGCTGCTGTTGCCCGCAACCTGGTTAACAAGAACCGCAAGACTCCCGTCCGTGTCCAGGCACTGGCATGGAGACTGCTGGAGCGTCATGCAGAATTTGCTGCAGGTGTTGCTGAAGTATTCCAGACAAAGGCTCGTGGTTATGACAAGCTGGCTCTGGAAAAGATGGATGCCTTCATTGAAAGCTTCGGCCGCCATGACTATGAGCTGGAGCGTTGGATGGACTTCGGTCTCTTCTCCCGCCTGACTCGTTCCATCATCGTCAAGATGCCCTTCGTTGAACAATAATTTAAATCAAATAACAAAAATGATCCGAGACAGATTCTGCCTCGGATCATTTTATTTTACTTTTACTGCCACAACTGAATCAGAGATTCGTAAGCAGACTGGTTCTGAGCTTTCAGTAGCATAAGGATGTCATAGAAGCTATATGCTATATTTTCAGTACTTGTAAGAACAGTACCATCCTTCAGCTTAACATAGCTTGCAGCATAGATATCCATGACCGCACGGTCTGCATCCTCTGCATCGCCCTTCAGGATATCCTGCACCATTACGCCGTGATTGCCCACAGAGTACAAAGTATCCGCATCTGTCTCAAAATCGGCATCAGGCAGGTCTACGAGGCTCACAGCCACGCCCCGGGCAGCAAATTCTGCAGACAACACTTCATCACAAAGGAATGTTGCGGAATAATAGATGCCGGCATTGGAAGGACGGATAGAAACATTGCTGATATACTGTGCAAACTTGTGGAAGCCATTTGCTGCTGCAACATAGCCATCTGCGGCAACCAGTGTGCCGGTAACAGTGCCGGTGATCTCACCGCAAGCGCCGTCTGCAACAGTATAATCATCGGTGGCGGAGTCCTTCACAGTCAATTCGCCGTCCACAATAACATTTCCTGTAATGTCATAACCGTTCAGATCCAAAGGAAGCGCTGCATCCAGTGTTACATCCTGGGTCACATCTGTATTCAGCTTCAAAATTGCAGCTGCGGTGTTGCCGGTGGCATCTGCGCAATAAGCACGCACGGAAACTTTGCTCAAGTCAATACCGTCAGCAATAATAGTGACAGTGCCGTTAACAATACCCTGACGGCCGGAAGCATAAACCCCCTGGGCAATAATATTCTCACCCAACGTAATGGTCACATCACCGGCAACGATTGCTTGAGATGCACTTTTCTTTTCAATCGGACCTGCATAAATTGCAGAAGTTTCAACAGCCGAGCTGACAGTGGTATTGGCGATCTTCATATCCACGCTGCCAATGCTACCACGGTAGCTAACGGTAATATTTTGATAAACCCAGCAGCCGGAGATATCACCCTTAGCCTGGCCGGTGACAGCGCCCAAGTAGCCGCCAACGTAAATGGTGCGCCACTTGCCGGAACGAACGGTCAAATCTGTGGAAGCGCAGCTGCCGCTATAGTTACCACCAGCCAATGTAAAGTAAGCATTGGACTTTTTGGTGGTACAGTTCACACCCTCACCGATGACAAACTTGTGACCGTTTGCATTGAGGTGATTATAATTACCGGCACTGTTGCTGTGCAGGGTCATGTTTTGGAAGGTGGTATCGCCACAAATATCAATAATACGGGTCTCCTGGGTGCTACCACCGGTGTAAGAGAAGCCATCAGCTGCTGTCTTACCGGAAATGGTCACATGGAAATTCACCGTAGGCAGATAGACTCTGGTTGTACCCAGCTCGTACAAACCGACGATCTTCAGGTTTGCCTGAGATGCTGCGTCAGCACCCTCCAAAGCCGCATCCATGATACGGTATGCCTGCTCCAGTGTTTTGACCGCAGTTGCCTCAGTAAGACCGTCTGCAGTATCGTCACCATTTGTACCGTCCAGCCATACGGTGATATTCACATAACTTGCATCGGTAATGGTGTAGTCTACACCACCCTGGGCATTCAGGTCACGGATATAACGATAGGTATCGCTGGTAACAAGAAGCTCTCTTTGTGCCAGGTTGCCGGGAACTTTGGATGCAGAATTGGTATGATCCGGCTCCAGCAGTGCAGACAGCAGCAAACCCTTGGAAGTATTCATGGTAAATACATAACAGCCGCTACCGAACCGCACATCAGTCTCTGCTTCCAGTGTTGCAGCGGTAGTGTCACCGCCGTAGCGTTGCAACGGCAAGGTTGCACCTGCAGGCAGGAATGTGTAAGAGAAGCCGTGCATTGTCAACAAGGACACGATCTGCTCAATATTGTTAAGGTCAGCAGGAAGAACATAAGCCGTAGGCGCTGTACGGGTGCGCACGGCAACGTCATCCACGCTGGGATAACGGGTGGGATAAGTAACCTTGCCGGTAGCCCAATTGATGGTCTGCCCAACAGTATTCAGGTAACCCCAAGCTTCTCTGTCGGCTTCTGTGGAGGTACGTCTCTTTGTCTCCAGCACGAACTGATCTGCATCCTCATAAGTTTCACCCTTCTGTCGGATACTTTCCCGCTCTGCCAGCACCATGCTCTTCACGTCCGCAGCATTCTCATGGAGGTAATTCAGAATACCGGTAGCTGCAGCCATCTGACCTGCTACACGGCGCTCCATACCCTCGTCGCTTTCGTGAATACCACGGCTTTCCTGGAGAATGTACATGGAGCCGGACATGCTGTAGTAAGTACCGCCCATTGTGGGGTCAAAGTCATTGACAACACCGGCATAGTAATAACCGTTAAGGCCATTGGCGTCCAATTCTGCAAAAGCAGCATTATCCAGTGCCAGGGCAGTCTTCTGCCACTCCATGGAGTGCATATTGGTAAAGGTTGCAGATATCTGCATATCACCCCAGGGATTATTCCACATACGCTCGTGACCGTCCATGACTACCTCAGGATCAAACAGCAGGTAGCTTTCCTGGAAAATCTGCATTTCATGGGTAGTCAGCTGCAGCTGATCACGGTTGGGGTCAGTGTCATTTGCCAAACGGCGCAGGTAGGAATAAGCGCCATCAGGATTCAGGCGAGGAACAACGATCAGGTTGATCTTATCCAAAATCTGCGCACCAAAGGTGTCCTGCAGATAATAGATCATTGCCAGCGCACCTTCGCCGCCTGCAGGCTCGTTGCCATGCATGTGGGCACGATAGTAGACAGTCAGTTTCTCGGAATCCTTCTTCAGGATCGCTGCAGCCTGCTCCATTGTTGTTGCAGCAGAAAGGTCGTTCTGCGTAAAGATAACCAGCGGAATATTCAGCTTATACTTTGCAGATTGTCCCAAAGAATACAGATACATATCATCGTCTTCTTTGTCAAGTTCGGAAAGTTCAGCATCCAGCTCCTCACTGGTAGTCATACGATGGCCATCTCTGTCCTCATCAAAGGTAGGTGTTGTAATATACTGCTCGTATTTGGGGAACATAGATGCTTCGGACTTCCATGCTTCCTCATTTTCCATTACCTCGGAGGTGTTGATGTAAACATTAGAAGGTACGAAACCGCCGGTTCCCTTCTTCTCCAAAGTAACCGTTTCTACCGTCTTGGTAGCTGCCTCTTCCGGGCTCATATAGATATTCTGATAAACACCAATGTAACCGCTGCGTGTGCCACGAACATAATAATTACCCTGAAGGTTGGGATAGTAATAATAAGTAATGCCATCCACTGTTTCAGTGATATAGGGAGTTACCTCAGTATTCTCGTCTGTGTCACCGGATCTCCAAAGGCCGGTATAGAGGATCACCTTATTAGCCGAATTGGACTGCAGTACCAAGCCCTGGAAGCCTTCCAGGTCCTGATTGTACCACTGACCGTCATGCTCCTTCACGCCGGAATCTTCCGGGAAGACAATACCTGAACCGGCAGGAGCGGTAATATATGTATGATTCTGCAGGTATGCGCCATCGGCAGTGCAATTGACAGTGCCGTTGACTGCAGCAACCGTAAGTCCCACTGCGCCGTAGAAATTCATAGTACCGCTGCCGGACAAAGTATCAGCAGTAAGGTCGCAAGCCAGGGTAAACACCTTGTCCCGAGGAATCTCAATATCCATTACACCAAAATCGGTAGGTGCCTTTGTGAGCATACCACTCTTCAGCACAAGACGGCTGCCACCGTAAGTACCGGTGCAGGATGTGCCGCCCTTACCTCTGAAATAGCTGAATGTGCTGTCAAAGCCATCGCAAATTACAGTGGTGGTACCGGCAATTGTACCGCTGCCGTTGGAAGCAGAATAAAAATTCTTAAACACAGCACCCTGACCCAGGGTAATCGTTACGTTGCCACCAATGTCACCGGAAGTTGCTGCACCTGCGTAAATGGTACCCACAACTCTCGCAGTACCGGAGAAATTCATTTCTACATTGCCGGAAACATTGCCGGTACGGCAGGTAGCCAGGTTAGCAGCACTACCGCCGGTCATGGTGAGCTTAACGTCACCTTTTACCGCCTTGGTGTAACCACCGGCATAAAGATAACGATAATGACCGGACATAACAGTCACGTCAGTACTGTTCACTGCATTATTGGGGTTGCCACCCTCCAGGCAGAAGTAATAGCTGTCTGTGCTGTTTACAAACGGCACGGTAGTAACACCTTCGCCCATGACAAGCTTATAGCCGTTACCGCAAATGGTAGTACCTGTGCTGTTCTTTGTCAGGGTCAGAGAAATATTCTCAAACGTGGTGTCGCCACCAACGATAATATGAGAATTGGAGGCGATACCCTCTGCGCCGGTTTTAGAGGTGATGGTCACGGGATAATCACATGCAGGCAGCGTAGTAACTGCCGTAAAGTTTATGGTATCCAGCAGCACAACTGTACCGCCGCCTTTTTCAAGCAGTTTATAAGCCGCTGCAAGTGTTTTCACCGGTGCAGCTTCCGAGCCATCAGCAGTGTCCACGCCATGAACGGGGTCAACAAACACTTTCAGCGTTGCTTCCGCATATACAGGAAGTACCACCATACTTGCCAGCATCGCAATGATCAAAAAGAAAGAAATAATGCGTTTCATGCCAATAACTCCTTACTTATACAATTTCAGGTTGGAAATCATCCAGCCCTCCATAAGGTATTCATAGGTTTTCTGCATAGCGCTGATACTCTCCTTTTGGGACTGTGTCAACGAACCCCATCGGGCATCAACGGCTTCCACGATCTGTCGCAGGTTTACCGTGACTACATCACTGTAAATAATCGTACCATCAGTAAGCTCCGCATAGGCTCTTGCATAGATTGGCATCGTGCTACCCAAAACGTTCTCAACTAATGTCTTATCAGCGCCGAGAATATTGGTTACTATAGCACTGGTATCACCCGTTGTACACAAACAAGACACATCACTGCCATCTGCAACCGGCTTTTCATTATCCAAGCTAACGACAATACCCTTCCGAATCACAGAGATATTCTCGTCAAGCTTTATACTGCCGCCGAAGTAGATACCGGAAACGCTGGGACGAAGCGTGACTGTATTGATTTCCAGTGCATAGGCATGTGCAGAAACATAATTATTACTGTCCTTCAGCAGCACATAGCCTTCCACGGGTTTGATTGTACCGGAGTATTTCTGCAACTGGCCATAGGTACCGGTAAAATCATTTGTGGCGCTGTCTTTCAAGTAAACAGTTGCGCCGGATTTTATGGTAATTTTACTTGTACTGTTATAACCATTAAGGTCGATATTTACATTCTTGCTGACCGTGGCCGCTGCAGTATTCTTTTTCTGAAGGGAAATAACTTTGTCCGTACCCTGACAGGCATTGATAGCCGCCTGTAAAGTATCTGCAAAGCCCTCGAAGCCATTTTCTCCATAAATAGCGGCTGCTTTGGCGCTGCCAAGGATCATATCCGTACCGGTAATATACGGAACGTAGGTGTTGTTGGAAAAATAAATATTTTCAGGTCCGTAGCTACCGCCGTTAATAAGATTACCGATATCCATAGAGTTGCTTGCGCCGTCAATATACAAACGGACCTTACCGGTATACTTACCATCCACAGTAAGAATATCTTCCATGGCCGGTCTGTTGCCATTGGGCCACAGACGTATTTTATCTATTCGGGCATCTCCACCAATTGTAATCGCACCACGGGCAACAATACAATTGGTGTGGCTGACCTCTGCCGTACCGCCGGTAACCAAACCGCCGTACACGTACATAGCACCATCCGGCGCGATATATACATTACCACCGGCCCAATCAGACGTGCCGTCTTTAACGATGCCGCCGTACATATAGAACGAGCCGCCAACATAAACAACGCCGCCATTATTAACAGAAAGGTCTTCAGCAAAACAGTTGGTCAATGAGCCACTGTAAAGATTTAATCTGCCACCGGCATCCACATAAACCAGGCCACCGTACAGCTTGCTGCTTACGGTAGTACCGGTAGCAATCAACGTACCACCACCAACGCTGTCCTGAATATTCAGCGTAGAAGTCTTATTCACATTGAACATCCGTCCCCGAACCGTTTCCACCTGCTTGCCACAAATGTCAAAACAAACATTATTGGCAGTACGGATCGAGACATCGGTAATCGTATCCACATCCGCATAATAGTGACCGGATGTAAGAACAACTGTATTCTCCATACCGGAGCTGAAGGGATACCAGAGTACCTCTGCTTGACAGTGTTCACAGTAACCTGTTATTGCATCTGCATTATTGGTTTCATCAATGGTATCCAGCATCCAACGATAAACATCGATCAGCTGTTCGCCGGTTCCCTTTTCAAACCAACCGGTCTGTGTTTCATAGCTGCCCTGGGCATATATATCCTTACCGCTCCAGTTCAGTACACCTTTGGAGTAATCCCATGCGATCTGATAAGAAATATAACCCTTGGAATCATTGGCATAGCCCATCATAAAAGGCTCACCGTATGTATCAGCATCCCACAGTTTTTCCCAATCATTATACTGATTGATAGTTTCCATTGTCGCCTCTGTGGAATAGCGATCAAACAGTTCGTTGGGAGCTGTGACCATAGCAAATCCATTGCCGATCATAAACACATTCAGCTCCAGCTGACCGTTTGTGATAGATGTAGACTTATATTTGTTGATAACAGAATTGGCATGGTGAATAGATGCGATTTTCTGCACTTCCTCAATTCGGGTCACGCCAACTACCGGATTACCGTTTTTATCTGTATAATACACAGCATTGCCGGATGCGTCCGTCACCAGATTGCCGTCTACATCGGTCTGAAACAAAGCTTTACCTGTGTTATCATCCACCTTTGATTTGCCGGTTGTGTTATCAATCAGCGGCTCGCCATAGGCATCCAGCCAGTATACAACATCAAATGGTCTCGTACCAAGAGGACTGGCAGGTTTATAGGCGTTTTTATAAATATGCGCCGCAATAAACATACCAGGCTGAATATTCTGCTTCTGGGTCTGGTACACAATTTGCTTATTGCGAATATCACCACCGTTTACGTTGACCTGAACCATATGCTCACGCAGGCACTCCAGTGCAACCTCTGCCATTTCTGTGCCGTAAATGTTGCCTCTGTTGCGGAAGTGGGTGCGATCGGTTTCTGTTTCGTAATTGACCCAGTTACCATTCTCACCGGAAGAACCACCGGCCACCATATTACCGGCTGCGCCCTCTACAAAAGCAGGACGATAGCCCTCCTCTTCCAGCACAAAGCGCATAGCGTTGACCCAGTCACCACTGATCTGATAGTAGGAGGTATAGAAGCCCAAATCCTGGTACTTGCCCAGTTCCTTCAGTTCCTCTGCATCATCAGACACATAACGGTTCAGTGTAGTATGGGCGCGCCAGTTAATCAAAACAATGGGTTTTCTTGTTGTGTCCTTAAAGCGGAACTCCAACGCAAGCAGCGTATCGTCGCCCTCTGCAACATTCTCCTTGGATGCGACAACGCCCATATCTGCCAGCCAGTACGCCTGCTTGCCGGTTGCTACAGACCATGCTTCCGCTTCTTCCTTGGTAGTAGCAATTTGATTGCCGTTTTCATCTGCGTAATAGACATTTGAAACAGTACCGCCCACGGTGGCATCGGGATTAAAGTTCGAACCCCTAATATAAGTGATCGGTTCTGCTGTCGTATCAGGCAGGTAATTTTTATTTGCATCTTTAGGATAGCTATAATAAACCAGCTTATCGCCACTCTGTCTCTTTATGACAGTACGCTTGGCAGGATAAATGCTGATCGCATAGTGACGAACGGAGTTATATACTCTGTCAGGATAATCCGATGCAGGCAGAACCGTCACCTGATCATCGGATGCACGGTACTTATTGATAGTATCGCCAATGGGTTGGGTAGAAGCCTTGGAGTCATTGGCCTCAATTTGCCCCTTATGCATTGTAGCCGCACTGCGGTCTGCCAACGCCTCATCCACCATACGCAGAAGATTTACACGCAAACGGCGGTTATACTCAACAAGGTCAGCCGCAGACTTTTCAGGCAAACCACTGCAAACCAAATCAATACTGCTATGGGTATGAGAAGCTGTATACATGACCTGTGTGGGGTCAATTTCCGGATATTTCTCATGAATGGCAATGCGCAAATCTGTTACCAAAGTAGCATTAGAATTACAGAAATCCGCAGAAACAATCAGCATGGTATTACCGCTGGGATCAGTTATGGCAATGCAGGTAGCAAAAATGCCATCACGGTCATCAATAACGCCGTCTCCGGTATCATCCACTTTGGTGGGTTCAGAAAGTCGCTGGGCATTGTAGCTATTGCCTGCCATAGGCAGCGCCATTAATCCCTTGGAGTGGTCATTTTCATCCACATAGGGGTTAATATCCACTTTGGCGTAACCGACCATATACTCACCGGGTGTAACGGCATTACCTATGGTTGCGGCGATTCCCAAAGTAACCACCAAGACTAATATTACAGCTATTATCCGTTTTATCATACACAAGACCTCACTAAACAATATATCACCTTATAAAATAATGTATTTTCAACAAAAAAGCAACGTAAAAACATAAGTTTGTAACATTACCCAAAAACAAGCAGAAGTTTTTGTGCGATATTACAAGAGTCTTTTTCACCACAAAAAAAGCCCCGTGTTTCCTTTTCAGAAAACACGGGGTCTGACTATATAATTTTTACTGCAATTTTTGCGGTTCGGGCGTCTTTCCGTCCTTCATAGCCGTCAAGATCTCTACAAATCTTGCAGCAATTGCCTCGCCGGCACCTTCTGCAAAGCGAGTTGTTTTGGATTCATAGAACCCTTCCTGGAATGCAATAGGACTGGGGAAATACGCCTGGTCATCTTCGGAGCAAGTGATCACAAACGTGAACATTGGACTGTTGTCCTTCAGGTATCTGCCCTGGGAACCGAAGGGCTCGCCGGGATAGAACACAAGACCGATATCACCCAGTGTCATCGTATTGGTGGGAAGTGTCTGACACTCGGAGCTCTTGGGAATTTCACCCTCTGTGTAGGGGGCACTTCCCAGCTTCTTTGCAGAGAAATTCTCACTATAGAGTGTAATATCGTTAGTTGCAGAGACAGTCATGTTCTTCTCAAGGCATTCAATAACATAGCCGCCCAACTGCTCACCGTAAGCATAGTGATTCCGCTTGTTTTTGACTTCACTGGAAATCTTACTACTGGGAACCTGATCGCCTGCAGCTGCAATAAAATATGCGCAAAGATAATCGCCCTGCTCTTCAATGTAAGTACGGGCCGGGAACGGGAAATCAGCAGACAAGGAAGATGTATGTGTACCGCTGACAATGGTGGCATGCGCACCAAGGTTAAACATAATAATGTCTTTCTTATCCTCAGCAGGACGGGTAAACTTAATAACCTGGCACTCTTCATCTGCAGGATACAGATGTTCCTTGTAGCCGGAAGCTGCAGAGCCATGACCGTTGCCATGTGTCGTACCATCGTTCATCAGGTAGTGACGGACACGCACCATGTCTTCTGTCATAATGCTGCCATAAGAGAATTCGCTGACAGCACTCAAATCCGCAACAGCTGCCCGGGCAGCATCCACACTGCAATCATGGAATTTAATGTTATAGTTAATAGCGCCGGGAAGTGAACTGTCACCGGGCTTCAATGTGGGCGCAGAGTGGGTATGGGTTCCATTAAAAATCACATTGGCAGGATCAATCCCAAGTTCTTTCTTAATGGTATTTTCAATTGTAGTGTTATAACCGGTAACATCCACGATATCAACGGTAAAAATCAAATATGTATCATCACCCTTCTTCAAAGAAACACAGGTGATTTCAATGGTATCCAGCAAGCCGTCTGTGGCAGGGTCGTCCTTTGCAGTGCCACCGGCGATGTGAACAAGCGGATCATCCGGAACACAAGTAACCCGGCCAAAACCGGCATACAACGTATTGGGATCAGTATTGCTGCCACTTTCGCCTCCGCAGGCACACAGAGAAAACAGCACGAACAAAGCAAGCAACAAGGAAAGTATTTTTTTCATAAAGTAAACCTCCTTATATTCGTATAGAATAACTCCTGTTCCAGCATTTATATAATAACATATATTTTCAAAACGTAAAGTGCAATTTATTTATATAGCTACAAAAGTTTATAATCATAATATCAAGTTTAAATAAGCATTCTAAAGAATTTCTATTGCTTTTCTTCTTCCTTCGTGGTAACCTAATAAAAAAGAAACGGAGGGATGCCCCATGACAAAATTACAGTTCCCCGCATTCGGAGAAACCGCATATTTTGATGACAAGGAAAGCAAAGACACCCGTGTAATAATCATTGAAAATGCGGAAATCAGCAAGCTGGATGACTACTGCCGACTATTGGAAGACCACGGCTACACACAGATGCAGAAAGAGACACTTCCCCACCGCATTTACTGTAGCTACAAGAAAAAGCAGGAAGGTATTTTCCTGAATTATTTTGCAGGTACAAAGCAGTTGCAGATTGTTACAGAAAAGAAATGCAATTATTTTGATTACCGGGACACAGCACTGGGGGTCTGTACCACTGCCCGGCTGACCCAGATACATTTAAGCGACTACGGTCTGTCTGATGTAATTCGTTTGCAGGATGGCCGCCTGATCATCATTGACGGCGCCAATGTGTATGAAAAGGACATTGAAAACCTCTTCACACGAATGAAGGCCGACTCTCCCTATGAGAAGCCGATAATTGCAGCCTGGATTATGACCCACCCCCATTCTGACCACTATAACTGCTTTATCCCCTTTGATCTGAAATATGGTGACCAGGTTGAAATCCAGAAGATGTTCTACAATTTCCCCCAGCATAACGACACAAAGCACTACCCCAAGTTGGCAAAAGACGGCAAAGCTTTTTCCAACTGGTACGGCAAAGAACTTACCGGCTGCGACGTTCTGCTGATGTTCCGTGAGAAGGTAGCAGAAATGGGTCTTCCCGTATACACCCCCCATACAGGACAGAGCTACCGCATCGGCGAAGCGCTGGTGCAGTTCTACGGCACTATGGATGATACCATTCATCGTTCCCAAAACATCAACGCCACCTCCCTGATGTTCACCATAGAGCTGGCTGGGCAGCGTATCTTCTTTGGCGGTGATGGATCCTTCAGTGATGCCAAGCTGGCTGAACGCTTTGATGAGGAGCTGAAGTCCGACATTTTGCAGGTACCACACCACGGCTTTGGCTGTGGCAGCGCAGAGGGACAGATCAAGGGTTACCGGCTTATTGATCCCCGCATTTGTGTATTGCCGGTGGAAAAGCCCCTGGCATACGGCTCTTTCACTACGTACCGTGAAGGCACGCAGTACCTGATGACCCAAATGAATGTGGAAGAAATGATCACCGGCGAAAAAGAGCAGGTTTTGGATCTGCCCTACTCCCCTGCGCCCAACGGAGTTTACCAGCTGCAGCAGCGTTACCTTGAGGGTCGTGACAATACCGGCGCCCGCACCTGGGTGTTTATGGACCTTGACACTGCGAAGGAAAGTGACTTCACTTTCTCTATTCTTAATTCCACTTACATCCCGGCAGATATCAGCGTAGAGATTTTCCTGGAGAATGTTCAGCGCAGAGTCATTCGCAGAAAGATTGCCGGACCCCGACTGGGTGTTTTCCGTGTCAACTGCCTTGTGACAGAGGCAGAAGATCCTGAGAATTTGGACATGGCTGCACTGATGGAACAGCTGGGTATCCCCGGAGATACCCATTTTGCGATTCGCTTCATCAGTAACATCCCCGTCGTCATCGCCCACACTGAACACCAACCTGCCTACCGCTCCAGCATAATCTAATACAAAAGCACAACCACCGGTTTACCCGATGGTTGTGCTTTTACTTATGTGGATTATAGTTTATTTCAGGGTCTGGAAGGAACGAACCAGGGGTCATTCAAAGCGGCGTTGGCCGCGCTGATAATTATCTGCTTCATTTCTTCTGTAATCGCCATATCGCCTTCACCGCGTGTATATCTATGACGCAAGCTTGCCGGAATCTTATCAAGATTGATCTGCGATATCTTATTTCCGGTAAGCTGGGCATAAAAAGTATACGCTGAAATCAATCTGCCGTAATCGGACAGATGGGTGTAGTCTCTCCACAGCTCCAGTTGAGGAACGCCCAATTCCGCATGGGCACGCATAACACCTGCGCCGGTACAAATGACCTTATCATAAGTATCATCCGGCAGCAGATACGCCTTTGCCTTGTCGGTAATAACAGCAAACTGTTTGAAAGTATCATGATTGTAAGTGGTCTTCAAATATTCTACCAACGTGGGAGGCGGCTGTACACGATAGCTGGGATCAAAGAACGTAGGCTCTTCAGGGCTGGGCCAGGTGATATGCCACATAGACCTGTAAGGCTGTGCGACTCGGTCGCTGACGATTTTCTCCAACGCTCTTCTGCCTTCCAGATTGAACTGGTTATCCTTGTCAATTCTGCCGGCTTGGTACACAATAACATCCCAATTCTGGTCACAAAGGCCTGCGTCCATATTCACATCGGTCATGTTCTCCCATGTACCATCCATATTCCGATGATATTTATAGACATACTGGTTTTCCGTCGTAAATCTCACATGTCTTGTGACAGAACAACCGCTGTAGTACATGACACCCAAGAGAACCTCCTGGTCGGGCATCTGGTCTGCAAAAACCTCATGAAGCAGCCAGAATGTATCCTGGCTGTGGCTGTTGCCAATCATCATTATCTTCAAGACTTATCCCTCCTAAAAGCTTCGGCAGTTTCCCCGGCTTGAATCCTTTACTTACTAAACGTAAAATCGCGGAAAATAATCTGCTCACCGGTAGAGATACGGGCAACATATGTGCAGTGATAAGTGCCTGCATTCAATTTATCCAAATCAATCTTGCCCTGCATAGACTTCTCTTCCATGGGATTCTTGAAGCGGCCCAGGTCAAAGGTCAGCATTTCAATCTGCTGGCTGAAGCAAGTCGCCTTCTGAAGCAGGTTGCCATTTTCGTCCATAATACGGATGGTAACATCAGAAATTCTGTAGTTGCAGGAAATCTTTCCGGTAAACATATTATCCATGCTCGGCTCTTTGGTGCCATCTGTCAGCTGTGCCTCGGCACGGGGTGCGGGATCAATCAGTTCCTTGCAGGTGATAGGCAGGTAACCTTTGCCGAACAGTTCCTCAAAGCTCCACTTGGCGTCCAGAATTTCGCAGAGATAAACATCCTTGCCAAGCTTTTCATTGAACACCTTGGTCTGATTGATTTCGTTGGCGCCGGTCTGCTCCAGGACGGTTACATAGCTGTTTTCAGCGTCCAGCGTGCCGTCTGCAAGATATGTGGGGTGACACTCTACGATCATAACTGTATGACCTGCGCCACCGGCTGTATAATTCACAATAGCATCGCCCTTTTGCAGCAACGCATAGGCAGCATACATTGTATCCTTGCCATTGTTTTGCACGATAGCTTCCGTGTTATTTTCCTTGGTGAATTTGCCGGCTGACACATAATAGCCAACCTTCAGGCAGCCGTTACCCTCTGTCATAGAGGAAGTTCCAAAGAAAGAAATAGAGCTGGCAACCTGACCCCATGCCCAGAAAAGCTGGTCAGCGCAATCGTTGCCCAAACGGGAGTAATTAAACTGGCTGGTACTGCCGGAACCGGACAAGACTTCGGTGGTCAGACCGGACAGTGTGTAGACACCGTTTTCATCCTGGGCGGTTGCATAGGACACCCAAGCGTAGCCACTGCCTCCACCGTGGGTGTACGGAATGCCCTGGTAGATATTACCGGGTACAAACGTAATCACATGCTTGGGGTCTTCTTTGTTTGCGACCTCAATACCGGAAGATTTGTTTGCCATGTGATAAGTAACCAGTTCTGCAGGTGTCCAAAGGACAGCAGACATACGGCGCATTTCCTGCTCCACGGTGTCACGACGCAATGCCAAAATTGCTTCCGGATCTTCCGGTTCAGTGGCAGGCTGGGTAGGTTGCTCCGCAACGTATTCTTCAGTGATATAGTCCTTCGTAGCAGCAGGTGCATTATTACCGCAGGCTGCAAATGTAAGTAAGAGTGCGATGACAGTAATGATTAAAACAAGTCTTTTCATACTTATTTCCTCCTTTTTCTTTATTTTACCAAAACGGGAGATAGATTGCAATGAAATTTTTCCATTTCTATTATCTTACTATTGACGAATTGGATACTATGAAAGATAATAAATAGAAATATATGATAATAGGAGTTTTAACATGCGTAAGAACTTATTAGGTAGCAAAGGACAATTTTACAAAGCGAATCTGCACTGCCATACCACGCTTTCTGACGGATTTCTGACACCGGAGGAAGTGAAGTCACTGTATAAAGAAAACGGATACTCTGTTGTTGCCTTTACTGACCACGATGTTCTTATTCCCCACAAAGATTTAAAAGACGATAACTTTCTTCCGCTGAACGGCTTGGAGTTCACCTTGGTCTCCCCAGCCGAAGAAGCAGGTGAACCGGGAAAGCACCCAACCATTCATCTTTGCATGATTGGCTTGGAGGAAGATAATGTCACCACGCCTCTGTATCATCGGGAAAAATATATCAAGTATCACCCGGAGACGGTTCGTCCTCTGCTCACAGTAGACGAAACACTCCCCGATTATGAACGGGGTTTTGAAATCCGGGACATTAACGAGGTGATTGCCACCGCCAGAAGCAAAGGCTTCTTTGTAACATACAATCACCCCGGCTGGTCTCATGACGATCCCCGACGCATTCTTTCCTACGAAGGCCTGAACGCACTGGAAGTCTACAACAGCCTTTTTGTGAAGCTGGGCTATGATGATTGCAACCAGTATTTGTACGACGGCATGCTTCGTGCAGGTCAAAAAGTGTTCCCTATCGCCGCTGATGACAATCACAACAAGTATCCTCTTGGACACAAGCTTTGCAACACCTTCTGTTCCTGGACACAAATCGAAGCCGAAAACCTGGATTACCGTACGGTCACCAAGGCTTTGGAGGATGGTAGTTTTTATATCTCCAACGGGCCTGCCATTCATTCCCTTTTTATTGAAGACAACAGCATTATCATAGCGTGCGACCCCGCCGTTCGCATTGTTGTAACTCACGATACAGAACGACTCCAGCGTAAGGATGCAGAACATGAAGGCATTACCTCCGCTACCTTCAAGCTTCGTCCCGAAAGCGGCTGGTTCCGGGTAACTGTATATGATCAAAATGGCAACTTTGCCATGACCCGTCCCTACTACCCCGAGGAGTACACCGAGGCTTAACCACTTCCCTATTAAGAACACCCCTGAGTTTCCTTTTGTTTGGGACTCAGGGGCTTTGATCATAACTGCGCATTTCTTTCGTCCCACTCGTCGTAAGACAAGCGGATCTCTTCACGTAGCAGTTCCAGATAGCGGTTAACTTCGGGAGTCATGGGGCGGATCGGATCGGTGTAGGCGGCGACGATGTATGTCAAACCGGGAATGGGAATGTACCGAAGCCTCTCCTTCTCCCGCAGTTCCTTGCTGGGCATATGTCCAATAGAATACCCCTGACCCTTTTGCAAAATTTCCTTTCGCAGCATTGAACTTCCGCATAGCAGCAGCTTATTTTTGTTAATCGGAACGTATGCCAGCAACGCACCAACCTTTGAAAGCTCCTTGCCCGGCACATCCACCAGGCGATCTTCTGCAAAATCCCGGGGTGTGGGATCTTCCGCAGTATACAGACGGTGTCCGGGACCGATGCAAATCGTTGCCGGAATCACAGAAAGCTTTTCACGCAGTAACTTTTTTGATTTGACCTGCTCGGCAACGGATTGATCATAGACAGAGACCGTCAAGGCAATGCAAATATCTGAATACCCATTCAGCAGACGATCAAACAGGTCAACATTGGAACGCTCGTTAAAGGTTAACTCTACCTCTTCCCTATCCTTATACTCATCAAGGATACGGGAAAATGCCTTACAAGCCGGGGCATAATTTGCTGCATTGACACGCAGGTGCGGCCGCCCCGGTTTCGTTGCACTGGTCAGCAAACTGTAGTTTTCGCAGATACGCTTTGCATAGGAGACGATTTGCCCACCCTCCGGTGTGAGCATCAAACCGGAGGCACTACGTGTGAAAATTCGGCAATTCAATTCTTTTTCCAATGCCGCAAGGGTGTTACTCACGGCTGATTGTGTAATAAACAGTTCCTTCGCCGCCTGAGATATTGACCCATTACGTTGAACCGCTAACAGATATTGCAATTGTTGAAACGTCATAGCTCGCACCTCCCAGATCATTATAACGTGATTTACCTCAATATACAAGGTATATCGCAAAATTATATTTAAAAATAATGAATAATTATCACACTTTTTAAATACCAAAACTTTCAATAGCTATATTACAATAGTTTCGTGTTCATGATACACAAAATAAAAAGTAACAGCGAGGAGAAATGATCATGAATCTCAAAAGAATTCTGGCTTTATTGGTTTCGCTTCTTTGTGTGCTTAGCTGCTTCGGCTGTGCTAACACCGGCACCCAATCTACAACCGAACCCACGCTGTCCAGCACCGCAAAAGAAAAGCTGGACGGAAAGAAAGTGCTGTTCGTCGGCAATTCCTTTTTCTACTACGGCCATACCATTTTGCGGAACGGTACGACAGATCTGACCCAGGAAGCGCGAAATAACGACCAGGGCTACTTTTACCAGCTTTGCAAGTCTCTGGGCGCAGATGTCTCTGTGACAGACTGGGCCTTCGGTGACCATTCCCTATGGGAATCTTTGGGCAATTCCTGCACCCGGGATGCATGCTACGGCGTGGATCACCTTTCTTACCTGACAGACCGGTATTTTGATTATGTAATATTTGCGCCCTATGAAAAGTCTTACGACGGGGACATGACAGAGTACCTGCAGCCTATGATGGATATTTTTCTTGCAGTCAACCCCAATGTGCAGTTCCTTTTTACCGTTCCCGAAATGGCATACAGCCATGAATTTGCCTGGATCGCCAAGCTGCCGGAAATTGACTGTAGCAAGATCACCGTATGCAACTGGGGCAAAATGCTGACAGATATCATGAACGGCACAGTTCAGGTCCCCGGAGCTACACAATCGTATTTCAAAAACAGCTTTATTGTGAGCGCTAGCGAAAAGGATGGTTATCACCAGAATATACTGGTAGGCTATCTCACAGCTTTAATGATCTACTGCGCCATCACCGGTGATAGCGCAGTGGGAATGCCTTACGATTTCTGCAACGACTCCAGCATCGATACAAGATTTAATTTTGCAGCATATAAGCAAGATAAATACACTTATGATACCTATACCAATTTCCCTGAAATTTTTGCTTCCCCCGAGGACATGAACGGACTGCAGCAGCTGGTTGATAAATACATTACCGCTCCCTTCGGCAGCTAAAGGAGTATCCAAATGCAACTCACATACGAACAAATAAAGTCTATCACCACCGGTGCGGTTTGCATTGAGCAGGAAGAAAACGGCATCCGTTTTTATCGCTTTAACCGGGAGCAACAGACACTTTACCAGCCCCGGATACGGCTTCTGGAAGAAAAAATGCTTTCTACTGCCGGCATTCAGATGTTTTTTAAGACTGACAGCAGCACGCTTTACCTGCGCACCACAGTGACAAAGGGATCCGGCAGTGATCACTTCTCTTTTGATCTTTTTGTAAACGGCAAGCACGTTGACTCCCTGGACAATTTTTCACATTTGGAGCCTTGCGAGAAAATTATCCATGCGCCTTGCGAGCTGGGTACTTACGAAAAAACCTTTGCGCTGGGTGACGGAGTCAAGGATATTTGCATTTATTTCCCCTGGTCTGTTGCCACAACTGTGGAGAACATTTCTCTGGAGAATGATGCCTTCCTCACCCCCAACGCACCGGCAAAAAAGATGCTGGTATACGGCGATTCCGTTACCCACGGCAACGTCGTGCGCTACTCCTGCAACCACTATATTCCCCGGCTGGCAAGGGCAATGAATGTGCAGGTGCGCAACAAGGCCATTGCCGGAACTACCACCTTCCCCCAAATGGCTGAACTGGAGAGTCCCTATGAACCCGACTATGTTTGGGTCGCTTACGGCAGTAACGACTGGGATCGTCACGAGGAAGCCTTCTTCGTGGAAAACTACAGTAACATGATGCAGATTATTGCAAATAAATATCCCCATGCGCAAGTATTTGCGGTTTCTCCCATCTGGCGAGCAGATCAGGACACGAAGGCGCGGAGAATGGGTCCTTTGGCAACAATTGAGAAAAACATCCTTGAGATCGCAGCGGATTACCCCAACGTAACAGTCATTTCCGGCATTGATCTTGTTCCCCACGATTTCCAATATTTTGCCGATGCAGGTCTGCATCCCAACGACGAAGGCAACGGCTTTTATTTCCAAAATATTTGGCCAAAGGTAACAGCAGCATTGAAGGATTAAGCACGAACCCCCGTATGTAGTTTAAAACTACATACGGGGGTGTAATCATATTCTCAGGATAATTTCATTAGAACAACTTAGCAATAGGAATGCCGGCATTGCCAATTATCCGTATTTTTGTAAGCTATTCAAAAAGAAAACCGGCGTTACCCCATCCCAATTCAGAAAGATAAACAAAACGCTTTGACGGCACCAAGCATATTAAAAGCCCCTGGATCCCTTATATTGGGAATCCAGGGGCTCATTTCACAGGAAAAAGATGTCTTTGTCATTGCAAAGCGTTACATCGGACATAATGGCACGGCATTGTGCCGCTACAGCATCGTAATTTTCCAAAATAGTACGTCCATGATGGAGAAAATAAAGGTGTCCTACGCGCTTATCCTTCATATGCTCGCAAAGCTCCATAGGATCGTGGTGTCCGGTTTCCGTCAAAAGCACGTCGCAGCCGTCTGCAATCAACTCGTCCAGCTCCTCCATAGAAGCGACATCGCCGGAATATACGATTTTCTTCCCCTCTGCCTCAATCACATAAGAAAAGGATTGATACCCTTCCTCTGTAGGTTTCATATGTAAATTGTGCTTTGCCGTCACAGTAACGCTTTCAGATTGCAGAAGAACGCCATCTTTGGTTTGGCAAAATTTGGTTTCGTAAGAATTTTTATACTGCCCCTCTGCATTTTTCAGCATAGACATTACACCGTCAAAGCTTTCAGCATTGGGTGAATATACCGTGATATCCTGATATTTCGGCCGCTGTTTCAACCGTTTTGTCAGCTTACGTATCGTCCACAGCAGATGGGGTAAGCCTCCAACGTGATCCATATGGGAATGGGAAATAAAAATATCCGAAACCGACAAAAGATCGACGCCCATCACGTGCGAAGTATGAGCACAGCCCTCTCCGGCATCAAACCAATACAGTCTTCCCCCACACTCTAATGCCCAGGCGGTGTGATGCCGATCCGCAAACGGCTCTGTGCCTGAGCAGCTGCCAAAAATATAAAGTTTCATTCCATTTACCTCTGCTATTATAGATTTTTAAACCCTCATTCAAGTTGGCATCCACTGTAATTTTCTCCAGAAAGGTTTTACTTCATTGCAAATACCCAGCTTTCTTTGAGAATACCAAAAACGTGTTCCCATTACTTCTATACTAACACGTTAATTTAACCGCAACAATACATTTCTTATCATTATAGATTGCAAATCATATCATGCCGCAAATAAAGGTAACAAAATAATCCGGGACAGTTTGATCTGTCCCGGATTATTAAGGGGATATCTGATAAGGGAGGGATGCTTTTATCTCCCGTCAGAACAAGTTGAGGCACAGGAAAGAGAAAATACCCCTTTTCCGTGCTGCCACGATTTCAGCAAGAACCAAGGCTCCGTTCTCTACGGTAACCTCCTTGCCGGAATCTGCGGACTTGAAATATTCGGCATAGTCAGCAGCTGCATCATCAGTTTCTGTAAAGGCCACATTTGTATTGGCACGAACTGCGATCAGTGCGTTGCCGGTCAGCATGCCCACACTTGCAGTAATTCCACTGGTGAGATCCAGTTCACCAATAACAGTTTCACCGGACAGTGCCACACTGCCGTCTGTGTCAATGACAACAGCACCATTTACGTTGCCGCCATAGAAGCTCAAGTCGCCCTTTGTAACTGCGATCTCTGCGCCATTGGATTCGCTTACCACTACACTCTTGTACACGTTGACCTTACCGCCGCCGGTGTACAACGCAACCGTCGGGCCGGAGATCTCCTGATCAGAGCTGTTATGCGTGTTCTTGGTATAATTACCGCCAAGCAGGTTCAGAGTAACACCGCTACCGTTTACTTCAATCGTAGCGCCACGGGCAGTTCTGCCGGTATAACCGTCACTGCCGGAAACCGTACCTTCACCCATAATGTTCACCACACAGTTGCCGGATCCGGACAAGTACAAAGCACGGGATTTCACAGTCTGATTCCAGTTATGACCGTTGAGGTGGATGCAAACCTGCTTCTCACCGCTGATACTCAAATATGTGCCGTAATCACCGGTGAGATAGTAGTGACCTGCTTCAAGGTTGCTGCCACCAGTAGTGGTAGCATTGAGTTCTGTCCACTGGACGGGCTCACCACCGCACTTGGGGCATACCGCCATGGTAGTGCCTTCAGCAAATTTTGCGCTGATGGAAGAATTATCAATGCCGTTAGCCAGCAACTCGTCCAAAGCAACCAGGCAATTCTTCTGCACAACCAGAGAAATATTGGAATCCGCAGACTTCACATAGCCGGAAGACAGATATACTTCTGCGTTTTCGTTTTCCTTTGTAAACTTACCTTCCGCAGTGACATAGATCTCTGCGCCATCATTCAGTGTACCAAGCTCTGCAAGCACGCCGGAAGCAAGTGCAAGCTTCTCAATAACGGGGGTGCCGGCCAGGGTGATCTTACCATCCTTGCCCACGGAAATTTCACCGTTCACAGCGCCGCCATGGACATGCAAGCTACCCTTGCTTACGCTGATCTCATTTCCGTTGGTTGCTTCCAGTGTGACTTTTTCATACACATTGATCACACCGCCACCGGTATAAAGCGCAACGGTAGGACCGGAAATTTCCTGATCGGAGCTGTTGTGGGTGTGCTTAGTATAGACACCACCCATAAGATTCAGTGTAACACCGCTACCATTTACCTCAATTGCAGAGCCACGGGCAGTTCTGCCGGTATAACCGTCACTGCCGCAAACAGTACCTTCACCCATAATATTAATGGTACAAGCAGCTGTGCCGGACAGATACAGCGCACGGGACTTGACTTTCTGATCCCAGCTAAATCCATTCAGGTGGATACAGATATCCTTTTCACCACTGAGGCTCAGGTAGGTGCTGTAGTTATCTGCCAGGTAGTAGTGTCCTGCTTCCAGGTTGCTGCCTGCTACTGTAACGTCATTAAGCGCAGTCCACTGTACAGGCTCACCACCGCACTTGGGACATACCGCCATGGTAGTACCCTCTGCGAACTTTTCGCTGATGGAAGAGTTGTCAATCTCATTGGGATCAATTTCTTCCTCGGGGATCACAACGCTCTCAGCCACCATTGCATTATCCACAACCTTAATTGTGAATGCATCGGAAGCAGCTTCCACATAACCGGCATTCAGATAAGTCTGTGCGTTCTCGTTGGTGTTGGTAAACACACCGTTTGCAATAACGAAGATCTTGGCATCTGCGTTCAATTCACCCAAGGTAATCAGCTTACCTTCGGGAATCACCAAGCCGTTGCCGGTGCCGGGATTGATTACCGCATTACCATCAACCGTCAAGCTTGCATCGCTGCCCAGCTTCACCTCGCCATCAATCGTACCGCCGGAAATTGTCACATTGCCGGACACGAAGTAGCAATTACTGCCGTTGTCTGCAGAACCGCTCATGATCATACCGTCAATAATATTGACTGTGCTGTTTGAGCTGTAGACGTTACCGCCCTGCTCTGCTGTACCGCCGAGCAGTGCGCCGCCCAGCATATTAAAGGTAGCACTGCCGGAACAATACACGGCTCCGCCCTTTCCTTCCGGTTCAGCTTCATCGGACTTGGACAAAGTGCCGCCGTAGAGATCAAAGGTACCGCCGCTTACCATGACAACACCGCCATTGCCAACACCGGAGCCACAAACAGAGCCACTGCCCACAGAGTCCACAACGGAGAACTTACCATATACCAGGAAGGCTCTTCTTGCTGTATTCGTCCAATTTCTGCCCTGCAGATCCAGCACAACATCAGCACTCTTATCCTCAGAAGAACCGATAATCACCTGTGTCTGTTGGGTCAAATCTTCAGAGAGATAATAGTGACCGCTGATAAGC